>NZ_JAINFC010000090.1 GCF_020740835.1 Streptomyces sp. UNOC14_S4
CTCCTGCGGCGGCCTCGGCCGTTTTCCTGGCGGGGGCCTTCTTGGCGGCGGGGGCCTTCTTCGCGGCAGGGGCAGCGGCCTTCCGTGCGGGCGCGGCCTTGGGAGCGGCGGGGGCGGCCTTTCCCATGACCTTTTCCGTGGCCTTCTTCGTGACCTTCTCCGTGGCCTTCTTCGCGACTTTCTTCGCCGCTGCGGCCTTCTTCTCAGGCGCGGCCTTCTTCGCGGGTGCGGGCGCGGCCGCCTTGCCCTCTGCCCTGCCCTCCGCCCCGGCTGTCTTCTTCGCGGCCTTCGCAGGGGCCGACCGGGTGGCTCCGGCGGTCGTCTTCTTCGCCGCAGCGGCGGTCTTCCCGGCCGCCTTCGCGGTCGTCGTCTTCGCGGCCTTCTTCGTGGCCTTGGCCGCCGCCTCCCCCGGCGCAGCCTTCCCGACTGCGGTTTTCCCGGCCGCGGCACCCGCCGCGGACTTCGCCGCCGTCTTCTTCGCCACCATGATCGCGGCCCCTTCACATTTTATGATCTTGCGCGCGAATCGTGCCGGAACGATAAATCCCCACCGGGCACGCGGCAACGGGGCACGCCGGTCACCGGCCGCGCGCCCCGCCCCCGGCCCTCACCGGTATCCGGTGGGCCGTGGTCGGCGCGGGCCCTTACACTGGGCGCAGCGAAAGGCGTGGAAGGGACGAGTAGCGCCGTACGCAGCCAGGAGCGACTCGGGGACGGTGGAAGCCCGGGGGCGTGCGCGGTGTGAAGATCAGCCCTGAGCCGCCGGAAGAACGCCCCGGGTCCGCCCGCGGTCAGTAGAACCGGCATCGCGGCCCAATGAGGGGGCCACGGGCGCACGCCCGCGGCCAAGGAGGGTGGTACCGCGGGAGCAGCGTCTCTCGTCCCTCCGACGGACAGCGCCATGACGTCCCGCCGGAGGAAGCACCCCATGAGTCCGCAGCCGCAGTACCGCCAGGTACCCGCCCAGGTGGACCTGCCCGCGCTCGAGCACGCCGTGCTCGATTTCTGGCGCGAGAGCAAGGTCTTCGCCCGAAGCCTGGAGCAGTCCGAGGGCCGCCCCGAGTGGGTGTTCTACGAGGGCCCGCCGACCGCCAACGGCATGCCGGGCGCCCACCACATCGAGGCCCGCGTCTTCAAGGACGTCTTCCCCCGCTTCCGCACGATGCAGGGCTACCACGTCGGCCGCAAGGCGGGCTGGGACTGCCACGGCCTGCCGGTCGAGCTCGCGGTCGAGAAGGAGCTGGGCTTCAACGGCAAGAAGGACATCGAGGCGTACGGCATCGCCGAGTTCAACGCCAAGTGCCGCGAGTCGGTGACCCGGCACACGGACGCCTTCGCCGAGCTCACCACCCGCATGGGCTACTGGGTGGACCTGGACGACGCGTACCGCACCATGGACCCCGAGTACGTCGAGTCCGTGTGGTGGTCGCTGAAGGAGATCTTCAAGAAGGGCCTGCTGGTCCAGGACCACCGCGTCGCCCCCTGGTGCCCCCGCTGCGGCACCGGCCTGTCGGACCACGAGCTGGCGCAGGGCTACGAGACGGTCGTCGACCCGTCGGTCTTCGTCCGCTTCCCGCTGACGTCCGGCCCGCTGGCGGGCGAGGCGTCGCTGCTGGTGTGGACGACCACCCCGTGGACGCTGGTCTCCAACACGGCCGCCGCCGCGCACCCCGACGTCACCTACGTCGTGGCCACCGACGGCAGCGAGAAGCTGGTCGTGGCCGAGCCGCTGCTGGAGAAGGCCCTCGGCGAGGGCTGGACGGCGACGGGTCAGTCCTTCACCGGAGCCGAGATGGAGCGCTGGGCCTACCGGCGCCCGTTCGACCTGGTCGAGTTCCCCGAGGCCGCCCACTTCGTCGTCAACGCCGAGTACGTCACCACCGAGGACGGCACCGGTATCGTCCACCAGGCCCCGGCCTTCGGTGAGGACGACCTGAAGACCTGCCGCGCCTACGGCCTGCCGGTGGTCAACCCGGTCCGCCCGGACGGCACCTTCGAGGAGGGCCTTGGCCTGGTCGGCGGCCAGTTCTTCAAGAAGGCCGACGAGAAGCTCGTCGAAGACCTCTCCGAGCGCGGCCTGCTCTTCAAGCACGTGGCCTACGAGCACAGCTACCCGCACTGCTGGCGCTGCCACACCGCGCTGCTGTACTACGCGCAGCCGTCCTGGTACATCCGCACCACCGCCGTCAAGGACCGGCTTCTGGCGGAGAACGAGAAGACCAACTGGTTCCCCGACTCGGTCAAGCACGGCCGCTTCGGCGACTGGCTGAACAACAACATCGACTGGGCGCTCTCCCGCAACCGCTACTGGGGCACCCCGCTGCCCGTCTGGCGCTGCGAGGACGACCACCTCACCTGCGTCGGCTCGCTGGCCGAGCTCTCCGAGCTCACCGGCACCGACCGGAGCGGCCTCGACCCGCACCGCCCGTACATCGACGAGGTCACCTTCACCTGCACCGCCGACGGCTGCTCCCACACCGCCGTCCGCGTGCCCGAGGTCATCGACGCCTGGTACGACTCGGGCTCGATGCCCTTCGCCCAGTGGGGCTACCCGTACCGGAACAAGGAGCTCTTCGAGAAGCGCTACCCGGCGCAGTTCATCTCGGAGGCCATCGACCAGACGCGTGGCTGGTTCTACACCCTGATGGCGGTCGGCACCCTGGTGTTCGACAAGTCGTCGTACGAGAACGTGGTCTGCCTCGGGCACATCCTCGCCGAGGACGGCCGGAAGATGTCCAAGCACCTGGGCAACATCCTCCAGCCGATCCCGCTGATGGACCAGCACGGCGCCGACGCGGTCCGCTGGTTCATGGCCGCGGGCGGTTCCCCGTGGGCCGCGCGCCGCGTGGGCCACGGCACGATCCAGGAGGTCGTCCGCAAGACGCTCCTCACCTACTGGAACACGGTGGCCTTCCAGGCGCTCTACGCCCGGACGTCCGGCTGGGCGCCCTCGGCGTCCGACCCGGCCCCGGCGGACCGGCCGCTGATCGACCGCTGGCTGCTCAGCGAGCTCAACGCGCTGACCGACCAGGTCACCCAGGCGCTGGAGGCGTACGACACCCAGCGCGCGGGCAAGCTGCTGTCCACCTTCGTGGACGACCTGTCCAACTGGTACGTGCGGCGCTGCCGCCGCCGGTTCTGGCAGGGTGACGCGGCCGCGCTGCGCACGCTGCACGAGGTCGTCGAGACCGTCACCCGCCTGATGGCGCCGCTGGTCCCGTTCATCACCGAGCGGGTGTGGCAGGACCTGGTGGTCCCGGTGACCCCCCAGGCGCCGGAGTCGGTGCACCTGTCGACCTGGCCGAAGGCCGACACCGCGCTCATCGACCCCGAGCTGTCCCGGCAGATGCTGCTGGTGCGCCGTCTGGTCGAGCTCGGCCGCGCCACCCGCGCGGAGTCCGGGGTCAAGACCCGGCAGCCGCTGTCCCGCGCGCTGGTCGCGGCCGCCGGCTTCGAGGACCTGGGTACCGAGCTGCGCGCCCAGATCGCCGAGGAGCTCAACGTCTCCTCGCTGGCCTCCCTCTCGGAGGTCGGGGGTTCGCTGGTCGACACGACCGCCAAGGCGAACTTCCGGGCGCTCGGCCGCCGTTTCGGCAAGGGTGTGCAGGCCGTGGCCAAGGCGATCGCCGAGGCGGACGCCGCCGCACTGTCGCTGGCGCTGCGCGAGGGCACCGCGTCCGTGGTGGTGGACGGCGAGACCGTGGCGCTCTCCCCCGACGAGGTCATCATCACCGAGACCCCGCGCGAGGGCTGGTCGGTGGCCTCCGACTCGGGTGCCACCGTGGCCCTCGACCTGGAGATCACGCCCGAGCTGCGCCGCGCGGGCCTCGCCCGTGACGCGATCCGGCTGATCCAGGAGGCCCGCAAGAACAGCGGCCTGGACGTCGCGGACCGTATCGCGCTGCGCTGGCTGGCGACGGAGGACGAGACCACGACGGCGCTCACGGAGCACGCGATGCTCATCGCGGACGAGGTCCTGGCGACCGACTTCCTCTCCGGTGACGCGGACGGTTCCTTCGGCGAGCCGTTCGAGGACGAGGGTCTCGGCCTGACGTTCCGTCTCCGCAAGGCGTAACGAACCGGAAGCGCCGGTCGCCCAGGGATCCCCCGGGCGACCGGCGCTTTTGTGTGTGCATCAGAAAAAGCGGGGCAAGGGAACAGGTGGGGGAAAACCACCGAAAACGGGCCGGGCCCGGGACTCATGTCCCGGGCCCGGCCCGCTGATTGCCGTCGGCTGCGCGCCGCCGACTAGTTGTCGTCCTCGTCGATCAGGAAGCCCCGCATCGGGGACGGCGCCTGCGGCATCGACTGCTGGCCCTGCGGCCGCACCGGTGCCATCGGCTGGGTCATCGCCGGGGACATCTGCTGCTGGCCGCCGTACGACGGGGCACCCATCGGGGTGTTGCCCCCCATGGAGGTGTTGCCGCCCATGGACGGGTTGCCGCCCATGCTGTGACCGCCCATGCCCGCACCTGCCGAGGCCATCGACCCGCTCATCGAGGGGGCCGCGGGCAGCGACGGGGTGTTGGGGTTGCGCGGCGGGGCCAGCGAGTCGTCCGCCTGGTTCTCCAGCTGGCGCAGCTGGCTCTCCAGGTAGGACTTCAGGCGCGTGCGGTACTCCCGCTCGAAGCCGCGCAGGTCCTCGACCTTGCGCTCCAGCGTGGCGCGGGCGGACTCCAGCGAGCCCATCGCGACGCGGTGCTTCTCCTGGGCGTCCCGCTCCAGGGCATCGGCCTTGGCGCGGGCGTCCCGCTCCAGACCCTCGGCGCGGCTGCGCGCCTCGCCGACGATCTTGTTGGCCTCGGAACGGGCCTCCGCGATCGCCTGGTCGGCGGTCTGCTGAGCGAGCGACAGCACTCGGGCGGCACTGTCACCGCCCGGACCCTGGCCAGGCTGCGGCAGCTGGGGACCGGGGCCGCCCATCGGACCGCCCTGACCCATGGGGCCGTTCTGCCCCATAGGACCGTTCTGACCCATGGGGTTCTGCCCCATGGGACCGTTCTGGCCCATGCCGTTCTGACCCATCGGTCCGTTCTGTCCCATGGGGCCGCCCATGGGGCCACCCATCGGACCGTTCTGTCCCATCGGGCCGGGACCGTGCGGGCCCTGGGGACCGTGGCCGTGACCGCCGGGGCCTGCCGGAAGCTGCGGGGCACCGCCCGGCAGCTGCGGCGGGCCGCCCATCTGCTGTTGCTGCGGCGGCACCGGCTGCGGTCCGGATATGGCGGCGGGCACGGGAGCCCCGGGACCTCGCTGGTCCTGCGGCTCGGGCTTGCGCATTCCCTGCTGCTGGTTCTGCGCGGCGGCACGCGTGGCGGCGGCCAGCTTGGCGCGCAGGTCCTCGTTCTCCCGGAGCAACCGGGTCAGTTCGGCCTCGACCTCGTCGAGAAAGGCATCGACTTCGTCCTCGTCATAGCCTTCTCGTAGCCGGACGGTCGTGAACTGCTTGTTCCGCACGTCCTCGGGGGTCAACGGCATCTCTTCTTCACCTCAACGTAGTCGTCGGCAATCGGCAAGACCGTATCGTTCACAGCCGCGTTCACAGCCGGCTCACGACGGTGATCAGGATGTAGACGATGATCATCAGTACGAAGAAGGACAGGTCGAGCGCCACGCCCCCGAGACGCAGCGGCGGGATGACCCGCCGCAGAAGCTTGAGCGGTGGATCGGTGACAGTGTAGGTGGCCTCAAGGACGACCACCATCGCCTTACCGGGTTGCCATGAGCGTGCGAACTGGAAGACGTAATCCATCACCAGCCGGAAGATCAGGACGAACAGGAAGCAGTACAGCGCGATGTAGATCACGTCGAGTGCGATGCTCATCTCTCGCGCTTCCCTCTCCCCTTGCTCGTACCCGGCCTGTCGGGCCGTCATTCACCCGGCATTGACCGGTTTTGCGTCTCAGCTCTGATTGAAGAACCCACCCTCTGCGATGCGGGCCTTGTCCTCCGCCGTGACATCGACGTTAGCAGGAGACAGCAGGAACACCTTCTGCGTCACCCGCTCGATGCTGCCGTGGAGTCCGAAGACGAGACCGGCGGCAAAGTCGACAAGTCGCTTCGCGTCGGTGTCGTCCATCTCCGTGAGATTCATGATCACCGGGGTGCCCTCACGGAAGTGTTCCCCGATGGTACGGGCCTCGTTGTAGGTCCGAGGGTGCAATGTCGTGATGCGGTAGGGCTCCCGCTCGGACACAACCTTGGGCATGATCACCGGTGCGTTCTTCTCCAGAGAGTGGCGTTCGGGTGTGATGGATGCCACGGGGGCGATTCGGGCGGGTCGTCCCGTTTCCGCTACGAGCGGAGCGGGTTCGCGCTGGGCAGGTGGCTGGGCGACTCGGACCGGTTCGTCCGATTGTGTCTGCTGGGCCTGGTGTTGCTGCTGCCGTCGCCGGTCGGGCTCCGGCTCGGGCTCGAACTCGTCATCGGGGTCGAACCCCGGGCCGTCGTACCCATCGTCCTCCACGAGGCCGAGGTAGACCGCCATCTTGCGCATCGCGCCGGCCATTCTCTGCGTCCTCCGCTCTGTGGTGGATCGGCTCCGTCAACGGGCCCGGATCCACGCGGTCCGCCCACCTTTTGATGGGAATGACCATATTTTCTGCTGTGGTCCGACTTCTTGGCGACGTTACCCGAGCCGGGGTCGGACTCCGAGTACCGCCGAGCCGACACGTACATGTGTCGCCCCGGCCGCAACGGCGTCATCCAGATCCGCGCTCATACCTGCTGACACCATGTTCGCAGCAGGATGGGCCGCGCGCAGGCCCGTTGAGATTTCCATCAGCCGGTCGAAGGCCGCCCGGGGCCGTCCCGCGTAGGGACCGGCGAGCGGAGCGACCGTCATGAGGCCCGCCGGCCGGAGTCCTTCCGCCGCGGCGAGCGCGTCCGCGAGCTCCAGCACCCCGTCCGGGGCGACGCCCCCGCGCTCCCCGCGCTCGCCCGACTCGGCGTCGAGGGCCACCTGGATCAGGCAGTCGACCTCGCGCCCGGCCCGGACGGCCGCCGTCGAGAGGGCCGTGACCAGTCGCATTCGGTCGACCGAGTGCACCACATCGGCATATCCCAGCACCGAACGGACCTTGTTCGTCTGCAATTGTCCGACGAAGTGCCAGTTCAGGGGCAGGTCCGCGCACTCGGCGGCCTTGGGGGCGGCGTCCTGGTCGCGGTTCTCGGCGACGTGCCGGACCCCCAGCTCGGCGAGCAGCCGTACATCGCTCGCGGGGTAGGTCTTGGTGACCACGATGAGGGTCACCTCCTCGCGCCCGCGGCCCGCCGCGGCGCAGGCGGAGGAGATACGTTCCTCCACCCGTGCCAGGTTCTCGGCCAGTTCCGTTCTACGGTCCGTCACAGTTCCGCGTCCAACCAGACGTAGCTCGCGAGCCGCCCGGTGATGCGCTCGCGCCGGTAAGAGAAATGGTCCGCCGACTCCAGCGTGCAGACGGGTGACTGCTTCGCCACCCGGATGCCGAGCCGGTGCAGCTGGGCACGGACCCCCGCGGCCACGTCCACGGACGGGGTGCCCTTGCGGGTGGTGGCCCGGGCCTCCGGCACGACCTCCGCGACCTCGGCGCGCATGGTCTCGGGCACCTCGTAGCACAGGCCGCAGACCGAGGGGCCGATGAGAGCGACGATCCGGGCCGGGTCCGCGCCCAGGCCGGTCATCGCCTCGACGGTCGCGGGGACCACTCCGGCGACCAGCCCCGGGCGGCCCGCGTGGGCCGCGCCGGTGACCCCGGCGACCGGGTCGGCGAGCAGCACCGGGGTGCAGTCCGCCGTCAGCACGGCGAGGGCGAGACCGCGACGGGCCGTCACCACCCCGTCGACCGCGGGGATTCCGGCCGGGTCCGCGGGGTCCCACGGTCCGTCGACCACGGCCACGTCCCGCCCGTGCACCTGGTGCATCCAGACGACCCCGGCCGGGTCGAGCCCGAGCGACTTCGCCGCCCGCTCGCGGTTGGTCCGCACGGCGGCGGGGTCGTCGCCGACCCCGCCGCCCTGGTTGAGCTCGTCATACGGAGCGGCGCTCACCCCGCCCCACCGGTCGGTGAAGGCGAAGTGGGCGCCGCCCACGTGGTCTTCGCATGTCACTGCGTGCTGATGCCCTATCACTAAGTGATCCCTGGGGGCCCGCTCACTCGCGGAGTACTACTTGAGGAAGTCCGGGACGTCGAGTTCCTCGGCGGTCGAGTCCTGGTAGGGACGGGCCGGGGGAACCTGCGGGGAGACCGCCGGCGGCGGGGGCATCTCGGCGACCGGGGCCGGGTCGGCGAGCGGGGACTCCTCGCTGCGCGGGGTCACGCTGCCGAGACCGCCGAAGGAGGGCCGGACCGGGTCGGCCGCGGGGGCCTGACGCGGGGTCGGCGCCGCGGGGCTCTCCTCGCGGCCGCCGCCGTAGGTGGAACCGAGCACCTTGTCCCGGCTGCCCTTGGCCGGCGGCTGGCCGCCGTCGAACCCGGCGGCGATGACCGTGACCCGGACCTCGTCGCCCAGGGCGTCGTCGATGACCGCACCGAAGATGATGTTGGCCTCGGGGTGGGCGGCCTCGCTGACCAGCTGCGCGGCCTCGTTGATCTCGAAGAGACCGAGGTCGGAGCCGCCGGAGATGGAGAGCAGCACACCGCGGGCGCCGTCGATGGACGCCTCCAGCAGCGGCGAGGAAATGGCCATCTCCGCGGCGGCCACCGCGCGGTCGTCGCCGCGGGCGGAGCCGATGCCCATGAGCGCCGAGCCCGCCTCGGACATCACGGACTTGACGTCCGCGAAGTCGAGGTTGATCAGACCCGGGGTGGTGATGAGGTCGGTGATGCCCTGGACACCGGACAGCAGCACCTGGTCGGCAGACTTGAACGCGTCGAGCACGCTCACCTGACGGTCCGAGATGGACAGCAGTCGGTCATTGGGGATCACGATGAGGGTGTCGACCTCGTCGCGGAGGCTGGCGATGCCGTCCTCGGCCTGGTTCGCCCGGCGGCGGCCCTCGAAGGTGAACGGGCGGGTGACCACACCGATCGTCAGGGCGCCCAGCGAGCGGGCGATGTTGGCGACGACGGGCGCGCCACCGGTGCCGGTGCCGCCGCCCTCGCCCGCGGTGACGAAGACCATGTCGGCCCCCTTGAGGACCTCCTCGATCTCCTCGCGGTGGTCCTCGGCGGCCTTGCGGCCGACATCGGGGTTCGCGCCGGCGCCGAGGCCCCGGGTGAGCTCCCGGCCGACGTCGAGCTTGACGTCGGCGTCGCTCATCAGCAGGGCCTGTGCATCGGTATTGATCGCGATGAACTCGACGCCCTTGAGACCGACCTCGATCATCCGGTTGATGGCGTTCACGCCACCGCCGCCGATGCCGACGACCTTGATGACTGCGAGGTAGTTCTGCGGTGCTGCCACGTCGAAGGCCTCTCGCCTCGAGTTACGTATGCCTGGGGGACGGTTCCGAAGTGCCGACCCGAACCCTCAACCTGAAGTTTAGGGTTACGGGTGCCGCCGTTCGCCGGAGTTCTCCGAACAGGACACTAAGTCGACAAGCGGCGCGTGTTCAACGAACACGCCGAACCTCCCGTTTTTCTTTTCACCCTATGTGATCACCCATAGCCGTAGCCAGTCAGGGTGCTGCGAGAGCCGCCTCTCCGTCAACTCCCCGACGCCGCGGGGGCGCTGGGAGCGCTCACGTCGAAGTGGTTCGCGCCCTTCGCGGCCTTCAGGAGCGCCAGGAGCGTGCGCGCCTTCGCCTCGCCACGCTCCCCGCTCCCCCAGACCACCGTCCGACCACCCGTCAGGTCGAGGGTGATGGCGTCGTACGAGCGTACGTGGATGACGCGGGTGGCGGCGCGCACGGCGGCGGGCAGTGCCTCGGCGACCCGGACGCCCTCGCGCTCCAGCCGCGCGGGCCCGAAGCGGCGCAGGCTCGGCGAGGTCGCGGCCTCCAGGGAGAGCCGGGGGACGTTCGGCGGGGCGTGATCGACTGTGGCGAACCGCACGCCCGAACCGTCGATTTCAATAAACTTTCCGCCTTTTTCGATGATCGCCCTGGGCTGTCGCTCGACCACTTTCAGTGCGATCGCGTGCGGCCATGACCGTTCGACGTCGACGGTGTCGATCCTCGGCAGGGCCTTGCGCAGGCGTTCGGCGATGGCGTCGGTGTCCACCGAGACGAGGGGTTCGCCGAGCGGGACGGCGGCGGCCGCGCGGACCTCCTCGGGCGTCAGCACGGCGAGCCCGCTGACCTCCACCCGGGTGGCGCGCAGCCAGCTGGAGCCATAGAGGGCCCAGCCGGCCGCGCCGCCCACCAGCACGGTGAGGACGGCCCACAGGACGAACCTGCGGCGCGTGGGCCGGGGGCGGCGCGCCGGGCGTTTGCCGGGCGGCCGGGAGGGGCCGGACCGGGCCGACTTCCCGCTCCTCGCGTTCCTGCTCTTCGAGCCACCGCGTTGAGCGGTCGTCGGTCCGGCCACGCTCCCCTAGCCTCCTGCTCCTACGGGCACTCAGCCCGCTCTGTGTGCGGCAATCGCCTCGTACACCATGCCGACGAGCAGGTCGTCGGCATCGCGGCGCCCGAACTCGGCGGCGGCGCGGGACATCTCGTACAGCCGGTGCGGGTCGCCGAGCACCGGGAGCACCTGGCTCTGCAGCCACTGCGTGCTCAGCTCGGCGTCGTCGACCAGCAGACCGCCGCCCGCCTTGACCACCGGCTGGGCGTTGAGCCGCTGTTCGCCGTTGCCGATGGGCAGCGGGACATAGGCGGCGGGCAGCCCGACGGCGGACAGCTCGGCGACGGTCATCGCACCCGCGCGGCAGAGCATCATGTCGGCCGCGGCGTACGCGAGATCCATCCGGTCCAGGTACGGTACCGGGACATAGGGCGGCATTCCGGGCATGTTGTCCACATGCGGCAGGTCGTTCTTCGGACCGACCGCGTGCAGGATCTGGATGCCCGCGCGCTGCAGGAACGGCACCGAGGCCTGGACGACCTCGTTCAGCCTGCGGGCACCCTGCGAACCGCCGGAGACCAGCAGCGTCGGCAGGTTGGGGTCGAGCCCGAAGTAGTGGCGCGCCTCCGGCCGGGCGGCGACCCGGTCCAGGGTCGCGATGGTGCGCCGCAGCGGGATGCCCACGTAGCGGGCGTTGCGCAGCTTGCTGTCCGGGGTGGACACGGCGACACCGGCCGCGTAACGCGAGCCGATCTTGTTGGCCAGGCCGGGGCGCGCGTTGGCCTCGTGCACGATGATCGGCACGCCGAGCCGCTTGGCGGCCAGGTAGCCGGGCAGCGCCACGTAGCCGCCGAAGCCGACCACGCAGTCCGCCTTGGTGCGCTCCAGGATCTGCTCCGCGGCCTTGATCGTGCCGCGCAGCCGCCCGGGGACCGTGATCAGCTCGGGCGTGGGCTTGCGCGGCAGCGGGACGGCGGGGATCAGGCCCAGCTCATAGCCCCGCTCGGGCACGAGCCGGGTCTCCAGACCCCGCTCCGTGCCGAGCGCCGTGATCCCCACGGTCGGGTCCTGCCTGCGCAGGGCGTCCGCGAGGGCGAGCGCGGGCTCGATGTGGCCGGCGGTCCCCCCACCGGCGAGTACGACATGCACCGAAATTCACCGCTCTCCGGACGGTCGCTTCTTGACGCGCCGTCTCATCGTCTTCCATCTCACCCCAGGCTGCCGCATGGCCAGCGCCGCCCGCGCACCGGGTTCGTCGCGCGCGAAGGCGATCAGCAGCCCGATGGCGAACATGGTCGGCAGCAGGGCGGACCCTCCGTAGGAGAACAGCGGCAGGGGCACCCCGGCGATCGGCAGCAGACCGAGCACCGCGCCGATGTTGACCACGGCCTGGGCCGTGATCCAGGTGGTCACCCCTCCCGCGGCGTACCTCACGAAGGGGTCCTCCGTGCGTCCGGCCACGCGGATACCCGCATAGCCTAGAGCCGCGAACAGGGCGAGCACCGACAGCGTCCCCGCGAGACCGAGCTCCTCGCCGGTGATGGCGAAGATGAAGTCCGTATGGGGTTCGGGGAGTTCGCCCCATTTTTCCACACTCGCCCCGAGCCCGGCACCGAACCAGCCGCCGTTGGCCAGGGCGTAGATGCCGTGCACGGCCTGCCAGCACTGGTCATTGGTGCCCGGGTCGGTGGCGCCGATGCAGGCCAGGCGGGACATCCGGTTGGCGCTGGTCTTGATGAACAGTACGGCCAGCACGGCGGTGACGCCGAAGACCCCGGAGAAGAGCCGGGTCGGGGCGCCCGCGATCCACAGGAGCCCCAGCAGTACGGCGGTGAGGACGACGGTGGTCCCCATGTCGCCCCCGAGCATGATCAGCCCGAGCAGTACGAAGGTGACGGGCACCAGGGGCACCAGCAGGTGCTTCCACTGGGTGAGCAGCTTCTTGGCCTGTTTGCGGGCCAGCAGGTCGGCGCCCCACAGCACGAGCGCGAGTTTGGCGAACTCGCTCGGCTGGAGCTGGAAGGGGCCGCCCAGGGCGATCCAGTTGGTGTTGCCGTTGATGGTCTCGCCGATGCCGGGCACCTGGACCAGGCAGAGCAGGCAGAAGGAGCCGGCGAGCGCCGGGTAGGCGAAGGCCCGCAGCAGCTTGACGGGCATGCGGGCGGCGGCGAGCAGCAGCACGGTGCCGATGGCGGCGGCGAGCAGCTGCTTGCGGAAGAAGAAGCTGGGCGGCAGACCGTTCTGCAGCGCCTTGATCTGGGAGGCGGAGTAGACCATCACCAGGCCGAGCACGATGATCAGCAGCGAGCCGCCGAGGATCAGGTAGTAGGCGGTCAGCGGCCGGTCCCAGGCCCGCTTGGCGCGGGCGTGCAGGGCCCGCAGTCCGCCCAGGACGGTGCCGCGGGGCGGCCGGGGCCTGCCGGGGCCCGGCTTGCCCCCGCGGCCCGCCGCCGGGCGGGGACGGGCCGTCCTGGCGGTCCGGGAGCGCGCGACGGGCCCCCGCAGGGCCGTCCACCCGGCGAGTGGCCTCGCGATGTCGTCCGCGTGCATCCGGGTGTCCCCTTCGCTGGTCTCCCGCGCCGCCCGGTCACGCCGGGGCCCGGCTCCCGCCGTCGTACGGGGGAACCGGGCCTTGAGGGACCGTGCGGCTACTGGTCGGTGCCGCGGCCTCGCTCGGGCCCCGCGAGGGCCCGGACCGCCTCGGCGAACGCCTCGCCGCGCTTGTTGTAGTTGACGAACATGTCCATCGAGGCGCAGGCCGGGGCCAGGAGCACGGTGTCACCCGGCCCGGCGAGCCGCGCGGCCTGAAGGACCGCTGCCGTCATCGCCCCAGTGTCGGTCCGGTCGAGGTCGACCACCGGGACATCCGGGGCGTGTCGCGCCAGTGCTTCCGCGATCAGCGCCCGGTCGGCGCCGATGAGGACGACGCCGCGCAGCCGCTGCGCGGCCGAGGCGACGAGCTCGTCGAAGGTCGCGCCCTTGGCCAGGCCGCCCGCGATCCACACGACCCGGTCGTAGGCCGCCAGCGACGCCTGGGCGGCGTGGGTGTTGGTGGCCTTGGAGTCGTCCACGTAGGCGACGCCGTCCACGTCCGCGACGTGGGCGATGCGGTGGGCGTCGGGGCGGAAGGCGCGCAGGCCCTCCCGTACGGCCTTCGGCTCGACGCCGAAGGCGCGGGCGAGCGCGGCGGCGGCGAGGGCGTTGGCGATGTTGTGCGGGGCCGCGGGCTCGATGTCCGAGACCTCGGCGAGCTCCTGGGCGTTCTTCTGCCGGTCCGCGACGAAGGCCCGGTCGACGAGGATGCCGTCGACGACGCCGAGCATGGACAGGCCGGGCGGGCCGAGGGTGAAGCCGATGGCGCGGCAGCCCTCCTCCACGTCCGCCTCGCGCACCAGGTGCTCGGTGCGGTTGTCGGCGGCGTTGTAGACGCAGGCGACCTGGTTGCCCTCGTAGATACGGCCCTTGTCGGTGGCGTAGGCGGCCATGGAGCCGTGCCAGTCGAGGTGGTCCGGGGCGAGGTTGAGCACGGCCGCGGAGTGCGCCCGTACGGAGGGCGCCCAGTGCAGCTGGTAGCTGGAGAGCTCGACGGCCAGGACGTCGTAGGCCCCGCCTTCGAGCACGATGTCGACGATCGGCGTGCCGATGTTGCCGACGGCGGCGGTGCGCAGGCCCGCGGCCCGGAGGATCGAGGCGAGCATCTGCACGGTCGTGGTCTTGCCGTTGGTGCCGGTGACCGCGAGCCAGGGGGCCGCGTCGGGGCCGCGGAGCCGCCAGGCGAGCTCGACGTCGCCGATCACCGGGGCACCCGCCTCCGCCGCGGCGGCGAAGAGCGGGCTGTCCGGCTTCCAGCCGGGCGAGGTGACGACGAGGTCGGTGCCCTCGGGCAGGGTGGCGGCGTCCGCGAGGCGGACGGCGACGCCCGCCGCCCGGAGCTCCTCGGCGCGCTCGCGCAGCGCCTCGTTGTCACCGCCGTCGACGACGGTCACCCGGGCGCCGAGGCCGGCCAGGGCGCGGGCGGCGCTGACGCCGCTCACACCGAGGCCGGCGACGGTGATGTGCTTGCCGCTGAATTCCGCAGAGGTCACTTGACCGCCAGCCATCCGGCGTAGAAGATCCCGAGCCCGACGGCCACGCACAGGCCCTGGATGATCCAGAAGCGGACCACCACAAGGACCTCGCTCCACCCCTTGAGTTCGAAGTGGTGCTGGAGCGGGGCCATCCGGAAGACGCGCTTCCCGGTCATGCGGAACGAGCCGACCTGGATGACCACGGACATGGTGATCAGGACGAAGAGGCCGCCCAGGAGGGCGAGCAGCAGCTCGGTGCGGGAGCAGATCGCCAGACCCGCGAGCGCGCCGCCGAGGGCGAGCGAACCGGTGTCGCCCATGAAGATCTTCGCGGGCGAGGTGTTCCACCACAGGAAGCCGAAGCAGGAGCCCATCAGGGCGGAGGCGACGACGGCGAGGTCGAGCGGATCGCGCACCTCGTAGCAGGCGGCACCGGCGGTGAGCGAGTTGCCGCACCACTGGCCGTGCTGCCAGGTGCCGATGAAGACGTACGCGCCGAAGACCATCACGGAGGCGCCGGTGGCGAGGCCGTCGAGGCCGTCGGTGAGGTTCACGCCGTTCGACATCGCGAGGATCATGAACAGCGCCCAGACCACGAAGATCACCGGGCCGATGGACCAGCCGAAGTCCTGGGTGAAGGACAGCCGGGTGGAGGCCGGGGTCTGGCCGCGGGTGTCCGCGAACTGGAGCGCCAGCACGGCGAAGGCGATACCGACGATCAGCTGGCCGGCCATCTTCGCCTTGGCGCGCAGACCGAGGCTGCGCTGCTTGACGATCTTGATGTAGTCGTCGAGGAAGCCGACGAGGCCCATGCCCGCGGTCAGGAACAGCACCAGCAGGCCCGAGGTGGTCGGCTCCTTGCTGGTGATCACCTTGGTGGCGGCGTACGCGATCAGCGTGGCCAGGATGAAGGCGATGCCACCCATGGTGGGTGTGCCCTTCTTCCCGGCGTGGCCGCGCGGGCCGTCGTCACGGATGAACTGGCCGTAGCCCTTGCGGGCGAGGAACTTGATCAGCAGCGGGGTGCCGATGAGGGTCAGGAAGAGACCGATGACACCCGCGAACAGGATCTGGTTCATCAGTGGCCGCCCTCGCCCTCGCCGCCGAGCAGCGCCTGGGCGACCCGCTCCAGACCGGCCGACCGGGACGCCTTCAACAGCACGACGTCACCCGGGCGCAGCTCGCTGCGCAACAGGTCGACCGCCGCCTGCGCGTCGGACACGTGCACCGACTCCTCACCCCACGAACCCTCGTTGTAGGCGCCCATCTGCAGCCAGGCCGCTTCCCTGCCCCCGACTGCCACGAGCTTGCTGACGTTGAGCCGGACGGCGAGCCGCCCGACCGCGTCGTGCTCGGCGAGCGCGTCGTCCCCGAGCTCGGCCATCTGGCCGAGCACGGCCCACGTGCGGCCCCCCTTCGCCGTTGCGGCCTGTCCCATGGCGGCCAGCGCGCGCAGCGCCGCTCGCATGGATTCGGGGTTCGCGTTGTAGGCGTCGTTGACGATCGTCACGCCGTCCGCACGCTCGGTGACCTCCATCCGCCAGCGCGAGAGCTGGCCCGCCTCGGAGAGCGCGGTGGCGATCTCCTGCGCGGGCATGCCCAGCTCGTGGGCGACGGCGGCCGCGGCGAGCGCGTTCGACACGTGGTGCTCACCGTACAGCCGCATGGTCACGTCCCCGCACCCGGTGGGTGTGTGGAGCGTGAAGGAGGGCTGTCCCGTCGCGGTGAGGCGGACGTTCTCGGCGCGCACGTCGGCGTCCTCGGCCTCGCCGAAGAGGACCGTGCGGGCCTTGGTGCGGCCGCTCATCGCGCGGACGAGCGGGTCGTCGGCGTTGAGCACGGCGACACCGCCCTCGGCCGCTGTGGGCAGCGCCTCGACGAGCTCGCCCTTGGCCCGCGCGATCTGCTCGCGGCCGCCGAACTCGCCGATGTGGGCGGTGCCGACGTTGAGGACGAGGCCGATGCGCGGCGGGGTCAGCTCGGCCAGGTAGCGGATGTGGCCGATGCCGCGGGCGCCCATCTCCAGGACGAGGTGGCGGGTGTCCTCGTCCGCGAGCAGCGCGGTGAGCGGCAGGCCGATCTCGTTGTTGAAGTTGCCGGGCGGGCCGACGGTGGGGCCGAGGCGGCCGAGCAGCTGGGAGATCAGGTCCTTGGTGCTGGTCTTGCCGGCCGAGCCGGTGAGGGCGACGACGGTGGCGTCCGCGCGTTCGACGACGGCGCGGGCGAGCGCGCCCAGGGCCGCCACGACGTCGTCGACGACGATGGCGGGCACCCCGACGGGCCGGGTGGCCAGGACGGCGACGGCTCCGGCGGCGACGGCGCGCTCGGCGAAGTCGTGGCCGTCGACCTTGTCGCCGGGCAGGGCCGCGAAGAGGCTGCCGGGCCGTACCTCACGGGAGTCGATCACGACCGGGCCCGCGGCCGTGCGGCCCGGGTCCGGTATGTCGTGCTGCTGCCCGCCGACGATGGCGGCGATCTCGGCGAGGGACAGGGCGATCACTGGGAATTACCTCCGTCCGTTCGGGAGAGCTGCCGGGGGGAGGGTTGGCGCATGGCGGTCTGTCATCCCTGGTCGTTCCGGTGCTTGATCGGCGAAGTCGGCAAGGCGGCCGCGGCGCGGCGCTCGACGGCCTCGCGCAGCACCTGGCGGTCGTCGAACGGTCGCACGACCCCGGCGATGTCCTGGCCCTGTTCGTGGCCCTTGCCCAGGACCACGACGGTGTCGCCGGGTTCGGCGCGGGCGACCGCGGCGGCGATGGCGTCGGCGCGGTCCTCCATCAGGAGGACCTTGCCGCGCTCGTCGGCGGGCACCTCGGCGGCGCCCGCGAGCATGGTGGCGAGGATCGCGAGGGGATCCTCGGAGCGGGGGTTGTCGGAGGTCAGCACGGCGGTGTCGGCGAGCCGGGCCAGCGCGGCGCCCATGGGGGCGCGCTTGGTGGTGTCGCGGTCACCGCCGCAGCCGAGCACGGCGTGCACGCGGCCGGTGCCGACCTCGCGCAGGGCGCGGAGAACCGATTCGACGGCGTCCGTCTTGTGCGCGTAGTCGACGACGGCCAGGTAGGGCTGGCCCGCGTCGACGCGCTCCAGGCGGCCGGGGACGCCGGGGACGGCGGCGACGCCGTCGGCGGCGGCCTGGGGCTCGACCCCGGCGGCGACGAGGGCGGTGATCGCGGCGAGGGCGTTGGCCACGTTGAACGGCCCGGCCAGCGGGGAGCGGGCGCGCACGGTCTCGCCGTCCGGCCCGTGGACGGTGAAGGTCGAGTCGAACGGTCCGATCTCGACGTCCTCGGCGCGCCAGTCGGCCTCGGGGCGGCCCTCTGCGGAGAAGGTGATCACGGGGACCTCGGCGGCACCCTCGGCGAGGCGGCGGCCGTACTCGTCGTCGAGGTTGACGACGCCGACGCGGCTGCGGGCCTTGGTGAAGAGCTCGGCCTTGGCCTGGAAGTAGTCCTCCATGCCGGAGTGGAACTCCATGTGCTCCGGGCTGAGGTTGTTGAAGACGGCGACGTCGAAGACGCAGCCGTCGACGCGGCCGAGCACCAGCGCGTGGCTGGAGACCTCCATGGCGACCGAGCGGACGCCGCGCTCGCGCATCACGGCGAAGAGCGCCTGGAGGTCGGTGGCCTCGGGGGTGGTGCGCTCGGACTTGATGCGCTCGTCACCGATGCGGGACTCCACGGTGCCGATGAGGCCGGTGAGGCCGCCGAGGGCCTTGAGGCCGCCCTCGACGAGGTACGCGGTGGTGGTCTTGCCGGAGGTACCGGTGATCCCGATCTGGAGCAGGTCGTCGCCGGGGCGCCCGTAGAGCGTCGCGGCGAGCTCACCCATCCGGCCGCGCGGGTCGGCGACGGTGAGCACGGCCAGACCGGTGGCGGCGGCGCGCTCGGCGCCCGCCGGGTCGGTCAGCACGGCGACGGCGCCGAGCTTCGCGGCCTGGGCGGCGAAGTCCGCGCCGTGGAAGCGGGCGCCGGGCAGGGCGGCGTAGACGTCGCCCGGGCGGACGGCCCGCGAGTCGTGGGTGATGCCGGTGGCCTCGGCGGCCGGGCCCCCGGGGGCGGGGATGCCCAGCTGACCGGCCAGCTCCGTGACGGGCACGGGGCGGACCTGGGTGGGGCGCGGCGCTCCCGGCCGGACGGGCTGTGCGGCAGGGGCTTCCGTGGGGCTGGTGTGGGACTGATCAGCGTGGGGCACGGCGGTGAGCGTACCGGGCGCACCCGCCCCGTCGCGAAGTGAGGGGCACGCGGTGCCGCGGTTCCCGGGGTCGGGGGTGATGGTCGTCACGGCCGCTCCCGGGTCTCACTGGCCGTCGTAGCTCACCGGCAGCCGGGGCGGCTGGGTGCCGGACGGGGGTACCTGGAGGGTCTTCAGCGAGAACTCCATGACCTGCTTGAAGACGGGTCCGCAGATCTGGCCGCCGAAGTAACTCCCCTTGGTGGGGTTCTGGATGGCGCAGTAGACGGTGATCCGGGGCTGGTCGGCGGGGGCGAAGCCGGCGAAGGAGGCGGTGTAGCCGTGGTAGCGGCCGGTGCCGGGATCCACCCGGTTGGAGGTGCCGGTCTTGCCCGCGACGCGGTAGCCGGGGATCTGCGCCTTGGTGCCGGTGCCCTCGCGGTCGTCGACGACGGACTCCAGCATGGCGGCGAGTTCCCTGGCGGTCTTCTCGCTGACCACACGGGTGCGCTGGGGGCCCGGGG
>NZ_JAINFC010000900.1 GCF_020740835.1 Streptomyces sp. UNOC14_S4
TGCGCACGGCGCGCGGCTGCGGGTCCGTTGTGGCTTGTCGCGCAGTTCCCCGCGCCCCTATGGGGCGCGGCCCCGTTCCCGGCTGCGGGTGCCCCGTCAGGGGCGCGGGGAACTGCGCGAGCGGCCGGACACGGCCCGCAGACGCGCACCGGGCGCAAGAGGCATCCCGGTAGGCGGGGGCCCGGGGCGGAGCCCCGGTGGGGTCCAGGGGCGCAGCCCCGGAGTTCAGCCGTGACTTCCGGGGAGCATTTGTTAGCCTGGAACACGGCACCGGCTCGATCCAAGCCCCCGGGCCCAACCTTTGTCGCTGCGAGCGACCACTTGCCGCGAGGCGAGCATGGCGGGTCGGTGTCACACAAGCCGTGACCGACGGGCGCCCCTCACACGAGGGGCGCCCGTCGTCGTTTCCGCAGGCCAACGTCCCACCCCATCCCGGATGCCGGAAGGAAGCTTCCGGTATCCGGGGCCGGTTACCGTCTACTCATCGGTAGGTGGGACGATCGATTACCGCCCTCGTGGCGCGTACCAAGCGAAAACAGGGAAAGCAGAGGAAAGCGGCCATGGCAACGGCGCCTAGCGTCTCGTACTCGATGACGGTCCGGCTGGAGGTTCCCGCGAGCGGGACCGCGGTCAGCCAGCTCACCACGGCCGTGGAGTCCTCCGGCGGGTCCGTGACCGGCCTGGACGTGACCGCTTCCGGCCACGAGAAGCTGCGGATCGACGTGACCGTCGCCGCGACCTCGACCGCCCACGCCGACGAGATCGTCGAGAAGCTCCGTGGCATCGAGGGCGTGGCCGTGGGCAAGGTCTCCGACCGCACCTTCCTGATGCACCTGGGCGGCAAGATCGAGATGGCGTCCAAGCACCCCATCCGCAACCGTGACGACCTGTCCATGGTCTACACCCCCGGTGTCGCCCGGGTGTGCATGGCGATCGCGGAGAACCCCGAGGACGCCCGCCGCCTGACCATCAAGCGCAACAGCGTCGCCGTGGTCACCGACGGCTCCGCCGTCCTCGGGCTGGGCAACATCGGCCCCAAGGCCGCCCTGCCGGTCATGGAGGGCAAGGCCGCCCTCTTCAAGCGCTTCGCCGGCATCGACGCCTGGCCGATCTGCCTGGACACCCAGGACTCCGACGCCATCGTCGAGATCGTCAAGGCCATCGCCCCCGGCTTCGCCGGCATCAACCTGGAAGACATCTCCGCCCCGCGCTGCTTCGAGATCGAGGCCCGCCTGCGCGAGGCCCTGGACATCCCCGTCTTCCACGACGACCAGCACGGCACCGCCATCGTCGTCCTCGCCGCCCTGACCAACGCCCTGCGCGTGGTGGAGAAGAACATCGGCGACGTCCGCGTCGTGATGTCCGGCGCCGGCGCCGCCGGCACCGCCATCCTCAAACTCCTGCTGGCCGCCGGCGTCAAACACGCCGTCGTCGCCGACATCCACGGCGTCGTCCACGCCGGCCGCCACGACCTCGTCGACGC
>NZ_JAINFC010000901.1 GCF_020740835.1 Streptomyces sp. UNOC14_S4
GGTACGGGAGGCGCGGGGGCGTACGGGGTACGCGGGGCGGCTCAGCGGACCCCGACCGCGGCCAGGGCGTGGCGCTGCGCCTCGGTGGGCGCCACGGGGAAGTAGAGGTAGCAGACGCCTCCCGAACCGCTCTTGACCTGGCCCTGCGCGTTGTGGCGCTTGGTGCGCAGCCAGATGTTCTCGAACTGGCGGCGCTTGTAGACGCGCCGCACGGCCGCGTCCGACGGGCTCGCCGGATCGTTGGCCACCACGTCACCGGCCTCGGTGAAGCCGACGACGCACATCAGGTGCCCCGCTGTGCCGTAGCCCGCGCCGTCGAGCTCGGAGGCGAGGAAGGACTGGGAGGTGATGACGGGGATCCGGGCCCGGATCAGCTTCTCCACGTCGCCGAGCGAGCGCAGCCGGGTGACGACGGCCTGCATGTCGCGGTACGTGGCGGCGTAGGCGGCGTTGAACGGCCAGTTGCCGCAGCCCTGGTACTGGTAGTCGTACGTGAGACGGGCTGCCTGGCAGACCTGCGGGTCGGCGTACGCGGGGTCGACCCAGGCGAGGTCGGCGCGCGAGGGCACCCGCCCCCAGTACTCCAGCACCATCTGCGAGGAGGTCGGGCTGCACCATGCCTCGCCGCCGTTGTCGTACTGCGGGTACTGGCCCTTGTGGATCTCCTGCGAGTAGCGCGGCACGGCCAGTTCGCGCCCCCTCCCCTCCCCCGGTACCGAGGCGGGGACGGTGAAGCGGTCGGGGATGTCGGAGCCCATGGCGCCGAGCCGCCACACGGTGGGGGTGAGACCGGTGCCCGGCCTGCGGTGGAGCGTGACGCGCAGCCGGTACGAGGCGATCCGCGGTCCTGTCGCGGGGGCGTCGATGGCGAGGGTGTCGGTGGAGACGCTGCTCTTCCCGTCCTTCTGGCCGTCGACCGAGGTGCGCCGGATGTCGCCCGCCGCGTCACCGGCCGTCCAGCGGCCCATCACGTACCAGGGGGTCTCCCCGCCGTCGGTGTACGTACCGTGGAGCTCCACCTGGAGCCAGGTGCCCGCGGGGGCGTGGGCGTTCCAGGACGCGACGACCTCGCTCGCGGGCGGGCGGAGACGGCGGACGGGGCCGGTCCAGGTGGCGTACTCCCAGGTGGACGTGGCACCGGTGTGCGGGTCCCGGTAGTCGAGGGTGCCGACGGGGCGGTCGATGACGATGCCGGGGCGGTGACCGGCGCGGACGCGGGTGCCGCGGGGGGTGCCGAGGTGCCAGTCGGCCTCGGTGGTCCAGGCGTGGTAGTCGACCATGGCTCCTCCGGAGGGGGCGGCGACGGCGCGCGGATGGATGACCGCGGTGGCCGCGGTGGCCAGTGCGGCGGTGAGGACGGTGCGTCTGCTGGCTCTGCTGGACATGGGGTTCTCCCGTGGGTCGGCTGGCCTCTTCTCTTCCCCGGCCCGGCGCCACCCCGAAACGACGAGCCGCCCACCGGGGGCTCCGCCCCCGGTGGGC
>NZ_JAINFC010000902.1 GCF_020740835.1 Streptomyces sp. UNOC14_S4
GGCCGCGCCCCGCACGCCGCTCCGTGCCCCATCCCGCGCGGGGCGCGGCCCGGCCCCCGGCCCGTCCCGGCGCGCAGGCCCTGCGGCTCGGCAGCCCGCGGCCCCGGCTGCGCATGATCGGCCTCGGGCTCAGCCTCGTCCTGATCGCCTTCACCGTGCGGCTCCTGCAGGTGCAGGCGGTCGACGCGAGCGCGTACGCGGCCCGTGCCAACGTCAACCGCTACATTCCGGTCACCCTCGCCGCCGAGCGCGGCACCATCACCGACCGCACCGGGGTGGACCTCGCCACCACCGTCGACGCCTACGACATCACCGCCGCGCCCGACCTGCTGACCCCCGAGCGGATCAAGGCCGAGGGCGCGGCGCACCAGGCGGCCGCGCTGCTCGCGCCGGTCCTGGACGAGCGGCCCGCGGTCCTGGAGCAGAAGCTCACCGCCAACCCCCGGTCCAAGTACGTCGTCCTCGCCCGCCAGCAGACGCCCCAGGTCTGGAACAAGATCAAGGAGCTCAAGAAGGCGGCCGCGAAGAAGGCGGCGAAGAAGCAGGGCCCCGACGTCCTCGCGGGCATCAACCGCGAGCCCCACAGCAAGCGCGTCTACCCCAACGGCGACCTCGCCGCCGGGGTGCTCGGCTTCGTCAACGCAGAGGGCCGGGGCGGCGGCGGCATCGAGGCCCAGCTCGACAAGGCGCTCGCGGGCCGCGACGGCAAGCTCGTCTACGCCCAGTCCGGCGGCCGTCAGGTGCCCACCGGCGACGTCAAGGAGCAGCCCGCCGTGCCCGGCTCCGACGTCGAGCTCACCCTCGACCGCGACATCCAGTGGGCCGCGCAGAACGCCATCTCCCGGCAGGTCGAGGAGTCGCAGGCCGACCGCGGCTACGTCGTCGTCCAGGACACCCGCACCGGCGAGATCCTGGCCATGGCCAACGCCCCCGGCTACGACGCCAACGACCTCGCCCACGCCGACGGCAACGCGCTGGGCAACGCCGCGCTCCAGGACGCCTACGAGCCCGGCAGTGTCAGCAAGGTGATGACCATGGCGGCCGTCCTGGAGGAGGGCGCCGCGACCCCGCTCACCCGGGTCGAGGTGCCCAACCGGCTGCCCCGCGCCGACCGGTCCTTCGCCGACGACGTCGACCACGCCACCTGGCACCTCACGCTCAACGGCGTGCTCGCCAAGTCCAGCAACATCGGCACGATCCTCGCCGCCGAGCAGCTCGGGAAGACCCGTCCGCAGGGCAACGAGGTCCTCCACTCCTACCTGCGGAAGTTCGGCATCGGCTCGCCCACCGGCCTGGGCTTCCCCGGCGAGACCCCGGGAATCCTGGCGAACCCGGGCAAATGGAGCAATTCCCAGCAGTACACGATCCCGTTCGGCCAGGGCCTGTCCCTCAACGCCGTCCAGGCCGCCTCCGTCTACTCCACGATCGCGGGCGGCGGCCAGCGCATCCAGCCCACCCTCGTACGC
>NZ_JAINFC010000903.1 GCF_020740835.1 Streptomyces sp. UNOC14_S4
CTCCTCGCCAATCACGCCTGGGCCATGCGCTGCGGACGGCGAGGGCTGCAGGCCCTCCTCGCGGCCCGTGGGGAGGGAATTTGATGAAGAGGCGCCACGGCCTGTATTGTTCAGTTCGTCGCCGGGGGAAACCCCGGGCGGACATCCCGGGCGATTAGCTCAGCGGGAGAGCACTTCGTTCACACCGAAGGGGTCACTGGTTCGATCCCAGTATCGCCCACACGTGAAGGCCGGTACGTCAAAAGACGTACCGGCCTTGTGTTTTGTCGCGCCACGCCATCTCGCGCCACGCCATCTCAGGCCGCCGTCCGCACCGCAGGCCGCAACGGCCACGCCGGATCGCACGACTCCTCCGAACCGTTCCGCGCGAACCACGCCTGCAGCCCCCGCGCCTGTGCCGCGTGCCACACCGCCTGCCGCGCGTGCAGCTCCACCGGCGTCAACCGCTCCAGACGCGAGGCGAAACGCCGGCCCACCGCCCGCACGACCCCCAGCGACGCCAGCGCGTCCGCGGCCGCCTCATGCGCGCCCGCCAGCTCCACGCCGTACTGCGCACACAGATCCGTCAACGTCCGGCGGCCCTTCCGGTAGCGGTCCAGATGCTTGTCCAGCACCCATGGATCCAGCACGCACAACGGCGCCGGCCCCAGATACTCCGCCAGCGACGACGCCCGGTGCCGCCGCAACTCACGATCCAGCAACGTCAGGTCGAACGGCGCGTTCATCACCACCAAGGGTATGCCGTGCGCCGCCTGCCCAGCCAGCGCCCGCGCCACCTCCTCCATCACCGGCGCCGGCCAGCGCCCGTTCTGCTGCAGATGGGGATCCGTCAGACCGTGCACGGCCGTCGCCTCCGGCGGAACCGGAATCCCCGGATTCACCAGCCAGCGGGTGACCAACGGCTGTGCCCCCTCCGACGTCTGCACCACGACCGCCGCCGACACGATCCGGTCCCGCTCCACATCGACGCCCGTGGTCTCCGTGTCGAAAGCGGCGAGCGGCCCCTCGAACCAGCACATGGTCACAACTCCTCGCGCTTGTCTGTCGAATGGCGTGTTTTCACCCTCCCCGCGAGGTGATACCCGGGCCCCCGGTCACGCGAACCGCCCTTGTTTGCAGTGGAGTTGCAAAGGAGACAACACATATGTGCGGACCGCACGGTCCGACGACGCCCGGAGGGATTTCGGACAATGTCGTTCCCACGGCCCGAACCGGGCGGGCCGGCCCCCACACGGCCAGGACCGCTCGCCCCCGCACGCGGCGCGCTCGCCACCACCGCGTGCATGGAGACGCTCCAGGTCGGCTATCTGCACGCCGTCGCCGCCGCCGCGGGCTGCACCCTCGCCCAGCCCTTCCCCGACTACGGCATCGACTGGCACGTCAGCCACAGCGCCCCCGGCCACGCCGTCGACGACGAGGTCACCATCAAGGTCCAGCTCAAGTGCACCTACCAGCTCGGAC
>NZ_JAINFC010000904.1 GCF_020740835.1 Streptomyces sp. UNOC14_S4
GCTGGCCACCGTCTGGAAGGACCCGGGCTTCCTGCTCGCCCACCCGCGCGCCATCGCGGCGATCGGCCGCGAGTTCAACAGCCGGGGCGTCTACCCGGACAGCACAGAGGTGAACGGGCACGCCCTGCCCGCGTGGCGTGGCATTCCGATTTATCCCTGCAACAAGATCCCCATTACCGACAGCGGCACCACCTCGATTCTACTGATGCGCACCGGGGAGGAATCCCAGGGCGTCGTCGGCCTCCACCGCACGGGTATCCCCGACGAATACCGGCCGAGCCTTTCCGTGCGCTTCATGGGCATCAGCGAACAGGCCATCATTTCCTACCTGGTGAGCGCCTACTATTCCGCGGCCGTCCTCGTTCCGGACGCCCTGGGAATTCTCGAGAACGTGGAGATCGGCCACTGATACCCCGGCCGGGGCCGGGCCGTGGGTCCCGGGGCACCGCACCACGCAAACACGCCACCGCACCAGCGTCGGCAATCCGCAACAGATGGGTGATGACCAACCATGACCACGTCAGTGGAGTCCGTACCGGACGAGCAGCCGGGCCAGTCGCAGCTGAGCCTCGGCACGCCCGCGGCACGGCAGCTCGCCACGACGACCAAGACCGTCCCGCAGATGCAGGGGATCTCCTCCCGCTGGCTCCTGCGCGTCCTGCCCTGGGTGCAGGTGTCCGCGGGCACCTACCGGGTGAACCGCCGCCTGAGCTACACGGTCGGGAACGGGATCGTCGAGTTCGTCTCGACCGGGGCGGAGGTCCGGGTCATCCCGGCCGAGCTGGGTGAACTGCCGCTGCTGGAAGGCTTCGAGGACAGCGCCGTGCTGGAGGCGCTGGCCGCCGGGTTCGTCCAGCGACAGTACGCGGCGGGCGACACGCTCGTCCAGGCGGGCAGCCCGGCCGACCAGGTCTTCCTGATCGCCCACGGCAAGCTCGACAAGAAAGGCCCCGGCAAGTACGGGGACGAGACCGTGCTCGGCGTGCTCGCCGACGGCGACTACTTCGGCGAGAGCGTGCCGCTGGAGCCGGACGGCACCTGGCCGTTCAGCGTCACGGCCGTCACACGCTGCACCGTCCTGGCGCTCCCCCTCCAGACCTTCCAGGAGATCGCCGGGCGCTCGGAGACCCTGCGCGACCACCTCGCGGATTTCACCTCCCGTGCCAGGCCCGCACAGAACAAGCGCGGTGAGGCCGACATCGCCGTGACCTCGGGCCACCAGGGGGAGCCGGTCATCCCCGGCACCTACGTGGAGTACGAGCTCACGCCCCGCGAGTACGAGCTCAGCGTGGCGCAGACGGTGCTGCGCGTGCACACCCGCGTCGCCGACCTCTACAACGACCCGATGAACCAGCTCGAGCAGCAGCTCCGGCTGACCGTCGAGGCCCTGCGCGAACGCCAGGAACACGAGATCGTCAACAACCCGGAGTTCGGTCTGCTGCACAACGCCGACCT
>NZ_JAINFC010000905.1 GCF_020740835.1 Streptomyces sp. UNOC14_S4
GGGGGAGGGTGTGGAGGACGGGCTTACGCCGTACGTCTCCGCCTGGCATCAGGCGCCCGTCCGGCACCCCCTCAGGAGTGAATTCGCCCTCCACCTCGAGCTCTTCACCGTGCGCCGGGCTCCCGGCAAGCTCAAGTTCCTCGCCGGTTCCGAATCCGGCATGAGTGTGTTCATCAACGACGTGCCGCCCGAGTCCGCGGCCGCGCGACTCCGAGAGGTGGCGACCACATGAGCACATACCTGGTCACGGGCGGTGCGGGATACGTCGGCAGCGCCGTGGCCGCGCGCCTGCTGGCCGCCGGGCACGGCGTGACCGTCCTCGACGACCTCTCCACCGGGCACCGCGCCGCCGTGCCCGGGGGCGCCCGCTTCGTCGAGGGGCGCGTCCAGGACGCGGGGCGCTGGCTGGACAGCTCGTACGAGGCGGTGCTGCACTTCGCCGCGTTCTCCCGGGTGGGGGAGTCGGTCGCCGACCCCGCCCCGTACTGGGCGAACAACGTCGGCGGCACCGCCGACCTACTCGCCGCCATGCGCGACGCGGGCGTGCGCACCCTCGTCTTCTCCTCCACCGCCGCCACCTACGGCGAACCGGCCGCCGTGCCGATCACCGAGGCCGCCCCCACGGCTCCCACCAGCCCCTACGGTGCCACCAAGCTCGCCGTCGACCACATGATCGGCGGCGAGTGCGCGGCCCACGGCCTGGCCGCCGTCTCGCTGCGCTACTTCAACGTCGCGGGCGCGTACGGCGCGTACGGTGAGCGGCACGCCCCCGAGACCCACCTCGTCCCGCTCGTGCTCCAAGTGGCGCTGGGGGAGCGCGAGTCGGTCGCGGTGTACGGTGACGACTACCCCACGCCCGACGGCACGTGCGTACGCGACTACATCCACGTCGCCGACCTCGCCGAGGCCCATCTGCTCGCCCTGTCCGCCGCGCGCGACGGCGAGCACCTGATCTGCAACCTCGGCAACGGCAACGGCTTCTCCGTCCACGAGGTCATCGAGACCGCCCGCAAGGTCACCGGCCACGCGATCCCGCAGACCGCCGCCGCGCGCCGCCCCGGCGACCCGGCCGTCCTCGTCGCCTCCGCCGAGCGCGCCGCCGAGAAGCTGGGCTGGCGCCCGCGCCGTACGGACCTGGCCGAGATCATCGCGGACGCCTGGGAGTTCGCGCGGCGGACGGCGGCCGAATGAGCGACTTCGGGAGCGCCTTCGGGAGCACTTTCGAGAGGGTCTTCGGCCGTGCGCCCGCGGGGGTCTGGGCGGCGCCGGGCCGGGTGAACCTCATCGGCGAGTACACCGACATCAACGAGGGCTGGGTGCTGCCGCTCGCCCTGCCGCACACCGTGCGGGTGGCGGCCGCGCCGCGCGAGGACGGGCGGTTGCGCCTGCACCGCGGCGAGGACCCGGCGGCGGGGTGGGCGGGGGTCGCCGCGGTGCAGGCGCAACCGCCC
>NZ_JAINFC010000906.1 GCF_020740835.1 Streptomyces sp. UNOC14_S4
GGGCCGGGGCGGGCGTGGCGTAGCCGGTCTGCGGCGGCTGCGGCGCGGGCGCGGCGGACGGGCCGGACGGCAGCGCGGGCAGAGCCGGAAGGTTGCTGCCGCCGTCGAACGGCGCGGACACCCGGATGGGCGCGATCTGCGGCGTGCCCCGCTCGGCGACGAGGCTGTCGTAGATGGGGGTGTCCTTGAACGAGGACGAGGCGTAGTAGCCGCCGTAGCTGCTGCGGGGGGAGGTCATAGCCCATAAGTTAAGCCCACGCCCCTGGTCGGGTCTATGCCAAGGTCCCCGTTGACGCCTTCCTGACCTGCAAAGACGCAGGTCAGGACAGAACCGGCAGGTCAGGACACTCTTATCGGACCGGACGGGGTGTCAGGGCCCGCCGGACCGCCCGGACGGGCCTCACGCCGCCGCCCGTGAGGCCCTTCGGCAGGGCCGGGGCGGGCTGTCCGGCCCGGGCGACGGCCTGCCCCGGGCTCAGGCCGTGCGCTCCTCGCTGCGGTCACCGGACCAGAGCGTGTGGAACGACCCCTCGCGGTCGGTGCGCCGGTAGGTGTGGGCGCCGAAGAAGTCCCGCTGGCCCTGGGTGAGCGCGGCGGGCAGCCGCTCCGCGCGCAGCGCGTCGTAGTAGGCGAGCGCGGCGGAGAAGCCCGGGGTGGGCACCCCATGGGCGACGGCGGTCGTGACCACCGAGCGCCAGGCGTCCTGGGCGTGGCCGACCTCTTCGGCGAACCCCTTGTCGGCCAGCAGGCTCGGCAGCTGCGGGTCGGCGGCGAACGCGCTGCGGATACGGTCCAGGAACGCGGCCCGGATGATGCAGCCGCCGCGCCAGATGGCGGCCACGGCGCCGAGGTCGATGTTCCAGCCGTACTCGGCGCCCGCCGTGGCGATCATGTTCCAGCCCTGGGCGTACGAGACGACCTTCGACGCGTAGAGCGCCTCCTCCACGCGCGCCGCGAACTCCTCGGCCTCGGCGGGGGAGAGGGGCTCACGCGCCGGACCGGGCAGACCGCGCGCGGCCTTGCGCAGGTCGCCGTGGCCGGACAAGGAACGGGCGAAGACCGCCTCCGCGATGCCCGACACCGGCGTCCCGAGGTCGAGCGCCGTCTGCACGGTCCACCGGCCGGTGCCCTTCTGCTCCGCCTCGTCGGCCACCACGTCCACGAACGGCTTGCCGGTGGCGGCGTCGGTGTGCGCGAGCACCTCGGCGGTGATCTCGACGAGGTAGGAGTCGAGGCGTCCCGTGTTCCAGGTGCGGAACACCTCCGCGATGCGGGCGGGCTCGTACCCGGCCACGTGCCGCAGCAGGTCGTACGCCTCCGCGATGAGCTGCATGTCGGCGTACTCGATGCCGTTGTGCACCATCTTGACGAAGTGTCCGGAGGCATCGGGTCCGATGTGGGTGCAGCAGGGGGTGCCGTCGGGGGCCTTGGCGGCGATGGATTCGAGGAG
>NZ_JAINFC010000907.1 GCF_020740835.1 Streptomyces sp. UNOC14_S4
GGCGTCGTCCATCGGGCGGGCGTCGCCCATCAGGCGGAGGTGGTCTGGAGGGGCTGGCGGGCCGCGCGGCCGTGGCGCGGGACGACGGAGCCGACGAACTCCTCGAACACGCCGAGGTCGACGGGCTCCAGGAAGACGGCGGAGAAGCCCGCCGCGCGCAGGCGCCGGGCGACCGCGCCGGGGCTGTTCTCGCCCCGGGCCAGGTCGGCCGTGCCGTGGGTGCCGAGTTTGCCGCCGATGACGACGGGGGTGCCGGCGAGCTCCCGCGAGGCGCGCAGGGCGGCGACGGCCCGCAGTCCGTCGCTCTCGCCGTGGCCGTTGACGCTGCTGAGGACGATGAGGTCGGGGGCCCGGTAGGCGTAGCGCTCGACGATGTCCCGGCCCGCGACGCACGGGCCGAGGTTCTCCACCCGGTGGCCCCAGCCTTCGAGGAGCAGTTGGAGATAGACGAGGTTCCAGGTGTGGGAGTCGGACTCGGTGCCGCTCACGACGACGTCGAGTGTGCCGGGTGTGCTGTGGCTGTTCATACGCCCGCTCCTGTGGGGGTGTTCAGGGCCGCGATGTGCCGCGGCAGGGTGCGCCAGATGTCGGGGGTGTAGAAGTGGCCGCCGGGCAGGACGTCGTGCCGGTAGTCGCCGAGGGCCAGGCCGCGCCACCGCTCGCCCGCGTCGGCCTCGATGACGGCGTCGTCCGACGCCGAGAGCATCTGGAGAGGGGCGCGGACCTTGGCGCCCGGTGTGTGGCGGAAGGTGTCGCGGACCTGGATGTCCGCGCGCATCAGCTCCAGGGCCATGTCCTCGAGGTCGGAGTTGCCCAGGACGTGCTCGGGCATCAGGCCGTTGCTCTTCATCCAGGTCAGGAGCTCGGCGTCGGTGTCCTGCCGGGCCGGGAACATGTCCCGGGGGGTGAGGCCGCGGTCGGGGGCGTTGCAGGAGGAGACGACCAGCGCCTCGGGCGCGGGGCCGTCGCCGCGCTCCAGGCGGGTGGCGACCTCGAAGGCCATCCAGCCGCCCATGCTGTGCCCGAACAGGACGTACGGGCCGCCGTCGAGGCCCTCGACGGCGGAGAGCACCGTCGCGGTGGCGTCGGCGGCCAGTTCCTCCCAGTCGGTGGCGCAGTCCTCCAGGAACCGGCCTTCCCTGCCGGGATAGCAGACGGCGGCGAGCGCCGCTCCCTCCGGGAGGGCGGGTGTCCACTGGTGGTAGGAGCCGGTGCCGCCGCCGCAGAAGCCGAGACAGATGAGGGTGCGGGTGGTTTTTTCGGGGGTGTGGATCCGGATGACTTTTGTGTCCTGGTTGGGGGTCACGCGCTTTCTTTCTTCCGGGGTGATGGGTTCTGTTGTCCTCGGGTGCGCCTGACGGGGTGCCTCCTGGGCTGCGCGCGCGGCTGCGGGTCGTTTTCGGCTGGGCGCGCAGTTCCCCGCGCCCCTGACGGGGGCGGAGCC
>NZ_JAINFC010000908.1 GCF_020740835.1 Streptomyces sp. UNOC14_S4
CCCGTAGACGCAAGACGCAGGATCAGCCCCGCACCACCCCCGCCACATACCGCAAATACTCCGCCCTGTTCAGCGGATTGCCATCCGCACGCTCACGCAGCGGCGGCGCGCCCGCATACAGGCGGTCGCCCGCGTTCGACGACCACCAGACAGACTCTCCCCGGGTCAGCCCCGGCAAGCGTTGCTCCAGAGAAGGGACATTGCGCGCCGGAATCGTGCCCAGGACGACGCACACCGTCGGGGACACCCTCGTGTCGAGGAGTTGGGCTCCCGCCGTCACCAGGGCGCCCGTCACCGCACCCAGAGCATTGAGCGGCACCTCCAGTTCGTACTCGTGGCACGGCTCGTACACCCGCGTACCCGCCCGCGCCAGGGCGGCCATCAGCACGAGCGGGGTCAGGTTGCGGAAGTCGGCCGCCACCGACATCACGCTGGAGAAGCCCGAGCGGGTCAGAGAGACGACGCAGTCGGTGACGGGCCAGCCGTACAGGCCCTGACCGAGGGTACGGTGAACCGTCTCCTCGACGGCACGGTCGAAGGCGTGCGGGAGGGCGCCCAGTTCGGTGTCGCGGCGGAAGACGGTGCCCGAGCCGGGCGAGCCCGGCTCGACCCGCAGGCCGACCGTGGCCCAGAAGGCGTGCCCGCCGTGCCGCTCGATGGCCTCGCTCGCCTCACCCGTACCCACCGGCCGCTCGCGGAGGACCGTGCTGCTCGGCTCGAAGAGCGCCTCGACGCCGAACTCCTCGGCGAGCGTCGCCGCGATGATCTCCTTCTGCACCTCGCCGTAGAGGAGGACGGACGTGCCGCCGCCGTCCGGCAGCGCGCGGGTGCCGATGAGCGGGTCCTGGTCGGCGAGGGCGGCGAGCGCCGCGTGCAGCCGGGCCGCGTCGCCGGGGCGTACGGGCCGTACGACCGTCTCCAGCGTCGGCGGCGCGAAGTACGGCACCCGGTCCGTACCGCCTTCGTCGCCCAGCCGGTCGCCCACCCGTACCCGCGGCAGCCCGCGGACCTTGGCGATGTCACCCGCCACCGGGCCCCGGCCGCCGCCGCGCCCGCCCCTGCTCCCGCACCCGCTCCCACGTCCGTGCCCGCGCCCGCGCCCGTCGCACCGCAGCAGGCCACGCCCGCGGCCGCCCCCGGGACCGAGGCGGCCGCCGACCCCGCCGCGGCCGCGGCGCCCGCCGTCGCGTTCGTGCCCGCGCAGGCCACGGCGAACCCGGCCGACACCGGCCACGTGATAGTTCCCGACGGTTCCGCGCAGGCCGCGCCCGCCCCGGCGCCCGCCGAGCACCAACCGGCCGCACCAGTCGCACCGGGCGCATCGGCGGCGGCAACAGCCGGTGCAGCGGCGCCACTCGCCTCAGGCGTACCGGCAGCCGCGTCGGCGGCCGTAGCGGCCACCACGGGCACGGCGGCAGCGGGAGCAACAGGGGCAGCCA
>NZ_JAINFC010000909.1 GCF_020740835.1 Streptomyces sp. UNOC14_S4
GCCCATGGGGCAGCAGCCCGGTCCGGTGGAACGGCCCACCGTTCCCCAGTGGAACGCCCCGGCCGCCGCGCCCGGCGGCCCGCAGCCGGGACCGAAGAAGGGCGGCGGCAAGCGGACCACGGTCATCGCGGTCGGTGCCGCGCTCGCCGTGGTCGCGGCCGCCGTGATCACGGGTGTCGTCGTGATGAAGGGCGACGACAAGAAGACCGTCGCCGACGACAAGCCCTCGGCCGCGCCCTCCGCCCCGGCACCCTCCGCGTCGGCCTCCTCCGGCGGCAACGCGCCGCTCGACAACCCGCGCAGCGGGGGCGGTGACGTCAAGCCGGTGATCGACGGCTGGAAGACGGTCGTCAGCGGCAAGCGGCACGTCGCCTTCGACGTCCCGTCGGACTGGATGGTCGACAGCCCCGGCCAGTCCATCGGCTTCGAGGACGACAAGGGCAAGGCCCTGATCATGATGAGCTCGCCCGCCTACTACAAGCAGGGCGTCTGCAGCAAGAACTCCGAGCTGGCCGCCGCGGGCTCCAAGGGCGCCATGGGGGCCAAGAGCGAGGCGAGCGCCGCCAAGATCGAGGCCGAGAACTGGCTGATCGCCGGCTTCGACCAGAAGCAGACGGGCAAGCTGGAGAGCACCGACGCCAAGCCCTTCAAGAGCGACCACGGCCTGTCCGGCTACTCCTCCACCGCGACGGTGACGGGGGTGACGAAGACGGACAAGTGCACGACCGACGGCAAGTCCTTCACGGTGACCTACAAGGACACCAACGACGACCTGGCGACCTGGGTGCTGTACGCGGCCAAGGGCGTCGACGACGAGCTCCCCGACGACACCGTCAAGAAGATCATGAGCTCGCTGCGCCCGCTCAAGTCCTCCTGAGCCGGGCCGGGTGAGGGCCCCGGCCCGGCCGGGGCTCAGCCCACCGTGAACGCCCCGCCCGGCGGCTCCGGCGACCCCACCGCGTTCGCGTCGTCCACGACGGCCGCGCCCGCCGCGAACCGCGCCAGCGCCTCCCCGTGCTCGACCCGCGCCGGGAAGGCGTCGGCGGCGGCGCGGCGGGCCAGCGCGGTCACCGGCAGCTCGCTGTGCGAGGCGACGAGCACGGCGTTGCCGAAGCGCCGCCCGCGCAGCATCGAGGGCTCCGCGATCAGGCACAGGTGCGCGAAGACCGAGGCGAAGGTGGCCACCTGGGAGCGGAGGAAGGCGAACGGCGCACCGTCGGCCAGGTTGGCGGCGTAGCTGCCGTCGCGGCGCAGCACCCGGGCCGCGGACCGGGCGAATTCGACCGAGGTGAGGTGGGCGGGCACCCGGGCGCCGCCGAAGACATCGGCGACGATCACGTCGGCGGAGGCGTCCGGCGCGGCGTCGAGCTCCGCGCGGGCGTCGGCGGCCCGTACGTCGATGCCGGAGCCCTCGGGGAGCGGCAGGTGCTCGGCGAC
>NZ_JAINFC010000091.1 GCF_020740835.1 Streptomyces sp. UNOC14_S4
ACCTGTCCCCGTCCCCGTACGCGTACCCGTCCCCACCAGGTCCCGGTACAGCGCGGACCTCTCCAGCAGCTCCCCGTGCGTGCCCAGCAGCGCCCTCGGGCCGTCCATGACGAGGACGCGGTCGGCCCGGCGGGCCGAGGACATGCGGTGGGCGATGACGACGAGGGTGCCGCCCGGGCGTTCCGTGAAGGCGTGCTCGACGCGGGCCTCCGTGTCCGCGTCGAGGTGACAGGTGGCCTCGTCCAGGAGGGCGATGCGGGCCGGGGACAGATAGGCGCGGGCGAGGGCGATGTGCTGGCGTTCGCCCGCGGAGAGTTCCGCCGGGGCGACGGGGGCGGTGAAGCCGCCGAGGCGGGAGACGAGGGCGGCCATGCCGAGGGCCTCGGCCGCCGCGGCCAGTTCCTTCTCGGGCACGTCGTCCGGGCGGAGGTAGGCCAGGTTCTCGGCGAGGCCGCCGGAGAAGACGTACGCCTCCTGCGGGATCAGCACCCGCTCGCCGTCCAGCCGCACCTCGCCCCTCGTCGGTGCCAGCAGCCCCGCCATGAGCCCGGTCAGCGTCGACTTGCCCACGCCGCTCGGCCCCACGACCGCCAGGTGCCCGCCCGCGGGCACGACGAGGTCGAGGCCGCGTACGACGGGGTCGGCGCGCGGGCCGTAGGAGAAGGTGAGGCCGCGGAGTTCGACGGCGGCCGGTGGCCGCGCGGGCCGTGGGGACGGCGGGGCGGCGGCCGTCGCGCGTTCCGCCGCGGGGCCCGTCAGGCGCCGTACCACCACCGCCAGCCGTGACCCGCTCACCCCCAGCCCGTGCACCAGGTCCTGCAGGGCGGGCAGCAGCGACTGCGTCAGGTAGGCGAGGGCGCCGACCAGCGCGCCGGGGGTGACACCGCGGTCCAGCAGCCACGGCGTGGCCGCCAGCAGCGCGACGACCGGGAGCCTGCCCGCGACGGCCAGGGCACCGACGCGCGCCACGGACCAGCGGGCCAGCGCGCGGGACGCGCGGAGGCCGTCGTCCACGAGGACTCCGGCCCGCTCGCGGACGTGCTGTTCGGCGCCCCCGGCCGTGATGTCCCGCAGTCCGCGCGTCACGTCGCCGAGGGACTGGGCGATGGCCTCGTCGGCGGCGAGGTACGCCTCCTGACGGCGGGCGAGCGGCCGCAGCGTCGCCACGAACAGCAGCAGACCGGCGACGAGCGGCGGGACCACGACCGCGAGCAGGACCGGCGCGAGCAGGGACAGGCCCACCAGCGCGCCCGCCGCCGTGAAGACGAAGGTCCGCGAGACCATGACCAGCCCGGCGAACGCGTCACGGGCGATCTCGACCTGGTGCGTGAGCCGGGACACGGCCGCGCCGTCCCCGTCCCGCAGGGCCCGGGACACGACGCGGTGGACGAGCCGGTCGCGCAGCGGCTCGACGAGGGCGGCCACGCCGCCGTACGTGCGCCCGGTGCCGTACGCGCCGACGACGACGGCGAGCGCGGCCAGGCCGAGCCAGCCGGCGCCGACGCCGGGGCGGCCGTCGAGGAACCCCCCGTCCAGGGCCCTGGCCAGGGCGTATCCCATGGCGAAGGTGTGCGCGGCCTCGACGGCCGACCAAGCGGCGAGGCGTAACAGCGCCGGGCGGTGCGCCGCCAGGAACCGCAGCCCGCGCCGGGGCAGGGAGGAGCACTGGAGATCACCGCCCGTCGAACGGACCCGGGGCGCGCCGCCCGAGCGCGCGCCGCGCCGTCCGCGCCTGCGCCGGTCACCGCGTCGTGTCGTCATCATCACCGAACACCGCCCGGTAGTCGGCCAGTCGCCACAGCTGATCGTGCGTGCCCGTCGCCCGGACGCGGCCCCCGTCGAGCCAGGCGACGAGGTCGGCGCGGGCGGCCGTCGACGGGCGGTGGGCGACGACGACGCGGGTGCGTGCCGCGACGTCGCGCGTGAGGGCCGTCGTGACCTCGTGTTCCGTGACCGTGTCGAGGCTGGACGTCGCGTCGTCCAGGATCAGCACGCGGGGCGCGTGCGCGAACGCCCGGGCCAGGCCGAGGCGTTGGCACTCGCCGCCGGAGAGGGGCGCCTCGGCGCACGGGGTGGCGTAGCCGCGCGGGAGCTTCCGCACGAAACCGTCCGCGCGGGCGGCGCGGGCCGCGGCCGTGACCGCCGCCCGCCCCGGGTCGTACGCGCCGAAGGCCACGGTGCCGCCGATCGTGCCGCCCAGCAGGGCGGGCCGGGCGAAGGCGTAGCCGACCGCGCGCCGCAGCTCGTCGTGGCCGAGCTCGCGCAGGGGGACGCCGTCGAGCGCGACGGTGCCGGTGTCCGGGTCGGCCAGCCGCCCGGCCAGTTCGGCCAGGACGGACTTGCCCGTACCCGAACGCCCCACGACGGCCAGCGTCGTACCACCCGGCACGGTCAGGTCCAGGTCGCGCAGGACCCGCCTGCCGCCGCGCACCGCGCCGACGCCGCGCAGCTCCAGCTTCCCCTCCCCCGCGGGCAGTTGCCCGTGGCCGTACGGCAGGGCGGGCACGGCGAGGACGTCGGCGAGGCGACCGGCGGCGGAGCGGGCGCGGACCGCGGCGTTCAGGCGGCCGGTGAGCATGCCGATGCCGGTGGCGAGGACGGCGTAGCGGGACGCGGCCAGCAGGTCGCCGACGCTCAACAGCCCCTGGGACAGGCGCAGTCCGGCGACGGCGAGGACGGCGATCTGCAGCAGCGGGACGACGGTGACGGCCTGCGCCGCGGCCCGGCCCTGCACCCGCCACATGCGCCGCCCCTGCCGGGAGAGCTCGGGCAGGGGCGCGAGGACGCGGTCGCGCTCGCGGTCGGCGGTCCCGGCCGCGGCGATCGTACGGGCCCCGCCGACGGCCTCGACGAGCCGTCCGGCGATGTCCCCCTGGAGCCGCTGGTACCGCGCCACGCAGTCGGAGGAGGCACGGGCCAGCGCCCGCAGCAACAGGGCCAGCAGAGGCGCCCCCGCGAGGAACACCACGGCCAGCCAGGGATCGATCAGCCCCAGCCCGACGACACCACCGAGCGGCGCCGCGACCGAGGCGACGGTGGCGGCGAGGGTCCCCGGGGCGGTACCCGCGTCGGCCGCGTTGCCGACGAGCCGGGTGACGAGGTCACCGGCCGGGAAGCGGTGGACCGCACGCGGCCCGGCGGCCAGGACGTGCCCCAGCAGCCGATGCCGCAGCCATGCGGTCGAACGCGCGGCCGTGGTCCCGGTGAGCAGCCCGTCGAGACCGTCCAGAACGGCCCCGCCACAGAGCAGCGCGCCACTGAGCATCACCCACCGGCTCGCCTCACCACCACGCCGGGCCAGCAGCAGATCCAGGGTGTGCCCGAGCACGACGGGCAGCACGAGAGCCGCACCGGTGGCCGCGAGCGAGACGAAGCCAATACCGACACTTCGCGCGGCACTGTGCCGGAGGGTACGCAACAGCAGGGAGCGAGCGTCAGCGCTCGACGACGACATCGGTCCCTCCTTCGGCGAAGCGGGGAGCCCACTCAGGGGCGCGGGGAACTGCGCGACCAGCCACAACGAACCCGCAGCCGCACGCGAAACAGCAAGACGCACCCCATTAGGCGCACCCGCCACCCGCCAGGGCCTGGGCGTCCCCGCAAAGACCCGCAAAGGGACGCCCAGGTGGTCACATCAGGTGCGGCATCACAGACAGAGCAGCACGCTCACGTCGCTGACACAGGACAGCAGGCTGACCGTGCTGGCGCCGCCGCCACCGTCGTGCCGCTCCTCGGACTCCATGTTCTGCAGGTCGAGAAGTGCCATGGTGTTATTCCTTTCGTGGGGACGGGTTCTCATCACGACTCCACAACCGCATGGAGCCGGCTCTGGGGCGCCCGGAGGGGCGGGAGGAACGGCAGTTGCGCCGGACAGTCGCCGAGGGCGGCGCCCAGGGCGAGCAGACAGCCGGCCGTGCCGGTGGCGAGATCCATGGAGAGGCGCATCATCTGGCTGCCGGGGAAGGCGAGCCCGTCCTCGTAGGCCATGGCGTACCAGGAGAGAGCACGCACCTGCGCGTCCACCTGCGCGGGCAGCGCGCCGGGCGCGGTGGTGCGGCTCAGGTGCAGGATCATCCCGGCGCGGCCCTGGAACAGGCCGGGCTGGACGTAGAAACGGGACCGCGCGGCCAGCAGGATGCCCTCACGGGCCCCGACGAGCGCGGGGTCGGGGGCCGGGGCCAGGGCGGCGTAGTCGTCCAGGACCATGCCGATGCCCACGCTGCCGTCGTCGAGGTAGGGCATGACGCGCCAGCCCTCGTCGACCTGGAGGGAGCCGTCGTCCCGCCGTACGCAGCGGTCGAGGTCGGTGCGCAGGACGGCTTCGGCGAGTTCGAGGAGCGCGGGGACGCGCGTGCGCTCGTACAGCCGCAGGAAGAGCAGGGCCGGGCCGGACGCGCCGCGCGTCAGACCGGCGCGGCGGCCGGGCGCGGCGGGCTCCGTACTCATCCGGTCGGCGAGGATCTGCGCCGCCTCCATGGCCCGTTCGCGGAGCCGTGTCTCGCCCGTGGTCGCGGCGAGGTGGTCGAGGACGAGGCCGACGCCCGCGAGGCCGCCGCGCAGGTCGGAGGCGAGCCGCTGCCACTTCTCGCCGAGCAGCGCGTCGACGAGGTCGAGGGCGCGCCCGGTGTGCCCGAGGCGGTCGAGGACGAGGGCGACCCCGGCCGTGCCGTCGTAGAGCCCGAGCGGGGTGCCGGGCGGCAGCGGGTCGGTGTGCTCCAGCAGCCAGCGTTCGCCCGCCTCGTAGCGCTCCGCGCCGGTCTCGGCGAGGGCGTGCAGCACCCCGGCGGCGCCGTGCGCGAGCCCGAGGCCGCCGCCGTCGGAGAACTGGGCGATGTCGCCGGGGAACAGCCGGTCGTCGCGGTCGGGCGTGGCGGAGGCGAGGATCGCGCGGACCATCGCGTCACGACTGCGCGGCCAGTCGTACGGCTCGGGGAGCGGCGGCCGAGAGGCAGCCTTACGGGGCCCCGGCGCGACATCGCGCGTGATCTCCGCGACCGCCTCGTCGAGGAACTCCCGTGGTACGGCCGGGAATTCCTCGGCGATGACGTCCGCCAGGTGCGCGGCCTTCCCACGGTCGATCACGAACAGCGTGGTGACCGGCAGGAAGAGGGCGAGCCGCAGGCAGGCCAGCGCGTAGCGGTCCACGTCGGCGCCCCTGCGGTCCGGCGGGGCGAAGAAGCCGGGGTGGGCGACGACCTGCCTGCCGTGCTCGGCGGCGGGGGCGGCGGCCTCGAAGTCGATGAGGGCGACGGAACTCCCGTCGGAGTTCTCGTCGGAGCTCTCGTCGGGGGCGACCATGATGTTGAACATGTGCAGGTCGTTGAAGACCAGCCCCCGGGCGTGCACGGCGGCGACCGCCTCCTCGACGGCGCGGTGGACGCGCAGCGCCCAGGCCGTGTAGCCGGCGACGGCGGCCGGGTCCGGGTCGGGGGCGAGCAGCGGGTGGCGCTCGGCGAAGAAGGAGTTGAGGGGGCGCCCCTCGATGAAGTCCATGACGAGGAACGCGTGGTCGCCGAGGGTGAACCAGTCGCGCACCTCGGGCGCGATGCCGAGCCCGGACAGCCGTTCCAGGGCCGCCTTCTCGCGCTCCAGCCGGGCGACGGCGTCGGCGCCGTCGGAGGCGAGCCCGGCGTGCGGGCGGCCCTCCTTGAGGACGACCTTGCGGCCGTCGCGGGTGTCGGTCCCGGCGTAGACGCCACCGCCGTTGGAGAAGTGCAGGGCCTTCTCGATGCGGTACGGCAGGTCGCCGACGGTCGTGGCGTTGCGCGCGGCGAGGTGGGGTGCGAGGAAGGCGGGCAGGCTCACCCACGCGGGCACCTGGAACGCGGGCGTCCGCGGGTCGGGCACGAGGCGGCCCTCGCCGTTCTCGACGGCGGGGACGAGGGTGCCGCGCTCGTCGACGCAGTAGCGCCGGGCGAACGCGCCGTAGCGCACGTAGAGCGGCCCCTCTCCCCAGCGCAGGTCGGTGAGGATGTACGGCCCGGGCCGCCCGCCGACGATGCCGTGCAACTCGTCGAGCGTCCGGCGAAGTTGCCCCTCGCCATCCGGGTAGACGGTGACGAACTTCCCGCTGTGGTCGCGCCCCGCGTACTTCGTGTTGCGCAGGTGCAGCAGGTGCGGCCCCGGGACGAACTTGAACGGTATGCCGCGCGGGACGCAGTAGTCCCAGACGTCGGCGGCGGTCTTGTCGGCGGTGTCGGCGGTCGCGGACACATGGATCTTCCACCCCTGGAGGGGCCGCGTCCCGTTCCCCGGCTCCGGCGGCATCAGGTGCAGCCAGTCACCGCTGCGGGCCGTGCTCCACCCCTCGGGCACGGGGCGCCGCGCCGTCTCGAACAGCGCGCCCGTCACGTTGTCGCCGGGGACGGACAGCCGGTCCGGGGTCTCGTAGAAGTGCCTGTCCGCCAGGCAGTAGACCTCGTACCGCTTGTCCATCGCGTCCCCCTCGTCTTTGCGCTGCGTCGAGATTTCCACGGCGGGAGAAGGCGAACCAGTCTCAGATGTCATGAACAAGGCATGCGGAACGCATGAGTAACCGGGCGGGGGCCGAACGGTCCCGCCGGCAACCGGAAGGAGCGTTCGGCCGTCCAGAGGGGTACGACCGGAAGACCTGGAGGGATGCCCCATGGGATCGGGAGCCGACAAAGCCGGCGACGACATGGTCGTGGGCAGGACCAACGAGAGCCAGAAACGGACCGTCCTCGTCGCGAAGGACGGGGACGAGGACGGCTACGCCGAGGACTACGTGCTGTGGGTGACCGTCGCCGACAGCAAGGTGCTGCGCCAGGTGCCGGAGGGCGTCGACGCCGTCCACGCCACCGGCACGGTCGCCCTGCCCACGGGCGGTGCCGTCGGCACCCTCCCGCCCGGCAACGGCGTCGTGGCCACGGGAGCGAACGGCGTGGTGGGGTACGTCCACGCCGCGACCCGCGACAAGACGCAGGAGCAACAGGTCCAGGCCGGGGTCCTGGGCGCGGGCACCGCGTCGTCGCCCGGCGTCTTCGGGCGCGGCGCGGTGGGCGTGACCGGCTACGCGCAGGACACGGCCCGGGACACCGCCTGGGAGACCGAGGACCCGTCCGGCGTGTGCGGCCGGGCCACGGGCGTCGGCGTACGCGGCAAGGGCGACGACGGCGGCGTACGCGGGGAGAGCGAGAACAACTTCGGGGTGGAGGGGAAGAGCACTCTCGCTCCGGGGGTGCGCGGCACGAGCGTCGAGGGCATCGGCGTGTACGGCGAGGGCGCGCCCGGCGTCTTCGGGAACGGCACGGGGACGGACAGCGGCGGAATCTTCGAGTCCGCAAAAGGGGCCCAACTGCGCCTGACCCCCCGCAACCTGGCGCACGTGGGCATCTCCGCCCCGCTGACCCCCGACGCGGTCGTCGTCGACGAGCGCTTCCACGGCCCCCGCCTCCCGAAGGGCGGCCGAGCGGGCGAACTCACCACCGTCCAGGACCCGTCCGGCACCTGCACCCTCTGGTTCTGCGTACGCGACGGGGGCGCGGACCCGGCGCTGTGGGCCCAGGTCCTGCTGGGCCGGACGTTCGACGGCCGGGCCTGACGACCGGCGCGGCGGCGCGGGCGCGCCGCCGCCTGGGCCTACCCGACGTGGCGGGCCTGGTAGTGCAGCGCCTCCCGCCTGTTGATCGCCCTGAGCTCTTCGAGGTCGTCCCGCATCAGCGCCGCCCAGCCCGCGACGTTGAGCGCCCGGCAGGCGCCGCACGTCGGCGCCTGCGGCGCGTCGACGGCGGGGGGCCCGCCGGTGTGCGCCAGGGGAATGGCGGGGGTGCTCCGCACGTGTGCGTACGCGTGACTCACGGAGCCACCTCGTCCGCTGCCCGGGTCGCCTGGGCCTCGTCGCGCGGGGCGACGGCCACTTCTTCACCGGGGTCCGGCTCCGCCTGGACGTCGCCGACGAGCGGGTGCTGGGCCTTGATCCGCTGCTGAAGGGTCGGGCGGCGCGTCAGGGGTGGGAGCGGGGCGACGGCTGTGCCGGGGAAAACGAGCATGGGGCAGCTCCGTGTGTATGGGTGGGGACTCGGGCGCGCGGCGGAAGTGCCGCACACATGGAGCATGCAGCCCTGAATAAGCCGCTCGCAACGTTGGATCCTCAACTCCCAGAGAAAATACATATGTTCTATCGACGCGGATACCCGAGTCACGGAAAACTGCACCCGTGCCGCCAAAGCTGGGCCCAACAGCCGCTTCTCTGTACCCTGTTGGCCATGTCGGCCACCTCATGGGCGGCTATGCGCACCCGCGCACCGCCCCAGCGCCCGAACGAAAGGTGAAACGGGAGAATGCCGACGGTTCAGTTGGTCCCCACGCTCCGCAGGCGCCGCCTCGGTCAAGCCCTCCGTCGCTACCGACGCGAAGCCGGCATGAGCATCGACCTGGCGGCGGCAGCCATGCGGTGGGACAACAGCAAGGTCTCCAGAATCGAGAACGCCAAGGCCCACATCCGCCCCACTGAGGCCTCACAGTTGCTCGGGGTCTACGGGGTGGACGCTCCGGACGTCCTCCAAGCGATCGAGGCCCTCGCCAGGGACGCGGGCAAGAGGGGCTGGTGGACGACCTACGGAGATGTCGTCACCGCCGGATACAAGGACTACCTGTCGCTGGAGACCGACGCCGAGAGCACTCGGATCTGCTCCCCGAGCCTGATTCCCGGACTGCTCCAGACGGGAGCCTACGCCAGGGAGATCATCAGCTCCGTGTCGTTCTGGCGGCCGCAGGAGGACGTGCACGCACTCGCCGAGGTACGCAAAGCGCGCCAGGCCGTGTTGACGGCTCGGGACGGCAGGCCGCCTCTGAATTTCTGGGCAGTCATCCATGAGTCGGTACTGCATCAGCGCTTCGCTTCCCAGCCGACCCTGATGCGCGGCCAACTGCGCCATCTCCTGGACATGGCCGAGTTGCCGAACATCACCATTCAGATCCTGCCGATGGCAATGGCTCCGAACCCCGGGATGATGGGCCTGTTCGAAGTCGTGCGGTTCCCCGCTCCATGGCCGACGGTGGTACTCACGGAGAACCTGGTCGGCGGGCAATTCGTCGAGGGAACCGAGCACGTGGAGACCTTCGAAGCCTCCTTCGACCGCATTGTCGCCGCCGCACTTCCCGTGGATCAGTCCCGGGAGACCATCAGGAACATCATGGAGAAGGACTAGCAATGAATGCCAAGGAAGACCTCTACGCCCTCGACCTGAGCGGCGCCGCCTGGCGCAAATCACCTGCCAGTAACGGCGGCGAGCACTGCGTCGAGATAACCGACCTCCCCGGCGGCGGCATGGCCATCCGGGACTCCAAGAACCCCGACCGCCCCGACCTGCGCTACACCGCCGCCGAATGGACCGCCTTCCGCTCCGGCGTGCTAAGCGGCGCACTGTAGGTATCCAGCCCTGCCACCGCCAGTGAACACAGGCCCGCCCGCCGTCCGAGGGCGGGCCCGTGCCCCACTTGCCCGGGCCTACGAAGGGGCCACCGATGGACCACGCGGAAGACCTCTACGCCCTCGACCTGAGCGGCGCCGCCTGGCGCAAGTCGCCTGCCAGCAACGGCGGGGCGTCATGCGTCGAGATAACCGACCTCCCCGGCGGCGGCATGGCCATCCGGGACTCCAAGAACCCCGACCGCCCGGACCTGCGCTACACCGCCGCCGAGTGGGCCGCCTTCCGCTCCGGCCTCATGGACGGCACGCTCTAGCCTAACTGTTTCGCGTGGGGTCGCGTCCGGATGGTGAACAAACGCGAAAGCGCCTTCCGGGCTGGGATGATGAGGCTTGTCCAAGGTCTTGACTCGCCCAGCAGGAAGGTACTTTCTGCGTTCGGACTACCGGGCCGCGGCCCCGGCTCGAACCCAGCTGAAAGACGGAGGTCAGGGCAGTTCGGCGCCGTGGGCGCGGCCGTCAGCGCTGCTTGAGCATCACCGCATAGAGCGGGGAGTCGGGGAAAGGCTGCTGATGCCCGATGTGCTGGTAGTCCCATTCCTCGTAAAGCGCTTTCACCTTGGGGTGGTCGGGGTCCACGAGCAATGTCACGCGCTCTTCCTGCCGCCCGGCCAGCAGCTCATCGTGCAGCTTCTTCGCCTGTCCTGTCTTGCGCCACTTCATGCGCACCATCAGTTCGTACAGGGCGAGCGTCCGCGTCCCGGTCTCCTTGGTGAAGTCCTCGGGCAGGGGCTTGGTCATGACCGTCCACCAGCGGGTACGCGGGCTCAGCGCTCCGGCGTAGGTGAAGCCGATCGGTTCGCCCTCCTCGTACCCGATGACAGCCTCCCACGTGGGATTGGCGCTGTGCATGGTCAGCCGTTCGGCAAACCGGCTGGTGGCGTGGAAGGTGTCGGTGCCTTCGTAAACCTCGCCGTAGACGTCGAGGACCGTCTTGCGGACAGTGGGAAGGTCGCTCTGGCCGTAGCGACTGAACTCGATCAACGGGAGTCCTTCCAGGTGTCGTGATGGTGCTCGGTCCAGACGCGTGTCCGTGTCGCGTCGGGGGCGGTCCGGTGGAGCGTGCGGCGGAATTCGGTGAGGACGACGCGGGAGCGGCCGACAGTCTGGTCCAGGATGGTGTCCGCCGTATCGCAAGCCCGGTCGATGTCGCCCTGGTGGAGCTGGGCGAGTGCGAGGTAGGCGGTGTAGTAGAGGCGGTTGCGCTGCATGTCCGGGCGCAGGCCGGAGAGGGTGCGGCGAGCGTGGGCTTCGGCTTCGGCGCCCCGTCCCAGCCGCAGATAGGTGATGGCCGACAGGCCGTCGAGTTCGGCCTGATCGAAGAATCCCATCCACGGCGGCCGCGGCAGTTCGTGGTCCACCCGGTCCCACGCCTTCGCCGCGTGGTCCAAAGCCCGCAAAGCGGATGTGCGCTCCCCCGCGCTGGCATAGGTCCCCGCACTCCGGGCGTGGGCGAGCGATGCGAAGAACGGATCGCGGCGAGTGATGGAGGTCTGGCGGGCGACGGCTGCGGCGGCGATGGCGTCCGGCCAGCGGTGCAGTTGGAGGGCGAGGATCGCGGCGTGGCTCCAGATGCGGTACTGGATGGAGCTGTCCCCGGACATCGTGGCCAGGTAGTTGGCCCGTTCGAGGTGCCCCTGTGCGTTGTCGGTGCGGTGTGCGTCCACTGCCGCCCACATGGCCGTGCTGGTGTAGGAGGCCGCCAGCAGGTACAGCGCGGACCGTACGCGCTGGGACGCCGATCGTTGCTGCTGGAGGTCGAGAATCCGCTGAGCCGCAGCCTGTGCGCGGGATTCGAGCTGTTGCGCGCCTCCGGTGTGGTTGTCGAGGTCCACCAGCTTGTCCAGCTCAGCCCCCAGCCGACGCACGTCCGCCATCCCGAGGGAACGGTGTGTCAGGCCGGTGGCCACGGCGGCCACACCACCCGCCGTGGCGAAGAAAGTTCGTCGCCGCAAAGGGTCCTCCTGTTGCGCTGAGGGCGGCGGCGTGAACCCTAATTCCTCCGCCGTACAGCCGAATACCCTCTCCAGTGCAACACGCGTACGCCGCCAGGGCCAGGAGGTCCTGCCCTTCAGCAGGTTGTGGATGTTGCGTGCCGAGGTGTTGCCCGGCCGTCCGGTGACCTCCAGCAGCGCATTGTTCATCCGCCGTGCGAGCTCTTCCTGGGTGAGCCCTTCGGCGAGCATCCGCTTCATGAGGATCCGGTTTTCACCCATGGGCCGCACGGTAGTCCGCTCCGCGTGGTCCAGGTAACGGAAGCGTCAAAGTTTCCGGATGCCCGCGAGCAGACAGGCGGTACTTCTTCCTCACGCCCGCGCCCTCAGCGGCTGTTGACTGGCCACGAACCAGGCAGACGCCCCCGGCTCCAGGCCCCTGGATCGAGGCTCCGCTTCCCCACTTCCCCGTTTCCCTGTTCCCGCAGCAAAAGACCGAAGGGAGAACCGTCGTGAGTGTCTGTGCACCGTCCTTGTTCCCCAAGGCCCCGCCGCAGCTTCAAGGCCCGGCGCGCGGCAGCGTACGCCCGTTCGGGCTGTCCACCGCGCTGCCGGCCCGTCCGGCGCAGGACGGCGACATCACAGCCGCGCTGTCGCTGTGCCCGGTGCGGCAGATCACGGTCACCGAGGACGGGCGGCCGTTCATCCACACCCCCTCCATGAAGTCGAAGCTCAAGACGACGACGCAGACGGTGGAGGACATGCAGCTGGCCACCGACAACGAAGACGACACCGACTGAGGCAGGGAGCTGACGTGACGGTTCTGGTGCTGACGCGCCCCCTGCTGGACGCCACCGCCGATCTGGTGATCAGCGAACTGCACGAACGCGGGGTGCCCGTCCACCGCCTCGACCCCGGGGAGTTTCCCCAGGAATTGACCGTCTCCGCATACCTGGACGACGGTGGGGAGGACTGGCGGGGAACGTGGCGCGGGCAGCACCGGGACCTCACGCTGGAGGACATCACAGCCGTGTACTACCGGCGCCCCGGCCGCTTCCGCCTGCACCCAAGCCTGTCGGCCGGGGATGCCCGGTGGGCGTTCGAGGAGGCCCGCCACGGCTTCGGCGGGGTGCTGTCCTCCCTGCGCTGCACCTGGGTGAACCACCCGTGGCGCAACGCGCTTGCCGACTATGCGCCGCATGCCCTGGCGGTGGCCCGGCGGTGCGGGCTGCCGGTTCCGCGCACGCTGATCACCAACGACCCCGAACAGGCTCATGCGTTCGTCCGCACGCTGCCCGGCGGTGTCGCGGCGTACAAGCCGCTGGGGACGGCCGGCCCGGTCGGCGAGGACGGCGAAGCGGTCGCGGTGTGGACGAGCCGTGTCGGTGCCGAGGAGATCGCGGACACCGTTGCCCTGACGACCCACCTTTTTCAGGAGTGGGTCAGCAAGGAGTACGAGGTCCGGCTGACGGCGGTGGGCGGGCGGATGTTCGCCGCCGAGATCCACGCCGGATCGGCGGCCTCCCGCGTCGACTTCCGCCGCGACTACGACGCGCTGGCCTACCGCGTGTGCGAGGTGCCCACTCATATCCGGCGCAGCGTGACAAAGATGATGGCCACGCTCGGGCTGCGCTACGTCGCCCTGGATTTCCTCGTTGGTCAGGGCGCCCACCGCTGGTACCTCGTCGACGTCAACCCCGGCGGGCAATACGGCTTCGTGCCGGAGCTGTGCGACCCCATCACCCGTGCTCTTGCCGATGTGCTGGAAGGGAAAGCCCCGTGACCTTGACCCTGACCCCTGAGCAGGCCCGCCTCCGCATGGTGGAGAAGCTGGCCGAGGCCGGTGTACTGCGCTCCCCGTGCTGGTCGGACGCGTTCGCCGCAGTGCCCCGTGAGGTGTTCGCCCCCTCGTTCCAGATCCGTACCTCGGAGGGGAAGCTGGAGGCGTACACGCCGGAGTCGGAGGGCTACGGCGGCGCGGTCTACACCGACACGTCGTTGATCACACAGTGGGACGCGGGCGGTACCGCGACCAGCAGTTCCTCCCAGCCCTCCCTCATGGCCCGCATGCTGGAAGCCTTCGACGTCCCCAACGGGGAGCGGGTGCTGGAGATCGGCACCGGCACCGGCTACAACACCGCGCTGCTGTGCCGCCGCTATGGTGACGCCCAGGTGGTGAGCGTCGACGTCGACCCCGCCTTGACCGAGGCGGCGCGGGAGAAGCTGGACCGGATCGAGGCAAGGCCCCTGCTGCTGACCGCCGACGGCACCCTCGGCCACGGCGACGAAGCACCCTATGGCGGCATCCTGGCGACCTGCGGCGTACGCCGTATCCCTGCCGCATGGCTGGCGCAGGTGCGCCCCGGCGGGCTGATCGTGGCCAACATCGGCACCGGCATTGCGCAGCTCACCGTCACCGAGGACGGGGACGCCGAAGGCGGATTCCTGCCCGAGCCGGCCGCCTTCATGGTGGCCCGCCCCACCCCCGAGCATGTCACCGCCAGCGCGGCCTCCCACACCTCCCTGATCCTGAACGGCACCGGCCGCACCCGCACGGCGGAGCTCCCGGACGCCCGGCGCTTCTGTGAGCGGCTGGTGATGGCGGAGGCGCTGGAGATCGCCCTGTCCCACCAGAACGTCCTGGCGGTCAGCTTCCTGCGCGAGGACGGGAGTACGGTCTGCGGCCTCGTCCACCCCGAGACGGGTTCATGGAGCCGCACCGTGGCCGACGGGGACAGCGCCGAGGTGACGTGGAACGGGCCGCGCGATCTGTGGGAGGAGCGCTCTTCCCTGCTCTCCGCGTGGGAGAAGGCGGGGTGCCCCGGGCCGGACGCCTACCGCCTCGCCGTCGACGCCGACGGCCGCCACACCCTCACGCGCCCCGTGCGGTGGGAGCTGTAGGCACTCGCGCCGTCCGGGCCCGTCCCAGCGCGGACCGTCGCGGCCATCGACTGCGCCGACCTCGCCACCGCCCCGGAGGAGACGAGATCCGCACGCTTGCCGCACACTCTGCCCCTGCCGCTCTCAGAGAGGCCATCGCAGCCCGCATGGACCGCCGCAACTTCGTCGCCTACACCACCGCTTCTCTCACGACGTTCGCCCTCGCATGGGCCACGGCCGCGCCCGCCACCTTCGCCGCGGCCCACCAAGGCCGAACGGTGGACGTCGACTTGGTGGCCTCTCTGGAGGCCATCAGCGAGAGCCTGACCACTGCCCCGACGGCGCAGCGCCAGTACACCGCCCCACTTCTCGACGAACAACTGACGATCGTCACCGGTCTCATCGGCGAGGGCCGTCACACCGAGCAGATCGGCGTACGGTTGCACCGACTGGCCGCCTCACTGGCGCAAACGGTCGGCTGGCACCGCTTCGACCACGGTCAGCACGCCGCCGCCGCACGTTTCTGGCACGCCGGGGTCCACTCCGCCCACGCGGCGGGCGATCGCGACCTCGGGGCCGGGGTCCTCTCCGATCTCGCCTATCAGGCACTGTGGCTGCGCGATCCGGCCACGTCGGTGGCCATCCTCGACCGTGCCCTGCGCAGGCCCTTGCATCCCGCCGCGCGGTCGGTGCTGTACTTGCGCAAGGCCCGTGCCCACGCCGCCCTCGGCGAGGAACACCTCTGCACCCGGGCCCTCGGGGCGGCGGAGCGCTCCTTCGGAGCGGCAACAGGTGCGGGAACGGCGCCCTCGTGGTGCGCGTGGATGTCCCACTCCGACCTCGCCGTGGACACCGGCCGGTGCCTGCTCGACCTGGGCCACACCCGCCAGGCCCACGCACTCATCCAGGAAGGAACCGGCGTGCTGCCGGTGGCACGGGAGAAGACCAGAGCCGTGTTCCTCGCGTACGAAGCCGAGAACTACCTCCGCTCAGGCGAGATCGACCAGGCCGCGCATGCCGCGCACACGGCGTTCACGATGGCGGACCGCATCGGGGCACCACGCTGCACCGCGCTGATCCGCGGGCTCGCCCCCGCCTTCGGGGAGCACAGGGCGGCCCCCGGCGTCGAGCAGCTTCTCGACACGATCCATGGCTGACGGGGGCCCGCTGCATCCGGCGACCGGGCCGCTCGTACTCGCTCACGCCGCCGGACCCGCAGATGACACACCGGGCTTCCCAGCGGAGCGCTCAGCGCACCACGACCGTCCCGTGCATGGACGGATGGATCGTACAGATGTAGCCGTACGTGCCGGACGAGGTGAAGGTGTACGTGTAGGAGCCTCCCCGGTTAAGTGTCGGCGAGCGCAGTGGGCCGGAGCCGGTGCTCGTGACCGTGTGCGGGGCCGAGTCGTTGTTGGTCCAGGTCACCGTGGTGCCGCGGGTGACGTTCAGCGTCGACGGCGAGAACGCGTAGCCGACGATCGTCACCTTTGCCGTGGCCGCCCGGGCGGGGGCGGCGGAGACGGGGGCCGTCGCGACCGTGGCAGGCGTCATCGCGTACGCCGCCTGCCCGGCGGCGGCTCCGCCGCCTGCCGCGAACGCCCCCTGCGTGGTGATCAGCGCGGCCGCGCTCGCCAATACCGCCATGAGGTATCCGGGCCGCCGCTTGGTCGCGTTCGTCTTCAGGTTCATCGTTGCCCTCCTCGGACCTGTCTCCGAAGGACACCGGGGCAAGACAAGGACGACCCTCTCCGTCCATCGTAGGCACGGACGAGGTGCGTGATTCACCTGACCGGCCGGGTAATTTCCTGCACCGGACGCCCCGGCCCCGGTCAACCCTCCGGCGGGAACACCGGCTCGCCCGTACCCGCCCGGATCGCACCCGGAGGCAGGCCCGACGGGCCACAGCGCAAGGCCAACAGTTCGGCGACGGGGATACGCCGACATGTTTCCGGGGGCCGGCCGCGCGCCCGCCAGTCAAGTGCCGGAATTCCTTCAGGAGTGCGCGCTGATCCGCACCGGCCTGGGATCCGTCGCACGCTGTACGACCCGGCCTGCGCCATACAGCCGACGAGTGGAAAGCCTTCCGTAAGGAATAATCAACAGCGTTTTGCAGTCGTCGATCTGAACAACAATCCTGACCGAGGGGCCTCCCCTGACGCAGCGGGGAGGCCCTTCGCCATGACTTCCCTGGGGGGACAAGTGCGGCGTTCCATCATCTTTGCCGGTGCGGTGGTCTTACTGTGCTCGGCGTGCTCGGCTTCCGACAACTCACCGAAGGCGGGAAGGATCTCCCCGTCCGAGGCTCCGAGCACCGAGGGGGTGGCGATACAGGACGCGGTGGAGGCGACGGCGAAGAGCAGTGCCCGGATCGACGAACAGGTCGAATGGAGCGACGGCACCAGGGGCTTCACGGTATCCGTCAAGGGCGGCCTCGACTTCGCCGACGGCCGAGGGCGCCTCAAGGCGACGATTCCGGGCCAGTCGTCCCTCGCCCCTGTTGACGAGGTGTTCTCGAAGGGAACCGTCTACCTCAAGATGGCCGTGTATGTGACCGACGACCCTGCCTGGTGGTCCGTCCCCCGGGACAAGGCCGAGGCCCACTTCGTCCTTCGCTCACCGCTGAACGACCCCGAGCACCTCCTGCGTCAGGTGGCACGGATGCGCAAGCCCACGAAGGCCGGTGAGGAGAAGGTGAACGGCATACCGGCCGTGCACTACCGCGGCTGGCTCGACCACGAGACGCTCACTCTCCGGATGGCGAAGGGCAGCCGCGACGACCTGAACCTGGTGCGAAGCGCGATGAGCGGCGACATCCCCGTCCCCGCGGAGGTCTGGATCGACCGGAGCGGGCGGGTCGTCCGCGCCCGTGCCACGCTCACCATGAAGCCGGGCAAGGCCACGACCACGCTGGACCTGACGGACCACGGCGCACCCGTGGAGACGCCGACCGCCCCGGAAGGGGCCAAGGCCTTGCCCCTGGAGGCGCTCGACGGCCGGCTCATGGGCTGAGCCGGACACCCGTCCTACTCCTCCGACGGAAAGACCGCCTCCCCCGCACTCCCCCGGATCGTGATCGCCTCCACCGGGCACCCCTCCGCCGCCTCCAGCACCGCGGCGGAAGGGGTGGTCACCTCCTCCACCGCCCGCGAGCGGCGGAGCTCGTCCAGGCGGAAGGCGCCCGGGGCCGTCGCGGCGCACAGGCCGGAGCCGACGCACAGGTAGTGGTCCACGGAAAGCTGCCAGAGGTCGGCAGGCGACGGCGTCGTCACGCCACACCCCCGGAGCCGTACCCCGCCGGAAGATGGATCATCTTGTGCTCCAGGTACGCCTCGAAGCCCTCGGGCCCGAACTCGCGCCCCAGGCCGGAGTTCTTGTAGCCGCCGAAGGGGCCGAGCATGTCGAGGCTGAAGGTGTTGACGGAATAGGTGCCGGTGCGGACGCGGCGGGCAACGGCCACGCCACGTTCGACATCGCGCGTCCAGACGCTCCCGGACAGCCCGTAGTCGGAGTCGTCGGCGATACGGACGGCCTCCTCCTCGTCCTCGTAAGGCATCAGGCAGATCACCGGCCCGAAGATCTCCTCACGAGCCACCCGCATCGTGTTGGTGACCTCGCCGAAGAGGGTCGGCTCGACGTACCAGCCGCGCTCGCGGGCCGCCGGGCGGCCACCGCCCGCGAGGACCTTGGCCCCCTCCTGCTGCCCGAGCGCGATGTAGTCGAGCGAGCGCCGCTGCTGCCGCTGCGCGACCAGCGGCCCGACCTGCGTGGCCGGGTCGAGCGGATCACCGACGACCAGCGCGTCCGCGGCCGCCGCGAAGCGCTCGGCCAGCTCCTCGTAGTGGGCCCGGGGCACGAGAATGCGGGTCTGGGCGACGCACGCCTGGCCGTTGTTCATCCACGCCGACGGCACGATGCCCGCGACAGCCGCCTCCAGGTCCGCGTCCGGCAGGACGATCGCCGCCGACTTGCCGCCCAGCTCCAGCGTGACCCGCGTGAGGTTGCGGGCCGCGACCTCCATGACGCGCTTGCCCGAGGCGACGGAGCCGGTGAAGGACACCTTGTCGACACCCGGGTGCCCGACGAGATACTCGCCGACCTCCCGGCCCGCGGGCAGGATCGACAGGACACCCTCCGGCAACCCGGCCTCACTCGCGATCTCGGCGAGCAGATACGCGTCCAGGGGCGTCTCCGGCGCCGGTTTCAGGATCACCGAGCAGCCCGTGAGCAGCGCGGGCGCCAGCTTCGCGGCGGCCGTGAACTGCGGCACGTTCCACGGCACGACCGCCGCGACCACCCCGACCGGCTCGCGCCGCACGAGCAGGGGCCCGAGCACCCCGGCCCGCCGCTCCTCGTACCGCAGGCCCTTGGCGACGCCGAGCGCGGTGTCCCAGACCATGACGGCCCCGAGGGCCTGGGCGAGCAGGCTCCAGGAGTACGGGGAGCCGTTCTGCGCGGAGATCGCCTTCGCGATCCCGTCGTGCCGGGCGGCGATGCCGTCCTTGATCCGCGCGACGACGTCGAGCCGCTCGGCGAGGGGGCGCTCCGCCCAGACGCCGGAGTCGAACGCGGTACGGGCCGCGGCCACGGCCCGGTCGACGTCCTCGCGCGTGGCGTGCGGCACGCGCCCGATGACCTCCTCGGTGTGCGGCGAGACGACCTCGATGACGTCCCGGCCCGCCGGGTCGGTCATCCTGCCGCCGATGAAGAGCTGTCCGTACTCGACGATCTCCGGCATACCGCCGCCTCCCGCCTAGCTTTTCTGACACCTCGTCAGACCGAGATACCAGCTCCCGGCAGGGCGGGCAATGGCACGGACAAGAAGGGAAAGCCGACATCCGGTGGAGGGGGCGGGGCCGGAGGGCGGGGTTCTGGAA
>NZ_JAINFC010000910.1 GCF_020740835.1 Streptomyces sp. UNOC14_S4
GTACAGGGGGCGCCGGTGCCCGTGCGGCGGGGGGTGCCGAGGGCGGCGCTGACCCCCGCGTGGCTGGCGGCCACCTGGCCGAGGAACTCGTCGTTGCGGATGCCGGTGCGCAGCTCCAGCTCCCGGTGGATGCGTTCGGCGAGGGCCTGCCAGGTGAGTTCGGTCCAGGTGTCCGCGCGCCGTTCGGCGACCGGTCCGCTGAAGCGGTGGGCGCCGATGAGGGAGACGCGGCGCAGCCCGACGCGCAGGACGGCGCCGCAGCGGGGCAGCCGCAGGAGCAGTCTGCCGTCGCTCACGGCGGTCTGGTGCTCGGGGCCGGAGACCTCGCGGAGCAGACAGTTGAGAAGGGTGTGGGCGACCACGTGGTCGGCACAGGCCATGTCGGCCGGGGTGCCGGCCGGGGCGGAGGGTGCGGAGGACATTCAGCGGCTCCAGCGGGTGCGTGCGAAGGAGGTGGGGCCCGACGGCCGGAGGGCGCGCGGGAGGGACGGGCGGCGGCCGCGCGAGGGCTGCGGCGCGGGAGGGCGTCGGCGTCATCACCCGGTGTTCCGCAGGTAGTTGGGGCCGTCCACGTAGTGCTTGTTGATGTCCGCGGCTCCGGAGCGCTCCTTGGTGAGCAGGGTGCCCGCGGTGACCATGGCTTTGACGGGCAGCCGGTCGGCGTCGAGGACGCGGGCGCGCAGCACGGCGGCGGCGCCGGGTTCGGTGTCGGCGAGGCGGCCGGTGGCCTCGGTGAGCCGGGCGCGGACGCGGCGCAGCAGGGCGTCCAGCGGCGCGCGGCCGAGCCCCGCGAGCTCGAAGGCCAGGGCGCCCGCGCACAGGTGGAGGGTGATCGTGGCGAAGACGTCGGCCACGGGTCCGTCGCCATCGGCCGGGACACGCGGGTCGGTGAAGGCGCGGAGCAGGCCGGCGGCGGCAGGGCGGCCGAGCCGCGCGGCGAGCCGGGCGGGGTGCACGCGCGGGCTGTCGTTGTCCTTGAGCAGCAGCCGCAGCCGGGTCCGGCCGCCGGGCCGGTCCAGCACGACGGAGGTGTTCTGCTGGTGTGCTTCGAGGCCGATGCCGTACGAGAAGAGGGTGGTGTGCCAGTCGAGGAGCAGGGTGAGGTAGGCGTCGAGGAAGGCGGTGAGCGAGCCGCCGTAGTAGCGCTCGGCGAGCTCGTCGACGACGAGAGCACCGCCGGGGGTGCGGGCGAGCAGCGCGGCGACGGGCACGGCGTGGGCGGCGTCCAGGCCGCGGGGGTAGCGGCGGACGAGGGCGGCGAGCAGTTCGTGGTCGGCCTGGAGGTGGGCGCTCTCGTCGGCGAGGAGGACGCCGCGGGCGAGGCGCGGCTCGCGGGTGGCGACCGCCTCCAGCAGGTGCTGGGCGGCCTCGCCGTCGGTGAGCGTGCCGGGCTTGATGGTGCGGCGGTTGCGCAGCCCCAGGGTGGCGGTGGGG
>NZ_JAINFC010000911.1 GCF_020740835.1 Streptomyces sp. UNOC14_S4
CGCCACCAGAACCGTCAGCACCGCGCGCACGCGGCCTCTGCATGCAATCACAGTCTCCCCAGAGGTCCCGTCAACTCTGGCACGATGCAAGAGAGTTCACCATGCCCCGAAAGAACGACAGGGAACACGCCGACGTCGACATGGGCAACTCTCGCCCCGTCCCTGCCCATTGGCCCTGCGCGCCCGGATACTCGCAGGGGACACCCCGCGCGTCCGTCGGCCCACGGGCCACGGACGGACCTCCGACCCGGGAGACGCCATGACCCTTCGCACACGTCGCGCGGCCGTCATCACCCTGGGAGCCGCCCTCGCGGGAGGCTTCGCGGGGCCCGCCCTCGCCCGGCAGACGGACGCCGGTGACGGCGCGGACACCGGGCGCGGCAGGCCCCCGCTGCGCCACGCGCACGCGCACAACGACTACGAGCACCCGCACCCGCTCTCCGACGCCCTCTCCCACGGTTTCGGCAGCGTCGAGGCCGACATCTGGCTCGTGGGCGGCGAGCTTCTCGTCGCCCACGACGCCTCGGAGCTCGACCCCGCCCGCACGCTGGAGTCGCTCTATCTCGCCCCGCTGCTGCGCCGGGTCAGAGCCGGGCGCGGCCGGGTCTACCCGGGCTACGACTTCTCGCTGCAGCTGCTCATCGACATCAAGACCCCCGGCGGGCCCACCTACCGCGAGCTCGCGCGTCATCTGCGGCACTACGGCTCGATGCTGAGCGTCTGTGAGCACGGCAGGGTCCGCCGGGGCGCGGTCACCGCGGTCGTCTCCGGCGACCGGGGCGCCCGCGGGCCGATGGAGGAGGAGCGGGTGCGGCGAGCCTTCTACGACGCGAGGATCACGGACCTCGGTACCGGCGTCCCCGCCTCCTTCGCCCCGCTCGTCAGCGAGGACTGGGGCGCCGCCTTCACCTGGCGGGGCGTGGGGCCGATGCCCGCGCGGGAGCGGGACAAGCTGGCCGGGATCGTGGCGGCCGCGCACGCCGAGCACCGGCAGGTGCGGTTCTGGGCCACGCCCGACCGGCCCGGACCGGCCCGCGACGCCCTCTGGCGAGAGTTGCTCGCCACGGGGGTGGACTACCTCAACACCGACGACCTGGCCGGGCTGGAGGCGTTCCTGCGCGCGCACCGCTGAGCGGTCCGCGTAGTGTTCGGCAGACACCGGCAAATCGTATGATTATGGATTTTTTCGGCAAGGGTGCCACGCGGGAGAGCCGGGTGCGGATTTCGCGCGACGGGCGGTGAACGGCAAACAGTGAGCGGTGAGCGGTGAGCGGTGAGCGGTGAGCGGCGGGGCGTGCGGCGGGGCGCCGGTGGAATGTCGCGATCCAGGGCGGAGCGTGTAGCGGTACGGTCATCGCGCGGCGCCGGGGGCGTGCGGTCGGTGAGGCTGGGCGGTATGGCCACTCCACCCGGAC
>NZ_JAINFC010000912.1 GCF_020740835.1 Streptomyces sp. UNOC14_S4
GAGCAATTGTCAAATCCTGTGGATCGGCGGGTTGTTCATGCAGCAGCGGGCTCGGGTCGTTCAACGAGGTGACCGCGTTCGAAGCGGGCTCCGGCTCGCACGAGGGCGACGAGGTGGGGTGCGTTCACGGCCCGCCAGCGGGCCTGGGCTGACTCGACGAGCTTGAACACCATCGCCAGCGCCGCCGCCCGGGATCCGGCGCCCTTGGTGACCTTCGTCCGCAAGCGGACGGTGGCGAAGGTCGACTCGATCGGGTTCGTGGTCCGCAGGTGGATCCAATGCTCGGCGGGGAAGTCGTAGAAGGCCAGCAGCTCGGCCTCGTCGTCGGTGATCTTCTTGACGGCCCTGGGAAACTTCGCCCCGTACTGCCTGGCGAACACCCTGACCGCCTCGGCCGCGTGCTCGCGGTCTTCGGCGTTGTAGATGTCCTGGACCGCCTTCTTCGCCGCCGGCTGTGCCGACTTCGGAAGCGAGTCGATCACATTTGCGGTTTTGTGAACCCAGCACCGCTGATGCCGGGTCTCGGGGAACACCTCGCCCAGGGCCTTCCAGAAGCCGAGGGCACCGTCGCCGACCGCCAGGACAGGGGCGCGCATACCCCGGCGGGCGCAGTCCCGTAGCAGGCCGGCCCAGGACTCGGACGACTCGCGGTAGCCGTCCGTCATCGCGATCAGTTCCTTGGTGCCGTCCGCCCGCACTCCCATCAGGACCAGGACCGCGGCCCTGGCCTGGTCGAGGCGGATCTTGAGGTGGATGCCGTCGGCCCAGACATAGACGTAGTCGGCTCCGGACAGGTCGCGGTCGCAGAAGGCGGTGTGGTCGGCCTGCCACTGCTGGGTGAGCCGGGTGACCGTGGCCGGGGAGAGGCCGGCCGCCGAGCCGAGGAACTGCTCCAGCGCGGGTACGAAGTCGCCGGAGGACAGGCCGTGCAGGTAGAGCAGGGGCAGGACCTCGCTGATCTTCGGGGACTTGCGGCACCAGGGCGGCAGGATCGCCGAGGCGAACCGCTTGCGCTCACCCGTGGTCTCATCGACCCGCTTGTCGTTCACCCGTGGGGCTCTCACCTCGACCGTCCCGGCGGCGGTCGTGACCTTCCGTGGCTGGTGGTAGCCGTTGCGCACGACCAGGCGGAGGCCGTTCTCATCACACTGACCAGCCAACTCGGCGATATAGGCGTTCACTTCGGCTTCCAGCGCGGCGGCCAGCATCCGCCTCGCCCCCTCACGGACGATCTCGTCGATCAGGGAACCGTTCGTGGTGGTGCCGTCAGCATTGACTACGCTGAGCACGGGCGTGCCTTCCCGACCGACGCTGCGAACGTCGGCCTACTCGATGACCATCAATCGATCACCCGGGAAGGTACGCCCTTCGTACACCAACCCGGGTCCGATCCACAGGTCTTGAGCATTGCTC
>NZ_JAINFC010000913.1 GCF_020740835.1 Streptomyces sp. UNOC14_S4
AGCGCGGATGAGTAGTGGCCGGTCTCGTCCCGCAGCAGTTCGACGAACTGCGGATACTCACCACCGACCACCGACAACAGGGCGGAGGCGGCTCCGTCGGCGTACGCACGCGCCGCGTTCTCGTACAAGGCGGCGATCTCGTGCTGGTGCACTTCGAGGTGGGACTGGAGCCGGGCCAGCGCGATCCTGTGGGGGTTGACCATGTACTTCCCCGGAATGCTGAGCAGACCTTCCACCGGCCGCACCCGTCCGGGCTGGAAGTTCCATAAGGCGGCGCGGGCCGCTTGGTCGGCGGCCCGGGTTTCGCGGGCGGCAGCTCCGAGAGCGGCCACGCTCTCCTTCAGGCTGTCGAACCACGCGATGGTGGGTTGGAGCAGCGGGAGGGTTCTCGTTGGCTGAGACCGCACCAGCACCGGTCGTGGTGGAGCCACCAACCGCGTTCGCCTCTCCGTTGACCCTCATCCTCGACGAGGAGCGCACGGGCGGGCGGAGCCTGGAAGAAGCACTCTTCCTCAGCTTTACCGCCGATCTCGGCTTCTTCGAGGAGGTCGCCCTCGGCGTCACCCAGGCCACCGGTGCACGCGTCACCGTGGTGGGAGATGTCCATGGCCCGGAACGCCCCCCGCTCCGTCCGGCGGGCCGGCGGCAGCTACCTCGCCGGTCTGGCATACGCCCACGGTCCCGCGTTCCATCCCAAGCTGATGGTCCTCGCCGGACCGGAGCACGCCACCATCGCCCTCGGCTCCGGCAACACCACGCTGGCCGGGTAGCAGGCCAACGCCGAACTGTGGACGGTTCTGCGGGTGGACGGCGAGCAGAGTCCCACCGCGGTTCGGGAGCTGTCGGCATGGCTGCGCGACCTCCCGGAAAAGGTGAGGTTCTCCGCCGGAGTGCCACAGGCGCTGGGTCGGGTCGCAGCACTGCTGGACCGGCTCCACCGCGACAGGACGCCCACGGCGCCACGGGTCCGCGTCGTCAGCAGTCTGCGTTCGCCGATCATCGATCAGCTGCCGCAGGGGCCCGTCGGTGAACTGGCCGTGTTCGCGCCCTTCTACGACCGGCGCTCGATGGCACTGCGGCGGTTGCTCGAACGCTTCCGTCCGAGCCGGTTCACCCTCGCCTACCAGCCCGGGCTCAGTGATCTCGACGGTCCGTCGGTCGCCGCCCTGGTGAAGGAGTACGACGGACGCGTCATCAGCGACAACGACCAGCGGTACCGCCACGGAAACTCGTCGAGTGGGTCTCCGAGGGGCGGCGGTGGGCCCTGACCGGCAGCCCGAACCTCTCCGCCGCGGCCCTGCTGCTTTCCCAGGGCGACGGCGGCAACTGCGAACTCGGCATCATCGCCCCCATCACCGCCACCCTCCTTCCGGACGGCACCGACGCGCCCGCCGCCCGGTTGCACAC
>NZ_JAINFC010000914.1 GCF_020740835.1 Streptomyces sp. UNOC14_S4
CACCTCGACCAGCCGCGCCGCCGGAAGCCCACGGGCCAGCCGGTGGCCCTGCCCCGCCCAGAGGTTCATACCCTGCGGATCCCCCGCCGCAGCGGCCGCCTTGCGCAGGCCCGCCGTCAGATAGTGGACCTGGGGGTACGCGGCCGGGGCGTACGGCCCGTGCTCCCGGATGAAACGGTTCACCAGGCCCCTGGCCGGACGCCCCGAGAAGGCACGGGTCAGCTCGGTACCCACGAACAGCGGGTCGGTCAGCGCCTGCTTGTGCAGGGCGTGCGCGCCCGACTCCGGGCACGCCAGGAAGGCGGTGCCGAGCTGCGCGGCGGCGGCACCCGCGGCGAGCACGGCCGCTATCTGCGCACCGCGCATCAGGCCACCCGCGGCGATCATCGGCAGGCCCACGGCCTCGCGCACCTCCGCCAGCAGCGCCAGCAGCCCGACCCCCGCGCCCGCGCCGTCCAGATGCGGGTCGTCGCGGTGGGTGCCCTGGTGGCCGCCCGCCTCCACTCCCTGGACGCACACGGCGTCCGCACCCGCCTGCTCGGCGGCGCGCGCCTCGGCGACGGAGGTGACGGTGACGACAGTGGTCGTCCCCACCCCGGCGAGGGCCCGGAGGGCCTCGGCGGAGGGACAGCCGAAGGTGAACGAGACGACCGGCACCGGGTCGTCGAGAAGGATCGCGAGCTTGGCGTCGTACGCGTCGTCACCGCCCTGGCCCCAGTCGCCGAGCGGGGTCTCGTACCAGGTGGCCTCACCGGCCAGTTGCTCGGCGTAGACCTCGACCGCGGAGGGGTCGGCGGCGGGGGGCTGCGGCATGAAGAGATTCACACCGAAGGGTCTGTCGGTGCGGGCCCGGAGTTGCTTGATCTCCTCGTACATGGCGGCAGGGGTCTTGTACCCCGCGGCCAGGAAACCGAGAGCACCCGCCTCGGCGACCGCCGCCGCCAGCGGCGGACCGGAAGCACCGCCGGCCATGGGGGCTTGCACGACGGGGTACCGCATCAGGCGGGTCAGCGTGGCGTTGCCCCTGGTGTCGAGGACCATGACCACATCGTGTCACACGATGTGGTCCACGAACCTGGGCTCCGTCACTGGGCCGTGCGCGCACCGGGGTACGGCTTGCGCTGCGCGCGCGGGTGCGGGTCCGGTGGGGGCTTGTCGCGCAGTTCCCCGCGCCCCCAAGGGGGCTTCGCCCCCTGGCCCCGTCGGTCGTGTGCGGGTCGGTGGGGCTTCTCGCGCAGTTCCCCGCGCCCCTGAAAAGCCGCCTACGAGCTCGGTCGCCCCTGCTCGTCCGGCGGGTGCGGGCCGGTGGGGACTTCTCGCGCAGTTCCCCGCGCCCCTGACGGGGCGCGCCCGGACGCGAACGTATGCGCCCCCTACCGGCAGCCGACGTCCGGTGGAGGGGGTG
>NZ_JAINFC010000915.1 GCF_020740835.1 Streptomyces sp. UNOC14_S4
GCCCCAGCAGGCGCCGGAGCGACCGCCACCACCATGAGCCGCGGGAGCGCGGGGCGTGGACCGGGGGAGCGGGGGTGGCCTCCGGCTGCGCCGGCTGAGCGTCGGCCCGGTCCGGCACCACCGGACCGGGCCGCGCGGCATCCGGCAGGGACGGCTGCCGGGCCGTGAACTTCACCGGCAGCTCCAGCAGATGACGGGACATCAGCACGGAGTGGTACTTCAGCTCGGACTCCTCCACCGCCATCGTGAGGTCGGGCAGGCGCAGCAGCAGGGCGTCGATGCCCGAGTCCGCGATCGCCCGGCCGACGTCCTGGCCGGGGCACTCGTGCTGGCCGCCGCTGAAGGCCAGATGGGAGCGGTTGCCGTGGATGGGGACGTCGGGGTCGGGGCGGATGACCGTGTCCATGTTGGCGGCGGCCAGCCCCAGCACCAGGGCGTCCCCCTCCTTGACCTGCTGCCCGGCGAGCTCGGTGTCCTGCGTCGCCCAGCGGCCCAGGATCGTGATGAACGGCGGCTCGTCCCACAGCACCTGCTCGACCGCGTCCGGCAGCGTCATGTGCCCGCCCGCGAGCGAGGCCCGGAAGCGGACGTCGGTGAGCACCATCTTGAGCGTGTTCGCGATGAGGTTCGCCGTGGTCTCGTACGCCGCGATCAGCACCAGCCGCAGATGCTGCTGCACCTCGTCGTCGGTGAGCCCGGCGGGGTGCTCCAGCAGCCAGCTGGTGAAGTCCGCGCCGGGCTCCAGGTGCTTGCGCGCCACCAGCTTGCGGAGCGTCTCCTGGACGTACGCGTTGCTCTCGACCGCCGTCGCCGAGCCCTTGATCATGTCCCGGGCGGCGTCGACCAGCCGGGGGCCGTACTCCTCGGGCATGCCGAGCAGCAGCGTCATCGCCATCATCGGCAGCTGATCGGCGAACTGGTGGACGAGGTCGGCGCGGCCCGTGGCGCAGAACCGGTCCACCAGTTCGTTGGAGAAGCGGGTGACGTTCCGCCGGATGCCGCGCTTGTCGAAGCGCCCGATGCTGTCGTTGACCGCGCCGCGCCAGCGCTCGTGCTGCTGTCCGTCGGCGAAGACGCAGACCGACTGGTAGGTGGCGATCGGCGCGAGCGGGTGCGTGGGCGTCAGCCTGCCCTCGCGGGCCTCCCGCCACAGCCGGGAGTCACGGGAGAACCGCGACGGCGTACGGGCCACCTCGAGGTTCTCGCGGTAGCCGAGGACGAGCCAGGCGGGGAGGTCGCCGTGCAGCAGTACGGGCGCCACCTGGCCGTGCTCCTTGCGGAGCCGCTCGTACAGCCCCATGGGGTCGCGCTCGGCCTCGGTGCCGTACAGCCGTGTGATGCCGCCCGGACCGTGGGCCGCGGGGCACTGGGGCGGCATCACACGGCTGTACGG
>NZ_JAINFC010000916.1 GCF_020740835.1 Streptomyces sp. UNOC14_S4
GTGTGGGGGAGGGACGCCGCGCCGACGGGACGGGTGCTCGCCGGAGGGACGTCGTCCACTCTAGAATATTGCTGACTGCTCAGCGATTGAGCATTCAGTAACTGATGGTGATCTACACTTCCCGGGCGGCTCGCCGTCGGTGATCCGCAGTGACGGGGCACCATGACTTGACGAGCCGCGGCCGTGGGCCGGGGCAGGGAAGCGGGAGGCCGGATGAGCGCCGGAACGCCGAGGGAGGCCGCCGCCGAGGCGGCGAACGGGCGCCTTGTCCGTGAGTTCGGCCTGCTGCTGCGGGCGGCGGCCCGCCTGGAGCAGCGCGTCAACGCCGCCCTGCGGGACGAGTGCGGGATCAGTCACGTCATGTTCGAGGTGCTCATGCGGCTGTGCCGGAACGGCGACGAACAGGTCTCCCAGCGCGCCCTGGCCGACGATCTCGTCCTCACCAGCGGCGGCATCACCCGGCTGGTCGACCGCATGGAGGAGGCGGACCTGGTCCGGCGCCTCCCGTGCCCGGACGACCGCCGGGTCACCCTCGTGGAGCCGACCCCGCACGGCGTCGCGGTCTTCCTCCGCGCGGCCGACGTCCACGCCCGGACGCTGCGGCGCCACTTCGTCGCCCCCATGGCGGACGCCGGGCGCGCGCACGTCGTCGGCGCCCTGGAACGGATCGACGCGGCGCTGCTGGCCGACACGCCCTGAGCCCCGTCGCCCCACCCCGCGGCAGCCCGTGAGTCGTTGCGAACGTGAACGGAGCGGGGCGGGCCGCCGCGCGGAGTCCTGCCCGCCGCAGCCCGCATGCGATCTTTCCGTGCCCCTTTCGGGCCGAAGTTGGCACATCCCGTGGTCCGAGCATGGAAATTCTTTGTCCGCTCGGGTCAGGCTGCCCATTACGGATCGTCATGTTGGCGAACGGCCCGGCCGGGCCGGTAGCGTCCTTGACGACGAGAACGGGCCCTGGCAGGCCGTACATCCGGGCACCCGGGCCAGGGCTGCTCGTCGCCCACCGTTTCCTTCACTGCTCACCAGCGAACGCTGTCGCCAGCGACCGAGGAGGGCGAGATGCCTCCCGACCACACGCCGCGTACACCCCGTGCCAGGGGTACGCGGCGGCAACCCGACCGTAACACCCCGCAGTTCACCCGTGCCGGAACGCGGCGGGTACAGCGGCCGCCGTCCGTCACCCTCTCCGCGACCCTCTCGGTGAGCGGCTTCCTCGCGCTGCTCATACCGGGCGTGCTCCTGGTGTCCCCGGTGGTGCCTCCCGCGGCCGTCGATCCCGTCGCGGCCGGAATCCTGCTCGCCGCCGTCCCGACCGCGGGGCGTCTGCGGGTGTACTACCGCCGCGGGCACGGCGCTTGACCCGAGGGCGGTGCCGGCCCCCACCCGGACC
>NZ_JAINFC010000917.1 GCF_020740835.1 Streptomyces sp. UNOC14_S4
TGGTAGAGCCGCCCGAGATGTTCGGTGAGCACCTCCTCGAACGCGGTCACGACGCCGTCCGGGTCCGCCGCCTCGCCGCCCAGCGCGTACGCGCAGATCATCCGCAGGGACAGCGCGGTGAGGTCCTTCTGCAGCGCCACGGGCTCGTCGGCGGCGGCATGCCCGGCCCAGCGGTCCGCGAGCTCCGCCACCAGCGCGGTGAACCGCCCGAAGTGCCGCTCGTGGGACGGGCGTCCGGCCAGCACCGACAGCATCAGACGCCGCCAGGGCGTGTGCTCGGCGGCGGGCATCACCTGCACATTGCCCGCCTCGAACAGCGGCTCCAGGAACGCGAACAACCCCTCAGGCCGCTTGTCGATGCCCGCCACCGCCTCCAGCAGCACGGGGTCGGCGACCGACACGGCCGTCTCCGCGCCCGGGAGCTGGAACCGCACGACGGGCCCGTACGCGGCGTGCAGCCGCAACTGGTAGACGTGCAGCCCGCCCGCCTCCGCGACGGCACCGGCACCGCCGTCCGCCCGGGGCCCGGGACCGGGGATATCCATGATGCCCACGCTACTGGGGCAACTACCCGGGGAGAAGGGGTGATTGTCCTTGTGCCCGCACGGTGAGATCCCGGTTCCCGGGGTCACCGCACCGGCGTGCCGGTACGGTCCGGCCGCTCGTAGCAGTCGTAGTTGCGCTGGGCGAGGATCCTGCCGTCGCGGAATTCGAGGAAGACCGCGATATGGGCGCGCAGGACGTGGCCCGCGGGGAGGCCGCCCAGCGGGACGGCGAGGGTACCGGTCCAGGTGACCTCCATGGCCACCCGGTCGCCGGACGCGACCGCGTCACGCACCTCGAACCGCTGCCGGTCCACGGCCTCGCGGCCCCGTTCCGCGGCCTGGAGCACCGCGGGCAGATCGCGGCGGACACCGTCGGGGAAGAGGAGGTTGGGGAACTCCTGCTGCACCGCCTCCTCGTGGAAGAAGGAGGCCAGCTCCTCGCCGGTGGCCCCTCGGGCGACTGCCTCGTGGTAGCGGACGGCGACTTCGACGTCGGGGTGCTGTGGCATGCGGCTCAGCGTAGGCGATGCGTTCCCCGCTGCTCCCGGACCTCTCCCGCACGCCCCAGGAACAGGCTCGTGACCACGCGCACCGGCACGCCGCCGTCACCCACGATCCGCGCCACCTCCGCGAGCAGGGGTGCCCGTACCGCCTCAGGGAGCACCCGGTAGCCGGAGTACGAGGCCAGCAGGTCGACGGCCTCCGGGCCCGAGCGTTCGTGTCCGGTCTCGTACAGGCGGTGGTCCAGGTCCGTGAAGCCGTGTGCCGCCATCTCCCGCCACTGCCGGGCGACGGGGCCGCGGCGGGCCGGACGCGGGCGGGGGTCGAGGAGGGTGTGCT
>NZ_JAINFC010000918.1 GCF_020740835.1 Streptomyces sp. UNOC14_S4
GTCGCTTGTCGGCTCTCCGCAGGACTGGGCGCGCCCCATCAGGGGCGCGGGGAACTGCGCGAGCAACCAGCGATGATCCGCAGCCGCCGGACAGGCAGGGGCGGCCGAGCTCGTGGGCGGCTTTTAGGGGCGCGGGGAACGGCGCGACCAGCCCCCACCGGGGGCGCACCCCCGCGCGGAGCGCAAGTGGCACCCCGGTGGGCGCAGGGGCCCAGCGGCGCGGCCCCGGCGCAGCCACCCCGCTACCGAGGGTGGTTTCGGTCGTTGTAGGGGGTATGCCCGGATCCCCTACCACCCCACCGGAGGTGCCATGAGCATCACGCGCGTCAGTATCGACTCCGACCTGTGCGTCGGGTCCGGCCAGTGCGCTGCCACCGCGCCCGGCGTCTTCTCCCAGGACGACGACGGCTTCGGCCTGGTCATCCCCGGGAAGGAGGACGGCTCGGGCGACCCCCGTGTGTCCGAGGCGGCTCGGGCCTGTCCCTCCCGGGCGATCTCCGTCGACGAGGACTGAGCCCCCGCGGATCAGAGACGGCCCGCCTTCAGGGCCATGTGCAGCAGCAGGCGGCCCTCGCCGTCGTCCAGGTCCAGGCCGGTGAGCTGTTCCACGCGGGACAGGCGGTAGTAGAGCGTCTGGCGATGGATGCCGAGCGCGGCGGCCGTGCGGCCCGCCTGGCCCGCGCAGTCGAGGAACACCTCGGCGGTGCGGGCCAGTTCCGTATGTGCCGGGGCCAGGAGGGGGAGGACCGACGGGTCCGCCGCGGCCTCCGCGGGCAGCGCGGACAGTACGCGGTACGGCCCGATGGCCGCCCACTCCGCCACCGGCCCCAGCCGGGCCTCCGCGCCCGCCGCCCGCGCCGCGGCCAGCGCCTCCCGCCACGCCGCGGGCAGCTCCGCGAGACCGCGTCGCGGGGTGCCGAGGCCGGCGGTCGCCCGTATGGGCCGTGCGCCCGAACCGCCCGCGCGGGGCGACCGCAGCAGGCGGTCGGCGGTCGCGCGCGCGGCCGCGGGGGAGGACGTGGCCCGCAGCCGGATCAGCGCCGCCAGGGCCGCCGCGCCGTCCGGCAGCGCGTTCGGTACGGAGCACAGCGCGGCCACTCCTGACTGCCCGGCCAGTGTCCCGGTGGAGCCGTCCGCGCCCTGCTCCTCGGAGTCGCCCTCGCCCGCCGTACGCCACGGGGCCACGGCGACGACCGCCAGCGGCCCGTCGCCCGCCTGGCCCAGCGCCTCCCGCAGGGCGGCCCGGGCCGCGTCCCGGCCCGCGGGCCGCCCGGTCAGGAGCTCCCGGAGCAGCTCGCCCAGCTCCGCGCCCGCCCGGGCCTCGGCGGCCAGCAGCGCCCCGATGCGGGCGGCCGTCTCCATCGCCTGGGCG
>NZ_JAINFC010000919.1 GCF_020740835.1 Streptomyces sp. UNOC14_S4
GACGTACACCGACCCCCAGAATGTCGATCTATCGACATCTAGAGGGTGTTTTACGCCGCACAAGTGACAGTTGGTGCATGATCGGCGCCCCCAACCCCCTCGCACCCGCGTAGCTTGTTCGCCAACGCCCCGCCCCACGGCGGGCGTCGGAGGACCCGGAAAGGAACCCGAACAGCCTTGGCTCGGAAGATCGGCAGTCGGTACACCGCCCACCAGGTCCTGGGCCGCGGAAGTGCCGGGACGGTGTGGCTCGGCGAGGGTCCCGAGGGGCCCGTGGCCATCAAGCTCCTGCGCGAGGACCTCGCCTCGGACCAGGAGCTCGTCGGCCGGTTCGTGCAGGAGCGCGCCGCTCTCCTCGGACTCGACCACCCCCACGTCGTCGGCGTCCGCGACCTCGTCGTCGACGGCGCGGACCTCGCCCTCGTCATGGACCTGATCCGGGGCACGGACCTGCGCACCCGCCTCGACCGTGAGCGCCGCCTCGCGCCCGAGGCGGCCGTCGCCATCGTCGCGGACGTCGCCGACGGCCTCGCCGCCGCCCACGCGGCGGGCGTCGTCCACCGTGACGTCAAGCCGGAGAACGTCCTGCTCGACATGCAGGGCGAGCTCGGCCCCGGCGGCGCGCACCCCGCCCTGCTCACCGACTTCGGCATCGCCCGGCTCGTGGACGCGCCCCGCCCGGCCGGGGGCGCCTCCGGCCGGAGCCCGGGGGAGGGCGGCCGCGTACCGAGCCCGCGCAGCGTCATCGGCACCCCCGACTACCTCGCCCCCGAGATCATCGAGGGCCTGCCGCCGCGCGCGTCCGTCGACGTCTACGCCCTCGCGACGGTCCTCTACGAGCTGCTCGCGGGCTTCACCCCGTTCGGCGGCGGTCACCCCGGCGCGGTGCTGCGGCGGCACGTCACCGAGACGGTGGCGCCGCTGCCAGGCATCCCCGACGAGCTGTGGCAGCTCATCGTCCAGTGCCTGGCCAAGGCGCCCGCCTCCCGGCTGCGGGCCTCCGAGCTCGCCGCCCGGCTGCGCGAGCTGCTGCCCGGCCTCGCCGGGATTCCGCCGCTCGACATCGACGAGCCCGAGGACGAGGCGGACCCGGCCGCGGCCCCGGTGCCGGGCGGTGACCGGGAAGGCGCGTACGAGGCCGGAGCCGGAGCCGCTGCCGGAGCCGCGGGCGCGGCTTCGGCGGCGGGTGCCGTGCCGCGGCGGCGGGGCGCGGTGCCGCTGGTGCCGGGGGCCGTGGCCGACTCCAATTCCAGCCGCGAGACCCACACCAGCATGCGCGTGCCCACGCCCGCGGAGCTCGCGGGGGGCGCGCACGGCACGGCGCGGGCGCCGCGGGCGGCCGGGCAGCGGCGCCCGCGC
>NZ_JAINFC010000092.1 GCF_020740835.1 Streptomyces sp. UNOC14_S4
GACAGGGGGTGAGGGGCGGGACGGGAACCGGATGCCGGGCCGCGGTCGGCGGCGTCGCTTCGGAGCGAGGGGTCGTCACTCCGGATAGCGGGGGTGCATGAGGGTCGACGGCGGGAGGCCCGGCTCGCGGCCGCGCTCCGCGGCGTCCGCGGCCGCCGCCAGCTCCGCCGGGTCGAGGGAGCGCAAACGGGGACGGTCCACGGGGAGTTGCGGGGATATGGACTCCCGCGCGGCCAGCACGAACCCCCAGTCGTCCGGCTCGGCGCCGTGCCCGTCGGGCCGCCGTCCGGGCACGGCGGGGCCGCCCTCCACCCGGTAGGGCGCGGTGGCGAGGCCGAGCGAACGGAGCGTGGCCTCCACCGTCCAGAAGACGCGCGGGCGGGCGCCGACCGGTCCCGCGTGCACGACGAGCCGTCCGCCCGGGGCCAGCCTGCGCTCCGCGAGGCCGTAGAACTCCTGGGAGTACAGCTTGGTGCTGGGGGTGATGCCCGGGTCGGGCAGGTCCGAGATCACCACGTCGTACGGGGCCTCGCCGGCGGGCCGGGAGCGCAGCCACTCGAAGGCGTCGGCGGCGACCGTGCGCACCCGGGGGTCGTGGAGGGCCCCGTGGTTGAGGGCGGCCAGATCCCGGTCGGTGCGCGCCAACCGCAGGACGGCCGGGTCGAGTTCGACGACGGTGACCGAGGCGACGTCCGCGTAGCGCAGCACCTCGCGCACGGCCAGGCCGTCGCCGCCGCCGAGCACCAGCACCCTGCGGCGCGGACCGGCCATCGCGGGATGCACCAGCGCCTCGTGATAGCGCAGCTCGTCCTGCCCGCTGACCCGCAGCCTGCCGTCCAGGAAGAGGGCGAGTGGCGTGCCGCTGCCGCCACCGCCCGCGAGCACGACCTCCTGCACGTCCGACTGCACGGCCACCCGCACGGCCTCCCCGTACACCGCGCGGCGCGCGGCGCGCTCGAACGGGCCGGTGAGCGCCGTGCCCGTCGCCAGCAGCGCCAGCACCAGCACATTGGCGACGAGGAGGCCCCAGCGCGCCCGGGCGCTCAGGTCGCCGCGGAACAGCCACAGCACCAGCGCCCCGCCCGCCGCCGCGTTGACCGCGCCGGTGAACAGCGCGCCCGTCAACTGCCCCAGCACCGGCAGCAGCAGGAAGGGGAAGGCGAGCCCGCCGACGAGCGCGCCCACATAGTCGGCGGCGAAGAGGTCGGCGACCGCGCCGCCCGCGTCCTGCCGCCGGATGCGCTGGATGAGGGTCATCAGCAAGGGCACTTCGGCCCCGATCAGCACCCCGATGGCCAGGGAGAACGCCACCAGGGCGAGCCGCGCCTGCCCGAACCAGGCGAAGCAGGCGTAGAGCGCCATGGCCGACAGACCGCCCGCCAGCGCCAGCGCCGCCTCGACGGCGGCGAAGCCCAGCGCGGCCCTGCCGCGCAGCCGTTTGGCGAGCAGGGAGCCCATGCCCATGGCGAACACCATCACCGACAGCACGACGGACGCCTGGGTGACGGAGTCCCCGATCAGGGACGAGGCGAGGGCGACCAGCTCCAGCTCGTACACCAGCCCGCAGGCGGCGCAGATGAAGACCGTGGTCAGGACCAGGAAGCGGCCCAGCCCGGCCGGTACGGGCAGCCGCGCCGACACCGGGCGGTAGATCATGACGGGAACGCTACGTCACGATCCGGCAACCTTTTGTCACCCACAAGGGTTTATTACAGGTGTTCCATAAGGCGCCCGGACCCCGCGCCAGGCCGCTCGCCGGGCGCACCCGGCCCGGCCCGGCGTCTCACAGCGGGGCCGCCGCCCGCACGGCCACCCTGGTGCGGGTCGCGACCAGCCTGCCCTCCTGCGGATAGGCGTGCCAGGTGCGCCAGCCCACCTGCCCCTCCGTGCGCTGCGCGAGCAGCGCGGTGAAGGCGTGCGGGCTGCCGGGGAAGACGCCCGCGAGGCCGTACGGATGCTCGGCGACCAGCGCCAGCAACTCCTGTGCCCGGCCCGCGAAGGAGCCGTGCGAGAGCGTCTCTATCCGGGCCGCGAACTCGTACTCCCAGCATCCGACGCGCTCGGCCACGCCCAGCGGCAGGGGCGTGGCGCTGCCCGGCAGACAGGCGACGGTCTCCGAGCAGAGGCCGTCCCCGTCCTCCAGCAGGACCTGGTGCGAGGCGCCGAGCAGCCGCAACTGGACCTGGGAGTCGGCGAGCCGCAGATCGAGGACGGCCAGGGCGGGGAGTGGATCCTTCCCCAGACACCAGGCGAGATCGGCGGCGCGGGTGTCGGTGTAAGTGGTCTTGAGAGTGGTGAGCATGGGTCGGCTCCGCAAACACGCAGGGGAGGGTGGGCCGGCCCGCCGAGGAGGACCAGGGTCTTCGAGTGCGCCGGCTCATGCCCACAGACGAGGCTCCGTGGGATCCGTGGACAGTGATTCCGAAGATTCCGCGAGGAGTCGTCTTACGGACACGTGTCTCTGAATGAGAGGGAATCATGAATTGACCGGTGCTCACAGCGTTTTTACCCATCTCATCGTGCTTTCCATCCACGCGAGGGCCGGACAGTTCAACTGTTCACAATCATTGCGGACCGCCGACCCGCGACAGGCGGCCGGACGCATATGCGATCAGGCATGGGCCACCTGCAAATCCGCAGATCGCGCGATATGGCTGAGCTTTGCGGGGCGATTGGTCACGGATTCTTCACGGACGTGGAACAACAAACGCACGTCGTTCGAGGGCGCATTGGGGCGCGCTCGAAAGGCGGGTAATGGAATTCCCACCACCCCGGCGTGCGGCGGTAGTTCACAACGGATTCGCACGCCGCCGGACCGCGCCCACGCGCGGCGCCCGCGCGCCCGCCGCGGGGCCTCGCCCCGTAAGCGCATCCGCAAGCCGTACCCGCAAGTCACCTCCGCAAGCACATCCCCGGCCGCGGACGCCGCAGACACTCCGCCGTACCCGCCGAGCGGGTGGAACGCGCACCGCTTACGGGCGTTCCGTGTCGCGCGCGCGTCGCGCGAGCCGCATGGTCGGTATGCCGGGCAGCCCGACGCAGGCCCCGACAGCCACCCGTCCGTACCCGCGCCCCGGACCGGTGCGCCGCCCCACGGCGGCGCCGGGCCGCGCCGGCCGCCGCCCGCACCGGAGGTGCCCCCGTGTCAGCCGACACCGCCGTCTCCGTACGCGCCCCGGAACCGCACCCCGCGGCCCCGGACGCCCGTGCCCGCCGCATCGACCGGGTGCGCGACGCCCTGCGCAGGGCCGCCCCCGCGCTGGCGCTGTACGCCGCCGTGCGGCTGACCGGCATGTCGGTCATGGCGGGGTGGGCCTGGTGGATCGGACGGCACCCGCGCACGCTGCTCGGGCACTCCTGGGACGGCATCTGGTACGCCGACATCGCGGGCCACGGCTACGGGCTGATCATCCACTCCACCACCACCCGCGGCGTGATCTTCAACGACCTGGCGTTCTTCCCGCTCTTCCCCGGCCTGGTCCGGGCCGTCACCACCGTGCTCCCGCTGACCGCCGTCACCGCGGGGCTGCTCGTCGCCTGGGTCTCGGCGGGGTTCGCGGCGTGGGGGGTCTACGCGGTGGGCGAGCTGCTGCACGGACGCCGGGTGGCCACCCTGCTCGTCGTGGTCTGGGGGCTGCTGCCGCACGCGATCGTGCAGTCCATGGCGTACACCGAGCCGCTGATGACCGCGCTCGCCGCCTGGGCGCTCTACGCCGTGATCACCGGCCGCAGGCTGTGCGCCGGGGCGCTCGCGCTGGCCGCGGGGCTCTCCCGGCCCAACGCGATCGCCGTGGCCGCCGCGGTGTGGGCCGCCGCCGCCGTCACCCTGTGGCGGGACCGCGGCTCCCGTACGGACCGGCGGCTGTGGGCGGGCACCGCGCTCGCCCCGCTGGGCTGGGCGGGCTACGTCGTCTGGGCGGGCTTCCGCTCCGGCGGCGGGCTGCTGGGCTACTTCGACGTGCAGCGGCTGTGGGGCTCGCGCTTCGACTTCGGCCGGGACGCGTTCAAGTTCGTCCGCCACCTGTGCATCGGCAAGGACGCCATGGCCTACTACGTGACGGTGGCGATCCTGGCCGTCGCCCTCGTCTCGCTGGTGTTCCTGGTCCTCGACCGGCCGCCCGCCGCGCTCGCGGTGTACGCGCTGGTGCTCGTCGTCATCGCGGTCGGCGGCTCCAGCTACTTCGCCTCCAAGCCGCGCTTCCTGCTGCCCGCCTTCCCGCTGCTGCTCCCGATGGCCCTGGCAATGGCGAGAGCCCGGCGGCGCACCGTCGTCGTGACGGTCGGCGCGCTGGCCGGGCTCTCGTTCTTCTACGGGACGTACCTGCTGACGGTCGCCCGTATGCCGATGTGACGGCGCCGAGCGCTTACGCCTCGTCGTCCGGCTTGTCGTCGCCGGACTCCGCGTCCGCCTCCAGGCCGAGCTGCTCGACAAGCCACTTGTCGAACTCGATCGAGGCGCGGACCCAGCTGACCGTGCTGGAGACGAAGTGCTCCAGGGAGACACCGACGCCGATCAGCATCTGCGCCTCGCCGATCAGGCGGACCGTGCCGTCGTCGTTGGTGTGGGTGTAGACCTTCGGCCACAGGGTGCGGCGGTTCCAGTCGTCGACGACCTCCAGGAGGCGCGCCTTCTCGTCGATCCCGTGCGGGCGGTCGTAGAACGTCCGGACCGAGAAGACCTGCTGCTCGGCCTCGCCGCGGAACATGAAGTACGTACGGAACTGCTCCCACGGTGCGGCGAGGTCGCCCTCGTCGTCCACGACGTACTTCAGCTCCATCTGCTCGAGGAGCTGCTTGACCAGGTCCTGGTCGGGGATGACGGGGCCGGCCGGGCCCGTCTCCTGCGGTTCGGGCTGGCCCCCGAAATTCGGAATCGAGGACGGGTCGATGCTCACCGTGAATTTCCCTTCGTACGGTTCCCGCCATCCTCCCCCATCACGGGCGGGGGCTGGCAACCCCCGCCCCACGGGATCACGCGCTCTTCGGACGCGCCTGCCGCGCCTGCCGCGCCTCCGGCCCCACCGTCAGGCCGTCGCCGTCGGGTGCGACGTCCACGCGTACAGTGTCGCCCTCGCGGACCTCCCCGGCCAGGATCGCCTTCGCGAGGCGGTCGCCGATGGCGGTCTGGACCAGGCGGCGCAGGGGGCGGGCGCCGTAGGTGAGGTCGGGGGCGGTGCCGTCGGCGGCGTCGCCCTGGCCGAGGGTGGCGAGCCAGTGCAGTGCCTTCTCGCCCACGTCGAGGGTGAGGCGGCGGTCGGCGAGGCGCTGGGCGAGGTGGCCGATCTGGATCGTGGCGATGCGTTCGAGCTGGTCCACGCCGAGGGGGTGGAAGACGACGGTGTCGTCGAGACGGTTGAGGAATTCGGGCCGGAAGGAGGCCCGCACGGTCGCCAGGACCTTCTCGCGCTTCTGCTCCTCCTTCAGCAGCGGATCCACCAGATAGGAGGAACCGAGGTTGGAAGTCAGGATCAGGATGGTGTTGCGGAAGTCGACCGTGCGCCCCTGGCCGTCGGTGAGCCGGCCGTCGTCCAGGACCTGGAGCAAGATGTCGAAGACCTCGTGGTGGGCCTTCTCGACCTCGTCGAGGAGCACCACGGTGTAGGGGCGGCGGCGGACGGCCTCGGTGAGCTGGCCGCCCTCCTCGTAGCCGACGTAGCCGGGCGGGGCGCCGACCAGGCGGGCGACGGAGTGCTTCTCGCTGTACTCGCTCATGTCGATGCGGACCATGGCGCGCTCGTCGTCGAAGAGGAAGTCCGCGAGCGCCTTGGCCAGCTCGGTCTTGCCGACGCCGGTCGGGCCCAGGAAGAGGAATGACCCCGTCGGCCGGTCGGGATCGGCGATCCCGGCGCGCGAGCGGCGTACGGCGTCGGAGACGGCGGTGACGGCCTCCCGCTGGCCGATCAGGCGCTTGCCGAGCTCGTCCTCCATGCGCAGCAGTTTCTGTGTCTCGCCCTCGAGGAGGCGGCCGGCGGGGATGCCGGTCCAGGAGGCGACGACGTCGGCGATGTCGTCCGGGCCGACCTCCTCCTTGACCATGAGGTCGCGGGCCTGGTGTTCGGCCTCGGCTTCGGCCCTGGCAGCTTCGTCGAGTTCGCGTTCGAGTGCGGGGATCTCGCCGTAGAGGAGTTTGGAGGCGGTGTCGAAGTCGCCGTCGCGCTGGGCGCGCTCGGCCTGCCCGCGCAGCCCGTCCAGGCGTTCCTTGAGCTCACCGACCCGGTTGAGGGACTGCTTCTCCTTCTCCCAGCGGGCGGTCAGACCGCGCAGTTCCTCCTCCTTGTCGGCGAGGTCGCGGCGGAGCTTGTCCAGGCGCTGCTTGCTGGCCTCGTCCGATTCCTTGGACAGGGCGAGCTCCTCCATCTTCAGCCGGTCCACGGCGCGCTGGAGCTCGTCGATCTCCACCGGTGAGGAGTCGATCTCCATGCGGAGGCGGGAGGCGGCCTCGTCGACGAGGTCGATGGCCTTGTCGGGCAGGAAGCGGGAGGTGATGTAGCGGTCGGACAGCGTCGCGGCCGCGACCAGTGCGCTGTCGGCGATCTGGACCTTGTGGTGGGCCTCGTAGCGGCCCTTCAGGCCGCGCAGGATCGCGATCGAGTCCTCCACGGAGGGCTCGGCGACCAGGACCTGCTGGAAACGGCGCTCCAGGGCGGGGTCCTTCTCGATGCGCTCGCGGTACTCGTCCAGCGTGGTCGCGCCGACCATGCGCAGCTCGCCGCGGGCCAGCATGGGCTTGAGCATGTTGCCCGCGTCCATCGCCGAATCCCCGCCGGCGCCTGCGCCGACGACGGTGTGGAGCTCGTCGATGAAGGTGATGATCTGGCCGTCGCTGTCCTTGATCTCGGCCAGGACGGTCTTCAGGCGCTCCTCGAACTCGCCCCGGTACTTCGCCCCGGCGACCATCGCCCCCAGATCGAGGGAGACCAGGCGCTTGTTGCGCAGCGACTCGGGCACATCGCCCTTCACTATCCGCTGCGCCAGGCCCTCCACGACCGCCGTCTTGCCCACGCCGGGCTCGCCGATCAGGACGGGATTGTTCTTGGTGCGGCGGGAGAGGACCTGCACCACACGGCGGATCTCCGCGTCCCGGCCGATCACCGGGTCCAGACGGCCCTCACGGGCGGCAGCGGTGAAGTCCGTGCCGAACTTCTCCAAAGCCTTGTACGTGCCCTCCGGATCCGCACTCGTCACCCGCTTGCCGCCCCGCGCGGCCTCGAAGGCGCCCAGGAGCCTCGATGCGGACGCGCCCTGCTGCTCCAGCAGCTCACCGGTACGCCCGCCCTTGGCCGCCAGGCCGATCAGCAGGTGCTCGGTGGACAGAAAGGTGTCGCCCAGCTCACGGGCGCGCTGCGAGGCATCCGCGATCACCGCCATCAGCTCACGGTCCGGCTGCGGCGGCGCGACCGTCGACCCCTGCACACTCGCCAGCCCCGCCAGCTGCCGCTCGGCACCCGAACGCAAGCCTGCGGCATCCGCCTCGACCGCGGCCAGCAGGTCCATCACGTTCTCGTTGTCCCGCCCCGCGAGGAGAGCGAGCAGCAGATGCGCGGGCGTCATGTCGGCATGCCCCGCCGACACGGCCCGCTCACTGGCGCCGCTCAGCGCCTCACGGCTCTTGTTCGTCAGCTCCGCGTCCACGACTGTGCGCTCCTCCTCCGATGCTGTGCCTCGCGCCGCGCCCGGCATCGCGTGCTGTGCCGGACACTCACTCCTGCTTGAAGCAACGTGCGATAAGTTGAGCCTATTCCACTCAACCCTGTTCTCGCCAGCATGCCCCGCGGCTACGCTTCCCGCATGGCCTACGACCTGCGCAATCTCCCCGCCGCGTACATCGAGTTCTGGCGCGAGCGACACCTGTGCACCCTCACCACCACGCGTCCCGACGGCAGCCCGCACCTCGTTCCCGTGGGGGTGACCTTCGACGCCGGGACCGGGACCGCCCGGGTGATCACCAACAGGTCCAGCCGCAAGATCGCGAACATACTGGCCGCCGGACCGGACGGCGCCCGGGTGGCCGTGTGCCAGGTCGGCGAACGCAAGTGGGCCACCCTGGAGGGCGTCGCCGTCGTACGGACCGAGGCCGACGCCGTCGACGACGCGGTGAACCGGTACGCCGAGCGCTACGGCCGCATGCCGAGCCCCAACCCCGACCGCGTCCTGGTCGAGATCACCGTCACCCGGGCGCTGGGCCTGGTCTGACGGTACGGGCCCGCCCGATCGGCCCCGGTACTGATGCCGTCCGGCCGCGCCGCTCGTACGGTCGGGGAAGAGGGATCCCACGACCGATCCCACGACCGAGGAGTACGAGGCGATGAGCGGCCCCGAGAGCCCGGATCACGTCAGCGTCCATCTGACCGGCTGCCGTCACCAGGACGCGGGGGCGGTGTTCCGCGCCCTGGAGACCGCGTTCCCCGAGGGCGCGGGGGAGCCGCGCAGCGAGACGAAGGAAGCGGGGGCGGAGCATCCGATGATCTGGTGCATGGTGGTCGACGCCCGCACCCGACGGGCTCCGTCGAAGGCCACCAGCGTCCCGCTGGCCGGCACGGTCGACGTCGATCTCTTCGGTGCGGCCGATCCCGTACGGCAGGTGAAGGAAGAGCTGGAGTCGGCCTTCATCGTGGAGGGCCGGGGGACGGTACCGGGCGAGCACGAACTGGAAGTCCGGCTCCGGCTCACGCCGTCGTCAGCGGGCGCCTGAGGGGCCGGCGGGGCGGGTCGCGCCCCGTCAGGGGCGCGGGGAACTGCGCGCGCAACCACGACGCACGCGCAGCCGCCAAACAACATCGCGCCCCGAGCTCATAGGCGCACCGCAAAAACTACTGGTCCCGTCTGGGCCGCCACACAACAAGCGCACTCGCCTGCTGCACGTCCTGATACGGCACCAAGTCCCGCCGATAAGAAGCGTGCACCGCCGCCTCGCGCTGCTGCATGGCCGCCGTGGCGCCGTCGACCGCGCCCTGGAGCTCGGCGATGCGGGCCTTGAGCGCGGACACCTGGTTCTCCAGCTCGATGATCCGCTTGATGCCCGCGAGGTTGATGCCCTCGTCCTGGCTCAGCTGCTGGACCTGCCGGAGCAGTTCGATGTCCCGCGCCGAATAGCGCCTGCCCCGGCCCGCCGTGCGGTCCGGGGAGACGAGCCCGAGGCGGTCGTACTGCCGCAGTGTCTGCGGGTGCAGGCCCGACAGCTGGGCCGCCACGGAGATGACGTAGACCGGCGACTCGTCGGTCAGCTGATAAGGCTGTGCGTTCTCGTACCGCCGTCGTCGGCCGTCCATCTCATGCTCCCTTCGCGGCCTGGAACAGTTCGGCCCTCGGGTCCCTGCCCGCCGTCGCCTCGCGGTAGGCCTCCAGGGCCTCCCGCGCCTTGTCGCCGAGCTCGTCGGGCACCGACACCTCGACGGTGATCAGCAGATCGCCGCGGGTGCCGTCCTTGCGCACCGCGCCCTTGCCGCGGGCGCGCATGGTCCGTCCGTTGGGCGTGCCCGCGGGCAGCTTGAGCGTGACCGGCGGTCCGCCCAGCGTCGGCACCTTCACCTCACCACCCAGCGCCGCCTCCGGGTAGGTGACGGGCACGGTGACGGTGAGGTTGTCGCCCTTGCGGCCGAAGACCGGGTGGGCGTCGACGTGCACCACGACGTACAGATCGCCGTTGGGCCCGCCGCGCTCGCCCGGGGCGCCCTTGCCGCGCAGCCGGATCCGCTGCCCGTCGGAGACGCCCGCCGGTATGCGGACCTGCATGGTGCGGGAGGACGTGGCCCGGCCGCTGCCCTTGCAGACGTCGCAGGGGTTCTCGGGGATCAGCCCGCGGCCCTTGCAGTCCGGGCAGGGGTCGGTCAGCGAGAAGCCGCCGCCCGAGCCGTGCGACACCTGGCCGGTGCCGACGCAGGTCGGGCAGACCCGCGGCGTGCCGTTCTTGTCGCCCGTGCCGGAGCACGTCTTGCACGCCGCGGAGGACGACATCCGCAGCGGGACAGTGGCCCCCTCGACCGCCTCGGTGAAGCTGAGCGACACCTCGGACTCGATGTCCTGCCCGCGGCGCGGCTGCGTGCGCGTGCCGCCCCGGTTGAACAGGCCGCCGAAGACGTCGCCGAGACCGCCGCCGAAGCCACCGCCGCCCCCGCCCTGGGCGCCTCCGAAGAGGTCGCCCAGGTCGAAGTTGAAGGAGCCGCCCGCACCGCCGCCCGGCCCCGGGCGGAAGCCGCCGTTGCCGAAGAGGGCACGCGCGTCGTCGTACTCCTTGCGGCGCTTGGGGTCGGCCAGGACGTCATTGGCCTCGGAGATCTCCTTGAAGCGCTCCTCCGCCTTGGTGTCGCCCTTGTTGGCGTCCGGATGGTTCTCGCGGGCGAGCTTCCGGTACGCCTTCTTGATCTCGGCCTCGGTGGCGTCCTTGGGCACGCCGAGGACCTTGTAGTAGTCCTTCTCCAGGAAGTCCTTCGTGCTCATCCCCGGCGCCCCTCCTTCCGGTCGCCCGTCCCGTCAACGCGGTCGGTCATCTTCACGTCAGCCCTTGTCCGGGCCACCGCTCTCCTCGGCCACCTCGTCCTCGCCCTCGCCCTTCTGGGCGCCGGGCTGCGGTTCGGCGACGGCCACCCGCGCCGGGCGGATCGTCCGCTCGCCGATCCGATACCCCGGCTGCAGAATCTGCACGCACGTGGTCTCGGTGACGTCCGGCGCGTAGGAGTGCATCAGGGCCTCGTGCACCAGCGGGTCGAAGGGCTCGCCCTCCTTGCCGAACTGCTGCAGGCCCATCTTGGCCACGACCGTCTCCAGCGACTCGGCGACGGACTTGAAGCCGCCGACCAGCTCGCCGTGGTCACGGGCGCGGCCGATGTCGTCGAGCGTGGGGAGCAGCTCGGCCAGGAGGTTCGCGACGGCGACCTCCTTGACCGTGGCGCGGTCCCGCTCCACCCGGCGACGGTAGTTCTGGTACTCGGCCTGGAGCCGCTGGAGGTCGGCCGTGCGCTCGCCGAGCGCGGCCTGTGCCTGGTCCAGCTGCGCCTGGAGCCCTACCTCGACCAGCTCTTCCCCGGCCGGGGCCGGGCCCGCCTTGTCGGCGGACCCGGCACCCTCGGCCGCGTCGTCGGAGGTCGCGTCGGAGGGGACTTCAGGCTTCTCGTCGAAACCCGGGGTCTCCTCCGTCACGCCGCACCGCCCTTCGCGTGGCCCGGCTTCTCGTCGTCGACGATCTCGGCGTCGACGACGTCGTCCTCGGCCTTGGCCTGCTGGGCGCCCTCGGCACCGGCGGCGCCGGCAGCACCCTGCGCGCCCTGGGCGTCGGCGTACATGGCCTGGCCCAGCTTCTGGCTGACCGCGGCGACCTTCTCGGTCGCGGTGCGGATCTCGGCCGAGTCCTCGCCCTTGAGCTTCTCCTTCAGCTCGGCGACGGCCGTCTCGACCTCGGTCTTCACCTCGGCCGGGACCTTGTCCTCGTTGTCCTTGAGGAACTTCTCCGTCTGGTAGACGAGCTGCTCGCCCTGGTTGCGGGTCTCGGCGGCCTCGCGGCGCTTGTGGTCCTCCTCCGCGTACTTCTCGGCCTCCTCGCGCATGCGGTCGACCTCGTCCTTCGGCAGCGAGGAGCCGCCGGTGACGGTCATCTTCTGCTCCTTGCCCGTGCCCAGGTCCTTCGCGGTCACGTGCATGATGCCGTTGGCGTCGATGTCGAAGGCGACCTCGATCTGCGGGACGCCGCGCGGGGCCGGCGGGAGGCCGGTCAGCTCGAACATGCCGAGCTTCTTGTTGTACGCCGCGATCTCGCGCTCGCCCTGGTAGACCTGGATCTGCACGGACGGCTGGTTGTCCTCGGCCGTCGTGAAGATCTCGGAGCGCTTGGTCGGGATCGTGGTGTTGCGCTCGATCAGCTTGGTCATGATGCCGCCCTTGGTCTCGATACCGAGGGACAGCGGGGTGACGTCGAGCAGCAGGACGTCCTTGACCTCGCCCTTGAGGACACCGGCCTGGAGCGAGGCGCCGATGGCGACGACCTCGTCCGGGTTCACACCCTTGTTGGCCTCCTTGCCGCCGGTCAGCTCCTTGACGAGCTCGGCGACGGCGGGCATACGGGTGGAACCGCCGACCAGGACCACGTGGTCGATCTCGGACAGGTTGATGCCCGCGTCCTTGATGACGTTGTGGAACGGCGTCTTGCAGCGCTCCAGCAGGTCCGCGGTCAGCTGCTGGAACTGGGCGCGGGTGAGCTTCTCGTCCAGGTGCAGCGGGCCCTCGGCGGAGGCCGTGATGTAGGGCAGGTTGATCGTGGTCTCGGTGGACGAGGACAGCTCGATCTTCGCCTTCTCCGCGGCCTCACGGAGGCGCTGGAGGGCCATCTTGTCCTTGGACAGGTCGACGCCGTGGCCGTTGGCGAACTGCTTGACCAGGTAGTCGACGACGCGCTGGTCCCAGTCGTCACCACCGAGGTGGTTGTCGCCGTTGGTGGCCTTGACCTCGACGACACCGTCGCCGATCTCCAGCAGCGAGACGTCGAACGTACCGCCACCGAGGTCGAAGACGAGGATCGTCTGGTCGTCCTTGTCCAGGCCGTAGGCCAGGGCGGCCGCGGTGGGCTCGTTGACGATGCGCAGGACGTTCAGGCCCGCGATCTCGCCGGCCTCCTTGGTGGCCTGGCGCTCGGAGTCGTTGAAGTACGCCGGGACGGTGATGACCGCGTCGGTCACCTTCTCGCCCAGGTACGCCTCGGCGTCGCGCTTCAGCTTCTGCAGGATGAAGGCGCTCATCTGCTGCGGGTTGAAGGGCTTGCCGTCGAGCTCGATCTTCCAGTCGGTGCCCATGTGACGCTTGACCGACCGGATGGTCCTGTCGACGTTGGTGACAGCCTGGCGCTTGGCCACCTCGCCGACCAGCACCTCGCCGTTCTTGGCGAAGGCGACGACGGACGGCGTGGTCCTGGCGCCCTCGGCGTTGGTGATGACGGTGGGCTCACCGCCCTCGAGAACACTGACGACGGAGTTCGTCGTACCCAGGTCGATGCCGACCGCACGTGCCATGTCGATTCCTCCATTGGACTTGAGTGGAACAGGCTCAAGGGTGCAACACCGACGCCACCCTGTCAACGGACCTGAGTCGGACCGACTCAACTTTTATGTCAGCCTTACGGTCACCGGCGGCCGCCGGGGCGTGAACAGGGGCCGCTCGCGCGACGCAGATCACCGGCGCTGCGGGTATGGCGGGCGGCCGGGAGTGAGTAGTCTCGTACGGACTGGATAAGTTACCCATTAGTAATTCCGCTCTCGCAGGCCCGAGGAGCCCTCCCATGCAACTCGCCGCGATCATCGTGTCGCTGGTCCTCATCGCGGTCGGCTTCGCATTGCTCGGCCGTGCCGTCCTGCAGATCTACCAGCACATGCGGCTGGGCCAGCCGGTGCCCAAGGGCACCCGCACCGACGATCCCGCCCGGCGCACGGTCACGGTGGCCAAGGAGTTCCTGGGCCACACCCGCATGAACCAGTGGGGCCTGATCGGCGTCGCCCACTGGGGCGTGGCGCTGGGCTTCTTCTCGCTGCTGATCACGATCGTCAACGCGGTCGGCCAGCTCTTCAAGGCCGACTGGCTGCTGCCCTTCATCGGCGGGTGGCTGCCGTACGAGCTCTGGGTCGAGTTCTTCGCCACGGTGACCACGCTGGGCATCCTCACCCTGATCGTCGTCCGGCAGCTGAGCAAGCCGGGCAAGCCGGGCCGCAAGTCCCGCTTCGCGGGCTCCAACTTCGGCCAGGCCTACTTCGTCGAGGCCGTCATCCTCATCGTCGGCTGCTCGATCGTCACGCTGCGCGGCCTGGAGGGCGCCCAGCACGGCGTCGAGAGCTACGAGGCCGCCTACTTCGTCACGTACCCGCTGGTCGCGGCCTTCCGCGGGCTGAGCACCGAGACGCTGCAGAACCTCACCTATCTGGTCGCCATGATCAAGATCTCGGCGTCCTTCATCTGGATGATCACGGTCTCCCTCAAGACCGACATGGGCGTGGCCTGGCACCGCTTCCTGGCCTTCCCCAACATCTGGTTCAAGCGCGAGTCCAGCGGCGGCGTCGCCCTCGGCGCGCTGCAGCCGATGACGAGCGCCGGCAAGCCGATCGACTTCGAGGACCCGGGCGAGGACGACCAGTTCGGCGTCTCCCAGGTCGAGCACTTCTCCTGGAAGGGCCTGCTCGACTTCGACACCTGCACCGAGTGCGGCCGCTGCCAGTCGCAGTGCCCCGCCTGGAACACCGGCAAGCCGCTCTCGCCGAAGCTGCTCATCATGTCGCTGCGCGACCACGCGCACGCCAAGGCGCCGTACCTGCTCGCGGGCGGCGGCAAGGACGCGGAGGGCGCGGAGAAGGGCACCGAGGAGCAGCTGAAGGACGTCCCGGCCGCCGCGAAGGCCGAGGCCGAGCGCCCGCTGATCGGCACGCTGGAGGAGAACGGCGTCATCGACCCGGACGTCCTGTGGTCCTGCACCACCTGCGGCGCCTGTGTCGAGCAGTGCCCGGTGGACATCGAGCACATCGACCACATCGTCGACATGCGCCGCTACCAGGTGATGATCGAGAGCGCCTTCCCGTCCGAGGCGGGCACGATGCTCAAGAACCTGGAGAAGAAGGGCAACCCCTGGGGCCTGGCGAAGAAGCAGCGCCTGCAGTGGACCAAGGAGGTCGACTTCGAGGTCCCGGTCGTCGGCAAGGACGTCGAGGACCTCACCGAGGTCGACTACCTCTACTGGGTGGGCTGCGCGGGCGCCCTTGAGGACCGCGCCAAGAAGACCACCAAGGCCTTCGCCGAGCTGCTGCACATGGCGGGCGTGAAGTTCGCGATCATGGGCGGCGAGGAGAACTGCACCGGTGACTCGCCCCGCCGCCTGGGCAACGAGTTCCTCTTCCAGCAGCTGGGCCAGCAGAACGTCGAGATGCTCAACATGGCCTTCGGCGAGGACTCCGAGGACGAGTCCACGAAGAAGCCCAAGTCCAAGAAGAAGATCGTCGCGACCTGCCCGCACTGCTTCAACACGATCGCCAACGAGTACCCGCAGCTCGGCGGCGAGTACGAGGTCATCCACCACACGCAGCTGCTCCAGCACCTCATCGACGAGGGCAAGCTGATCCCCGTCACCCCGGTCGAGGGTCTGATCACCTACCACGACCCCTGCTACCTGGGCCGCCACAACAAGGTCTACACGCCCCCGCGCGAGATCATCGCGAAGGTGCCGGGCCTGCGGAACGAGGAGATGCACCGCCACAAGGAGCGCGGCTTCTGCTGCGGCGCCGGCGGCGCGCGCATGTGGATGGAGGAGCGCATCGGCAAGCGCATCAACAACGAGCGCGTGGACGAGGCCCTCTCCCTCAACCCGGACATCGTCTCCACCGCCTGCCCCTTCTGCCTTGTCATGCTGACCGACTCGGTCAACGGCAAGAAGAACGACGGCAAGGCGAAGGAGTCCATCCAGGTCGTCGACGTCGCGCAGCTGCTGCTCGAATCGGTGAAGACCCCGGTCGAGCCGGAGGGCGACGGCGAGCCGGCGGACGCGCCGGAGCCGGACCCGGAGCCGGTGAAGTAGCCGCGCGCGACGCGCGCAACGGCCGGGCCCCGCGAGCGATCGCGGGGCCCGGCCGTTGTCGTAGGGCCGTGGGACGATGACGTCGTACGCGCTTGCAGCCCGACTTCGTCAGGAGCCAGGTCATGGACTACGCCCGTATCCGCGCTGTCGCAGAAGAACTTTCCGCGCTGCCCAACACCGGGAAGGTCGAGATCTCCGACGGCACCATCGTCATGATGATGAGCCCGTCGGGCACCCACGAGCTGGTGGCCATGCGGCTGCGCCGTCAGCTCGACCGTCAGGTCTCCGACGACCTCGTAGCTCACACGGGCGGAGAGGTGGAAGATCCGTCACTCGGCATTCTGCGCAGCCCTGACCTGGTTGTTCTGCCCGAAGCCGCGATGGACACACCGGGCCGTTTCAACCCTCGGGACCTGGCCTTGGCCGCTGAGGTCGTCTCTCCTTCCAACCACGCCAACGACTACGCGCAGAAGATGCGTGACTACCCGGCCATGGGTATCCCTCTCTACTTCCTGATCGACCCGCGCAAGGGGACGATGGCCGTCATGTCCGACCTCGGAACCGGCACCGACGGGGAGCGCTGCTACCGCGCCCGCCACGATTACGCCTTCGGCGACAAGGTCTCCGTCGGCCCCTGGACCATCGACAGCGCGGAATTCCCCCTCTACCACTCGTAACCCAAACCATCCCTCAGGACGACGCGTCCCCGGCCTTCCCCCTAAGGGATGTCACAGCTCCGCCCCAATGGTCCCGGGGTTTCCCGGGGCCCGGGGTCGGCGTCCGGGCAGAGCGGGTACGTTCGAAGCGTGGCTGGATTCAGGATGGGACGCGGACGGGACTCTCAGCACCCGGGCCCCGCGCAGCAAGGACAGCGCCCGGGGCAGTACCAGGCTCCGTACGGCGGCCAGGGCGGTGACCCGTACGGCGGCGGCCAGGGCGGCGGTCAGCAGCAGTGGCAGCAGCCGTCGGGCTACGACGAGCCGGAGTACTTCGGCGCCCCGGGCGGCGGCCCGCAGCAGGGCTACGACCCGTACGGACAACCGCAGGGCCACCAGGACCCGTACGGACAGCCGCAAGGCCACCAGGCCCCCTACGGCCACTCCGACAGCCCGGGCCACACCCAGCAGTTCAGCGTCGGCGAGGCCCCGGACGCCTACGGCCCGTACGCGGGCGACGGCGCCTACGGCGACACCGGGGCGTACAGCTCGGGCGACACCTACCGCGCCGGGCAGCAGACGGCCCCCGCGCCGCCCTCGGGACCGCGCCTGCCGTGGAAGGAGCTGCTGAAGGGCATCGTGCTGCGGCCGAACGCCACGTTCTGGCAGATGCGCGACCACGCGGTGTGGGCGCCCGCCCTGATCGTCACCTTCGTCTACGGCCTGCTCGCCGTCTTCGGCTTCGACAAGGCCCGCGACGACGTCCTGAAGGCCACGGTCTCGAACAGCGTCCCCGAGGTGCTGATCACCGGCGTCATCGTGGTGATCTCCGGGCTGATCCTGGGCGCGGTCACGCACACCCTCGCCCGGCAGCTGGGCGGCGACGGCATATGGCAGCCGACGGTCGGCCTGTCGATGCTGATCATGTCGATCACGGACGCCCCGCGGCTGCTCGTGGCGATGTTCCTCGGCGGCGACAGCCCGGTCGTCCAGGTGCTGGGCTGGGCCACGTGGCTGGCGGCGGGCGCGCTGTTCACCTCGATGGTGAGCAAGTCGCACGACCTGCCGTGGCCGAAGGCGCTGGCCGCGTCCTCGATCCAGCTGATCGCCCTGCTGTCGATCATCAAGCTGGGCACGTTCTGACGGACGGGCGACAGCCGCACGCGCACGAAGACATGCGCACGAAGAAGGGCCCCGGTCGTTCCCGACCGGGGCCCTTCTCCATCAGTGCTGCTGCGACTGCCGCGCGCTCACGCGTCGAGGACCTGGCCCTCGCGGCGCACGACCGGCGGCTCGACCGACCACGGGAAGTTGATCCACTCGTCCGTCTTCTTCCAGACGTACTCGCACTTCACGAGCGAGTGGCTCTTCTCGTAGATCACGGCACTGCGCACCTCGGCGACGTGCTCCAGGCAGAAGTCGTGGACGAGCTTGAGCGTCTTGCCGGTGTCCGCGACGTCGTCGGCGATGAGGACCTTCTTGTTGGAGAAGTCGATCGCGTTCGGGACGGGGGAGAGCATCACCGGCATCTCCAGGGTGGTGCCCACACCGGTGTAGAACTCCACGTTGACCAGGTGGATGTTCTTGCAGTCCAGCGCGTACGCCAGGCCGCCCGCGACGAAGACGCCGCCGCGCGCGATGGAGAGGATGATGTCCGGCTCGTAGCCGTCGTCCGCGATGGTCTGCGCCAGCTCACGGATGGCCTGCCCGAAGATCGGGTAGGTCAGGTTCTCGCGTACGTCACTCACTGTTGCTCTTCGCCCTGTTTCCCTGGTCCTCAGACCTGCGTGCGATGGAAGTTCTGGAAGGAGCGCGAGGGCGTCGGCCCACGCTGTCCCTGGTAGCGGGAGCCGTGCTTGGCGGACCCGTAAGGATGCTCGACGGGTGACGTCAGACGGAACATGCACAGCTGCCCGATCTTCATCCCCGGCCAGAGCTTGATCGGCAGCGTGGCCATGTTCGACAGCTCCAGCGTCACGTGACCGGAGAAGCCGGGGTCGATGAAGCCCGCCGTGGAGTGGGTCAGCAGACCCAGCCGGCCGAGGCTCGACTTGCCCTCCAGCCGCGAGGCGATGTTGTCGGGAAGCGTGATCACCTCGTACGTCGAGGCGAGCACGAACTCGCCCGGGTGGAGGATGAACGCCTCGTCGCCGTCCGGCACCACCTCACGGGTGAGGTCCGCCTGCTCGATGGCGGGGTCGATGTGGGGGTACCGGTGGTTCTCGAACACCCTGAAGTAGCGGTCCAGCCGCACATCGATGCTCGAGGGCTGCACCATCGATTCGTCGTACGGTTCGAGCCGCACCCGGCCAGCGTCGATCTCGGCCCGGATGTCCTTGTCTGAGAGAAGCACGGGTCGAGGATACGCGGAGAAGACGGACAACGCGGGCCCGGTCCCGGTGGACCGTGCCCGCGCGCCGCTCATCGCTCTGCGATCAGCCCTTCGCGATCACGGCGGCGATCAGGCCGTCGCGACCGCGCTTCGTCCTCACGGCTTCCGCACCGCCACCGGAACGGAATGCCGCAGCCGCGCGCAGCGCGGGCAGCGGAGCAGCCGCCCCGGGCCGAGGCGGCCGGGACCGAGATGCTGCATCGGGAACGAAGCGGTGCTGAACACGTGCCCCTCGGCACAACGAACGACGGTGCGCTCCATAGAGCTCCCTTTCCCCAGGGCGATATCGGCCGCGCGCCCCGGCGCACGACCAGAAAGACAAAAGCCACATTAGGGGATGTATCCGAATCACTCGCACCCGGCACTCCCGACAGCGCGCAGCGACTTCCACCCCGACATGCCGCCCCAACGGTACGCCCCAACTC
>NZ_JAINFC010000920.1 GCF_020740835.1 Streptomyces sp. UNOC14_S4
GAACTCCCGCCGTCCGCGGCACCCCGCTCCTCCTACCCGCAGGACGTCCTGCCCGTCGGCGTGCGGCGCCGGCTCCTCGAACTCGCCGGGACCGGCGGCCCGGTGGCGGCCTACCTCTACGACGGCGACATCGCGGCGGCCCGCGCCCGCGAGCTGCGCGAGGCCCTGCCCGAGTGGGCGGCCGTCCACTACGCGGTCAAGGCGAACTCCTTCCCCGGCGTCCTGGCGGCCCTCGCCCCGCACGTCGACGGGTTCGAGGTCGCCTCGCTCGCGGAACTCGCCCTCGCCACCGCCGCCAAGCCCGCGGCCCCGGGCGCCCCGGCCCCCGTCGTCGCCGCGGGACCGGCGAAGTCCGTCCCCGTTCTGACCGGCCTGGTCGAGGCGGACGTCGAGGTCATCAACGCCGAGAGCCCCCTCGAACTCCACCGCATCAGCCGTATCGCCCAGGAGCGGGGCACGACCGCACGCGTCGCGCTGCGCGTCAACCCCGCGCAGATCCCCGTCACCGGCTCCCTCCACATGGGCGGCGAACCCTCCGTGTTCGGGGTGCCTGAGCCCGACGCCGCCGAGGTCGTCCGTATCGCCCAGCGGCTGCCCGGCCTCGACCTCGTCGGCTTCCACATCCACGCCGCCTCCAACAACCTCGACGCCGGGACCCACGCGACCTACCTCCGCTGGTGCGTCGAATGGAGCGCCGCCACCGCCGCCGAGCACGGCATCGACCTGCGCCACATCGACATCGGCGGTGGCATCGGCGTCAACTTCGAGGGCGAGAAGCCTTTCGACACTGCCCGCTTCGGTGAGCTGGCCGCGGCCGTCACACCCCCGGCCGGAGCCCGCGTCGTCCTCGAACCGGGCCGCTTCCTCGTCGCCGACTGCGGCTGGTACGCCGCCGAGGTCACGGACGTCAAGCACTCCTACGGCCAGGCGTTCGCCGCCCTGCGCGGCGGCATCAACCACTTCCAGCTGCCCACGTCCTGGGACATCGTCCACAACGTCGCCGTCCTGCCCGTCGACGCGTGGCCGGAGGACTGCCCACGGCCCGAGGCCGTCGATGTTCCCGTCACGTTCGTCGGCGAGTTGTGCACGCCGGAGGACACGCTGCTGCGGGACGTTCGCGTCGAGCGCGTCCGTGCCGGTGATATTGCGGTCTTCCCTTACGCGGGGTCGTACGGGTGGGAGTTTGCCATGCACGCGTTTCTCGGCCACCCGGTGGCTGAGCGCTTGATGTTGTGAGTCAGGCTTTCCAGCCTCCGCCGCGCCCATTGGGGTGCCTCCTGAGACCGGTGCGCGGCTGCTGGTTGTTTGTGGCTGGTCGACCAGTTTCCCGCGCCCCTGACGGGGCGCCCCGCCCCC
>NZ_JAINFC010000921.1 GCF_020740835.1 Streptomyces sp. UNOC14_S4
CGCCGAGCCCCCGTCCCGGTGGCGGGGTCCCGGGACGGGGGCTCGGCGGGAGCGTTCGAGTTTTTGTTCAGGGACGACCCGTTCTGCGAGACCGGGATCTTCTCCTCGGCGTCCTCGGCGTCCTCGGCCTCCTCGCCCTCTGCTGCCTCTGCGGTCTCCGGGGCCTCGGAGGCGAGGCGTACGCCGGGCCCGCGGCCCGGCCCGGAGCCGGACACCGCGCCGGAGCCGCTTCCCGCACCGGCGCAGCCGCGCGAGCCGATTCCCGTCGTACCCGCCACTTGCCACGAGCCAGGTGTTGCCATGGCCGATCACCGGTCCCCGCATGCCACCCGTACCTCCTGGCAGCGCGCCCGGGCCGTCGCGGCGCGCGCGGGCGAGGTGCTGCCCACCGAGGAACGGCCGCTCGACGAGGCGCTGGGGCAGGTCCTGGCCGCGCCCCTGGACGCGCTCACCGACCTGCCGTCCTTCGACACCTCTGCCATGGACGGCTGGGCGGTCGCCGGGCCGGGGCCCTGGCGGCTGCCGCCGCAAGGGCACGGCGTACTGGCCGGTGACGACCGCGCCGGGGTGGAGCCGCTGCGCGACGGGCACGCCGTACGGATCGCGACCGGCGCGCGCGTACCGCCGGGGGCCACCGCCGTGCTGCGCAGCGAGCACGGGGTGGTGCGGGGCGAGGACGAGCTGTACGCCTCGCGGCACGTCGGGCACGGTCAGGACATCCGGCCCCGCGGGCAGGAGTGCCGGACCGGTGATCAGCTGTTGCCCGAGGGCACTCCCGTCACGCCCGCCGTGCTGGGCCTCGCCGCCGCGGCGGGGTACGACCTGCTGCCGGTCACCCGCCGTCCCCGCGTCGAGATCCTCGTCCTCGGCGACGAACTGCTGCGGGAAGGGCTGCCGCAGGGTGGCCGTATCCGTGACGCCCTCGGTCCGATGCTGGCCCCCTGGCTGCGTGCGCTCGGTGCCGAGGTGACCGCGACGCGGCGGCTCGGTGACGACGCGGACCTGCTGTACGACGCGGTCGGCTCCTCCCGCGCGGACCTGGTGGTGACCACGGGGGGTACGGCCTCCGGGCCCGTCGACCACGTGCACCCGATGTTGCGGAGGACCGGAGCGGAGCTGCTGGTCGACGGGGTCGCGGTGCGGCCGGGACACCCGATGCTGCTGGCCCGGCTCGCGCCGGGGCGGCATCTGGTGGGGCTGCCCGGCAACCCGCTCGCGGCCGTCGCGGGCCTGGTGACGCTCGCGGAGCCGCTGCTCGCCGCGATGTCGGGGCGAGCGGCGGGGGCCGACCGGATGGACCGGCCGGACCGGCCGGACCGGGTCGTGCTGAGCGAGTCCGTGGAGGGGCATCC
>NZ_JAINFC010000922.1 GCF_020740835.1 Streptomyces sp. UNOC14_S4
CTCCACCCCACGGCGATCCCGGGCCGCCCTCGCCCCTCGACGACCGGGGCCGGGGCGGAGTCACCCGCGGATCACAGACGGCCGAGCGCGGCCTCGATGATGTCGAGGCCCTCGTTCAGCAGGTCCTCGCCGATGACCAGCGGCGGCAGGAAGCGCAGCACGTTGCCGTAGGTGCCGCAGGTCAGGACCAGCAGACCCTCGGCGTGGCAGGCCTTCGCGAGCGCGCCCGCGGCCTCCGGGTGCGGCTCCTTGGTCGCCGGGTCCTTCACCAGCTCGATCGCGATCATCGCGCCACGGCCGCGGATGTCACCGATGATGGCGAACTTCTCCTGCATCGCGGAGAGCCGGCCCTTCATGACCTCCTCGATGCGCTTGGCCTTCGCGTTGAGGTCCAGCTCGCGCATGGTCTCGATCGAGCCGAGCGCCGCGGCGCACGCCACCGGGTTGCCGCCGTAGGTGCCGCCCAGACCGCCCGGGTGCGCCGCGTCCATGATCTCGGCGCGGCCCGTGACGGCGGCGAGCGGCAGGCCGCCCGCGATGCCCTTGGCCGTCGTGATCAGGTCCGGGACGATGCCCTCGTCCTCGCACGCGAACCACTGGCCCGTGCGGCAGAAGCCGGACTGGATCTCGTCCGCGACGAAGACGATGCCGTTGTCCTTGGCGAACTGCGCGATGCGCGGCAGGAAGCCCTTCGCGGGCTCGATGAAGCCGCCCTCGCCCAGCACCGGCTCGATGATGATCGCGGCGACGTTGTCCGCGCCCACCTGCTTGGTGATCTGGTCGATGGCCTGCGCGGCGGCCTCGGGGCCGCAGTTCTCCGCGCCGGTCGGCCAGCGGTAGCCGTACGCCACCGGCACGCGGTAGACCTCGGGCGCGAACGGGCCGAAGCCGTGCTTGTACGGCATGTTCTTGGCGGTGAGCGCCATCGTCAGGTTCGTACGGCCGTGGTAGCCGTGGTCGAAGACGACGACCGCCTGGCGCTTGGTGTACGCGCGGGCGATCTTCACCGCGTTCTCGACGGCCTCGGCGCCCGAGTTGAACAGCGCGGACTTCTTGGCGTGGTCGCCCGGGGTCAGCTCGGCGAGCTGCTCGCAGACCTCCACGTAGCCCTCGTACGGGGTGACCATGAAACAGGTGTGGGTGAAGTCGGCGAGCTGGGCCGAGGCGCGGCGGACGACGGCCTCCGCGCTGGAGCCGACCGAGGTCACGGCGATGCCGGAACCGAAGTCGATGAGCGAGTTGCCGTCGACGTCCTCGATCACACCGCCGCCCGCGCGCACGGTGAACACCGGCAGCGTCGAGCCCACGCCCGCCGCGACCGTCGCCGTGCGGCGGGCCTGCAGCTCGAGC
>NZ_JAINFC010000923.1 GCF_020740835.1 Streptomyces sp. UNOC14_S4
GCACCCGCCCACGGCCGCGCTCCGGACGGCCCGGAGGACCCGGACGGCTGCGCCTCCCGCGTCCGGCACGTCGCCTACGAGACCGGCACCCGCCACTACGCCCACGCCGACCTGCCCGGACGGGCCGACCACATCCCGCACATGATCGCCGGAGCGGCCGGGCTCGACGGCGCCGTCCTCGTCGTCTCCGCGCTCGACGGCGTCCGGCCGCAGACCGCCGAACACCTCCTGCTCGCCCGTCAGGCGGGCGTACGGCACGTGGTCGTCGCCCTCACCAAGGCGGAGGCGGGCGGGCCCGAACTCACCGAGCTCGTCGAGCTCGACACCCGCGCGCTGCTCACCGCGCACGGCTTCGACGGACAGCGCACGGCGGTCGTCCGGGTCTCGGCGCGGCGCGCGCTGGCGGGCGATCCACGCTGGACCGGCACGGTCGAGGCCCTGCTCGACGCCGTCGACACCTATGTGCCGACGCCCGGGCGTCCCGTACGGGAACCCTTCCTGCTGCCCGTGGAGCGGGTGCTTCCGCTCCCCGGGGGCGGCGCGGTCGTCGCGGGGACCATCGAGCGCGGCGCCGTCCGCCCGGGCGACCGCCTGGAGATCGCCGGCGGCACGGGCGGCCCCCGCGTCGCCCCGCTCGCCGGGCTGGAGACCTTCGGCCGTCCCATGGCCGGGGCACGGGCGGGCGACACCGTCGCGCTGCTGCTGCCCGGCGTGCCGCACCACGAGGTGCGCCGTGGCGACGTCGTCGCGGCGCCCGGCAGTCTCGTACCGCGGCGCCGCTGCCCCGTCCGCGTACGGCTGCTGCCGCCGGAGAGCGGTGGCGCCGGTGGCGTCGACGGCCCGGTCCGCTTCCACTTCCGTACGGCCGACGTCCCCGGCACCCTCGTCCTCGGGCCGGACCGCTCCGTGCCGCCCGGCGCGACGGTCCCCGGCACGGTTCTCCTGGACCGGGCCCTTCCCCTCGACGCGGGGCTGCCGTTCGCCGTGCGGGAGGGCGGCCGCACGGTGGGCGTGGGCACGGTGGCCACGGCAGAGTGAGCACGACAGGGTGAGCGCGGTCACGGGCATCGGGGACGGGTCGGCACAATAGGGGAGTGGACGAACCGATACCCGTGACCCGGGACGTGGACTGGGGCACCGCCAAGCTGCTGCCCGACGTGGACGAGCGACGGGCCTGGCTGCTCACCGTCGACGGCTCGCCCCAGTCCTACGTGGACCTGGACGACCCGACCCATCTCGAATTCGAGTACGCCCAGCGGATCGGGCACGTTCTGGACACCGCCGCGGAACCCGGCCGTCCGCTGGACGTCCTGCACCTCGGCGGCGGGGCCCTCACCCTGCCCC
>NZ_JAINFC010000924.1 GCF_020740835.1 Streptomyces sp. UNOC14_S4
CTTCACCGCCGCGGCCGAGGAGACCGGAGCCCACTGCTGGGCCGCCGCCCTCGCCGGCCTGCTCACCGACCCCGCCGTGCCCTTCGGCATGCCCGACCTCCTGGACGGCGGACTGCAGCCCCACCACCCGCGCTTGGTCCGCCTCATGCTCCCGCTCCTGGCCCGCCACGGCCTGGCCACCGCCGTACCCGACAGCCACTGGCGGCTGACCGGCGCGCCGTACCGCTGCCGGGAACTGCTCCGCGGCCTGATCGAGGACCACCCCGCCTTCGGCAGCGAAACGGCCCTCCTCAACCAGCAGTTGCTGGGCCTGTCCACCCTGCTGCGCGAGGCCGAGGACGCCCCCGCCCCCGCGCCCGTCGACGACACCACCCTCGAACAGCTCCAGGACACCGCGCCCGGCCACCGTTTCACCCACCGCGTGGCCCGGACCCTCCTGGAGCACGTCGTCCGGCAGTGGCCCCGGGACCGCCCCCTGCGCGTACTCGAACTCGGCGCGGGCACCCTCGCCCTCACCGCCGCCCTGCTCCCGGCACTCCCCGCCGACCGCACCCGCTACACCTACACCGATGTCACGGCGGCCGCGTTCGCCCGCGCCGAGCACCGCTTCGCCGACCACGACGTCATCGACCACCGCGTCCTCGACCCGGACGCCGACCCGCTCTCCCAGGGCTTCACCGAAGGCGGCTACGACCTCGTCGTCGCCGGGGACGGACTCCACCGCGCCGACGACCTGGCCGACACGCTCCGGCGCCTCCACACCCTGCTCGCCCCCGGCGGCCTCCTCCTCGCCATCGAACCCCACCACTCCCGCAGGCTCGCCCTCCTCCACGGCACCACCAGCACCTTCTGGCAACGCCGGGACCGTACGCTGCGCCCCGAGACCCGCCTCCTGCCCGACGACCGGTGGCGGCCCCTGCTGGCGGAGTGCGGCTTCACCGGTACCGTCCAGCTCGGCACCGACGACCGGACGGTCCTGCTGGCCGCCGCCGACCGTCCCGCTCCGCCGCCCCTTTCCCGCGCCGCCGGATCCACCTGGCTCGTCGCCGGGGAGAGCCCGGCTGAGGACGTCGCGCGACAAGCGCTCGTCGGCGCGCTCGGCACGGCCCGGGCCGTCACGGCCACCGCCGACCCCGCCACCTGGACCGCCGAGCTGACCGCCGGCGACACCCGGCACGACATCGTCCTCCTGCTCGCCGAACAGCCCGAACAGCCCGACTCGCGGCACGTCGTCGCCCGTACCTGCCACGTCGCCGCCGTCCTGCGCGCCCTCGCGCACGCCCACGACGCCCTGCCCGGGAGCGCGCGTCCGCGCGTATGGCTGGTCACCCGCCCCACCGGGC
>NZ_JAINFC010000925.1 GCF_020740835.1 Streptomyces sp. UNOC14_S4
CCGTCCCCTTCCCCTGCGTGCTCAAGCCGCGCGAAGGCGTGGCCAGCGAGGACGTCGTCCTCGTCGCCGACGCGGCCGAACTCGCCGCCCGCTGCGCGGAGATCCGCGCCCGGCGGCCCGGTGCCGCGCTGGTCGTCGAGGAGTATCTGGACGGGCCGCTGCACACCGTCGAGACCCTGGGCGACGGTGACACCCTGCACGTGCTCGGCGCCTTCCGGACCGGGCTCTCCCCGTTGCCGTACTTCGTCGAGGAACGGCTCGCCCTCCTCCCCGGGCCGCCCCGGCCGCACACCCGCGACGCCGTACGGCAGATCCGCGCCCTCGGCGTCGGCTTCGGCGCCTGCCACACCGAGTACATCGCACAGGGGGACCGCGCCCGCATCGTCGAGGTCAACTACCGTGCCATAGGCGACCAGTGCGACCTGGTGCTCGCCGACGCCCTCGGCGTCCCCCTCTTCGAACACATCCTCCGCATCCACCTCGGCGAGCCGCTCCCCGCGGACCTGGGGGCCCGGGCCGACGGGCGGGCGCGCGTGGAGTATGTCTGCGCCGATCGCGGCGGTACGCTCACAACGGCGCCTTCGGCGAGCGACACCCGGCTGGACGGGGTACGACTGGTGTACCGGCCGCTGCGCGCGACCGGCGAGACGCACCCGCTCCACCGCACCAACCGCGACTATCTCGGGGTGCTGCGGGCGACCGGCACCGACCAGGGCCGGATCGACCGGGCCGTCGAGGAATTCCTGGCCGTACAGCGCTGGGAGATCATGTCATGAGCCTGACCAACGGTGCCGTGCTGGAGGACGAGCTGCTCCGGCGCGTCCTGTCCACCCTGCTCCGCGAGGACACCTACGGACTGCGCAGCCGCGCCCGCGCCGAACACCGGCCCGACGGCGACTGGCTGCGCCTCAGCGCGGCGGGCGAAGCCCTGGCGCTCCCCGTCGGCCCCGAGGGCTTCCAGTGCGAGATCCAGGCCCGCCGCCCCCTGCTGGAGACCCGCGACGGCACGGTCACCGGGCTGCGCCCCGTCCTCGCCCGGCTGCGCCCGGCCGCGCCGCCGGAGGACCGGGCGGGCTACGACGCGTTCCTCGCCGAGTGCGACGCGGCCCTCGCCGCGATCCGGCTGCACAGCGAGGTGCGCGAGACGGTCGTCGCCCGGCTCGCCGCCGCGTACGGGCCGCACACCGCGCGCTGGACCGGGCCGCGCGCCTCCCTCGCGTACGACGCGCTCGCCGCCTTCCGCGACCACCCCGTCCACCCCACCGGACGGGCCCGCTCCGGGCTGACCGAGGGGCAGTTGCGCCGCTACGCACCCGAGTTCCACACCC
>NZ_JAINFC010000926.1 GCF_020740835.1 Streptomyces sp. UNOC14_S4
GCGCTGCCGCCCCCGCCCCGCGGACAGCGAGTACCGGGAAGCGGGACCGCGGCCGGCGGCGCTGCTCCCCGAGGTGCCGCCGGGACCCCGGGCGACGATCGGCGTGGTCGTCGGAGCCTGTGTCGAGCGTGGCGCGGACCCCGTGGCCCGCGCGCCCGGCGTCCTCGCGGGGGCGCGGGAGGCGTTCGCGGACGCCGGTGAGTTCTGCGCGCGCTGGGCCGACGGGGGCGGCGAGCTGCCCGGGCCGGAGGGCGACGGGTTCACCGACGCGGTCACCGCACGGACGGGGTACGAGGCGGAGGTCGGCTGGTTCACCCTGCTGCAGTGGACGGCGAACCGCTCATCGCCCCGCACCGCGCCACCGGGACCGGATACGCCCTGCGGATGACCGGCATCGGCGACATTTTCCAGCTGCACACGCTGCTCGCGGGCACCCTCGTCGGCGGGCGGCACGTGCCGGGCGAGGCGCCGTCGGTCGACGGCGTCCGGCTGCTCGTCCTCGCCCCGCTGGCGTACCGGCAGAGCCGGCCCTCCGGGCGGTTCTTCCCCGGCATGCGCGGCGACTTGACGCTGGAGCGCGTGCTCGACGCGGCGGAGACCGCCGACTGGTTCGGGAAGGTGACGCCCGCGGCCGGGTGACGCGCCGCGGAGGGCCGGGCCGGATCCGGCCCGGCTGTCCAGCGGGACCACGCCCACGCACAGAGCACCGTCCGTCAATCCGCCGGATCGTCACGGCGCGCGCGGGACAGTACGGCCATGTCGATCAGGCACAGCGCGGCGACGACCGCGGTGAACCACTGCACCGCGTGCAGAAGACCCGTCACGCGGGCGAGCAGCCCGACACCGATCACGGGGGCGCCGACGCCGAGGTAGACGACGACGTAGAAGCTGGAGATGACGTCGGCGTGGCGGTCCGGGGGTGCCACGCGGTTGACCTCCGTGATGCCGCCGAGGAAGGCCATGCCCTGGCCCACGCCACCGATCACCGTGGCCGCCAGGAGCAGCGGCAGGGAGAAGCTGCCGCCCGCGACGGCCAGCAGGACGAGCCCGACCGCCAGCAGCGCGAGCCCCGCGACCTGGAGGGTGAGCGCTTCCCTGCCGTACGCGGCGAGCTGGGCCAGGCAGGAGGAGACGAGCATGAGCGTGACCGCGCCACCGGCAAGGGCGAGGTTGCCGCTGCCGGAGAGCCTGCCGACGTAGGTCGGTACGAGAGCCAGGAAGACTCCGACGACGGCGAAGGCAAGGAAGCAGGTCGTGCCGCTGGTGGCGAACACGCCCCGTACGGACGGGGGGATCGAGGGGCGCCGAGGTCGCCATGGGG
>NZ_JAINFC010000927.1 GCF_020740835.1 Streptomyces sp. UNOC14_S4
GGACGCCCCCGCCCCGCCGACGGAGCGGCTGACCGCCCGTGAGGCCGAGGTCCTGACGCTGATCGCGCAGGGACTGTCCAACGCCGAGATCGGCGACCGCCTTTTCCTCAGCCGCGCCACCGTCAAGACGCACATCAACCGCGTCTTCGCGAAGACCGGTGCGCGCGACCGCGCACAGGCCGTCCGCTACGCCTACCGCACCGGCCTGGTGAGCTGAGGCAGCAGAGGCGATGTGGATCATCGCTTCGGAGCCGGCGGTGAAGGTCTCGTAGCCGCGGGTGGGCGTTCACGTGGCCTCGCCCGGGCCGACTCCGGGGCCGGTGCTCATCGGCTCCCCGGGGTGGTGGCCCCGCCCCCATCCACGCCCGGGAGTGTGTGCTCCCGCCACCTCGTCCCGCCCGGGCCCCGGCAGCGACTGTTGGGGAGGTGGCCGACAAGCGCCGGCCACGGAACGGGGGAACTGCTGTGAGTGCCATGCATGCCGTGGGCGGGATACGTGAGTTGCCGGTCTCCGGAGGTGGCCGAGGGGGGCCGATGGACTCCCCCGGTACCGGGGAGCTGCTCACCGAGCTGTTCGGGACGCTGCGCCGCAGTGATCAGCGGCACAAGGCCGAGCTCTATCTGCGGGGGCTACTGGAGAGCGAGGGCCGCAAGTCGATCCGGAACATCGCCGGGCCGGAGGGCGGGGCCGCCGCGGCGCAGAGCCTGCACCACTTCATCTGCAGCTCCACCTGGGACTGGCGGCCGATGCGGGCCGGACTGGCGCGCTTCCTGGCCCGGGAGCGGGGGCGGCAGGCGTGGGTCGTCCGCTCGCTGCCGATCGTGAAGACGGGCACCCGGTCGGTGGGCGTGGAGCGGCAGTTCGTACCCGACCTGGGGCAGTCCGTGAACGGGCAGCTCGCCTACGGCGCGTGGCTCGCCGACGAGGGGTTCAGCGCGCCGGTGCACTGGCGGCTCCACCTGCCGGACGGCTGGCTGCGGGACCGCGAGCGGCGGATCCGGGCGGAGATCCCCGAGGACGCCGTCGGGACGGCGTTCCGGAGCACGGCGTCATGGAGCACGACGTCATGGAGTGAGGCGTCCCGGAGCACGGAGTTCCGGAGCGAGGACGCGCCGCACGGCACGCCGGACGACAGCGCCGTCGCCGTGGCCCTGGAGGCGGCGGGCACCTGGGGGCTGCCGGGGCGGCCGGTGGTGCTGGACACCCGGGTCGGGGACCTGGACGCCGTGCTGCGCACGTTCGAGCGGGAGCGGGTGCCGCTGCTCACCCGGGTCGACCCGGGGACACGGCTGTTCGTCGACGACCCGGCGG
>NZ_JAINFC010000928.1 GCF_020740835.1 Streptomyces sp. UNOC14_S4
CTGCGCGAGGAACCACAACGAACCCGCAGTCGCACACCGGGCCCCAGGAGGCAACCCGGTAGGCGCAACCACGGAGCTAGAGATAACGACGCCGAGCGGCCGCCCGCCGCTCGTACTCCGTACGAGCGGCAACCGCCGCAGACCGCGACGCGGTCTCGGCGACAGGCACATCCCACCACGCCTGTGCGGCCGGCACCCCCGGCACTGTGTCGGCCGTTTCGGTCTCGACATAGACACATGTGGGACGGGTCGCGGCCCGCGCCTCGGCCAGCGCGTCCTCCAGCTCGCCGACGCTTCCGGGCCGCAGCACGTCCAGGCCCAGGGAGGCCGCGTTCGCGGCGAGATCGACGGGGAGCGGGTCGCCCGTGTACCCCCCGTCCGGCCCGCGGAAGCGGTACGCCGTGCCGAAGCGTTCGGCGCCGACGGACGCCGACAGCCCGCCGATCGAGGCGTAGCCGTGGTTCTGGAGCAGCACCACCTTGATGGGGATGCCCTCCTGGACGGCGGTGACGAGCTCGGTCGGCATCATCAGGTACGTGCCGTCGCCGACGAGCGCCCACACCGGGCGGTCGGGGCTCGCCATGCGGACGCCGATCGCGGCGGGGATCTCGTATCCCATGCAGGAGTAGCCGTATTCGAGGTGGTAGTCGCGGCGGCCGCGCGGGCGCCAGAGCTTGTGGAGGTCACCGGGGAGCGACCCGGCCGCGTTGACGATCACGTCGGAGGGGCCGACGACGCGGTCGAGGGCGCCCAGCACCTGGGCCTGGGTGGGGCGCGCGGCGTGGTCGGGCCGGGCGAAGGCCCGGTTGACGGCCTCGTCCCAGGCGGCCTTGCCCTTGGCGTACTCCTGCTCGTACGCCGCGTCGACGCGGTGGCCGTCGAGGGCGGCGCACAGCGCGTCGAGCCCCGCGCGGGCGTCGGCGACGAGGGGCAGCGCGGCGAGCTTGTGGGCGTCGAAGGAGGTGATGTTGAGGTTGACGAAGCGGACGCCGGGCACGGCGAAGAGGGTGCCGGAGGCGGTGGTGAAGTCGCTGTAGCGGGTGCCGACGCCGATGACGAGGTCGGCGGTGCGGGCGAGTTCGTCGGCGACGGCGGTACCGGTGTGGCCGATGCCGCCGACGTCGCGGGGGTGGTGGTGGGGCAGCGCGCCCTTGCCCGCCTGGGTGGCGGCGACGGGGATGCCGGTGGTCTCGGCGAGGCGGGCGAGCGCGGCCTCGGCCTCGCTGTGCACGACGCCGCCTCCGGCGACGATCAGCGGGAGGCGTCGTGCACAGCGAGGCCTGGATCTTATACAAATAT
>NZ_JAINFC010000929.1 GCF_020740835.1 Streptomyces sp. UNOC14_S4
CGCTACGCATACAAGAGCCTGCGCGTGGACCGACGCACCTACAAAGCCACCATCAGCATCGACATCCTGTTGACAGGGCCCATCAGCCCATAACTTCACGGCCTTGCCCTTTAGGGGCGCGGGGAACTGCGCGAGCAACCAGCGACGGCCCGCAGCCGCCGGACGGACAGGGGCGACCGAGCTCGTGGGCGGCTTTTAGGGGCGCGGGGCTGTGACATTGTGCGGCTCCGGGGTCCGGGGGCGGAGCCCCCGGCTGGAGGGGTGGCTAGAAAGCCACCCCCACCGTCACCGGCTCGTTGACGAGGGTCACCCCGAACGCGGCGTGAACGCCGTCACGGACTTCGCGCGCCAGTGCGAGAAGGTCTTCCGTCGTGGCGGAACCCCGGTTGGTCAGGGCAAGCGTGTGCTTGGTCGAGATGCGGGCGGGCCCGTCCCCGTACCCCTTCGTGTAGCCCGCCTTGTCGATCAGCCAGGCGGCGGACGTCTTCGTGTACCCGTCCCCCGCCGGGTAGGCGGGCGGCACGACGTCCTCGCCGAGCCGCTCGGCCACGCGTGCGAGGAAGCGCCCGTACTCCTCCTCCGTGAGGATCGGGTTGGTGAAGAAGGAGCCCGCGGACCACGTGTCGTGGTCCTCCGGGTCGAGCACCATGCCCTTGCCGCCGCGCAGCTTCAGCACGGTGGCGCGGGCCTGGGCGGCCGGGACCCGGTCGCCGACCTCGACGCCGAGCGCGCGGGCGGTCTCGGCGTACTTCACGGGCGCGGAGAGCCCGCCCGCGTCCTCCAGCCGGAAGCGGACGCGGAGGACGACGTGGCGGGCGGGGTCCTGCTTGAAGCGGCTGTGCCGGTAGGAGAAGGCGCACTCCTCGTTGGTGAGGGTGACGACCTCGTCGGCCTGCCGGTCGTAGGCGACGACCTCGGTGATCGTGGAGGAGACCTCCTGGCCGTACGCGCCGACGTTCTGGATCGGGGTGGCACCGGCGGAGCCGGGGATGCCGGCGAGGCACTCGACACCGGCGAACCCGGCCTCGACGGTGCGGGCGACGGCGTCGGACCAGTTCTCGCCCGCGGCGAGCTCCAGGTCGGCGCCGTCGAGGGTGAAGCCGGTGGTGGCGATGCGCAGGGCGGTGCCCTCGAAGCCCTTGTCGGAGATGACCAGGTTGCTGCCGCCACCGATGACCAGCAGCGGGGTGCCGGTCGCGTCGGCTTCGCGGACGGCCGCGATCACCTCGTCGTCTGTGGTGGCGGTGACCAGGCGGGTGGCGGGGCCGCCCAGCCGGAAGGTGGTCAGGGGGGCGAG
>NZ_JAINFC010000093.1 GCF_020740835.1 Streptomyces sp. UNOC14_S4
GGTTCGTCCGCGCCCGCCGTGGCGAACTCCTCGTCGGCGGCGGCGACGGCGCCGCTCAGCAGGGCCGCGAGGGAGCCGGTGAGGGCGGTGAGCAGCTCGTCCGCGCTGCTGTCCCGCGGGTGGCCGCGCCAGTGGGTGAGCGCGTCCCCGGCGAGCGCCTCGCCCGCGGCGATCCCTTTCCGTACGCGCTCCGCCGCGCGCCCGTACGCGTCCTCGACCCGCTGGAGCAGCCGGACGGCCGCGGCGTGCTGGAGGGCGGCGGCCCCGGCGAGCCCCGGCAGCCGTGACCGCAGGGAGGAGAGCAGGCCGGCGACGGTGCGGGCCACGGCGACGGCACGTGCGGCGGGGTCCTGGGCGCGCTGGTCGAGCCACTCGCGCAGCCCCGCGACGGCGGTGGAGGGCAGCAGTCCGCTCCCGCCGCCCGCGGACTCGGGGAGTTCGGGGATGGTGAACCGCGGCACGTCGCCGAGGCCCGCCGCCGCCAGCAGCGCGGCGTAGTGCCGGGACACCTCGGCGGCGACCTGGTGCGGCACCCGGTCCAGCACGGTCACGAGCGTGACGTCGAACTCCTTCGCCGTACGCAGCAGGTGCCACGGCACCGCGTCGGCGTACCGGGTGGAGGTGGTGACGAGCACCCAGATGTCGGCCGCGCAGATGAGTTCGGCGGCGAGGTCGCGGTTGCGGGAGACGAGCGAGTCGATGTCGGGGGCGTCGAGCAGGGCGAGCCCTCGGGGCAGGGTGCGCTCGGTCTCGATGCGGAGGGTGGTGAATTCGTTGGCGTCGTCGTCCTCGTCGGTCCTGCGGGCGCTTCCGGCGGCGGGGCCGTCGGAGGTGCCGCGGGCCGCGTCGCGTGCGGTCCCGCGCGCCGTGTCGCGGGCGGCGTCACGTACCGCGCCGCGCACCGTGTCACCTCGTACTGCGTCATGCACCGCATCACGTACCGCGTCATGCACCGCGTCACGTCGTACCGCGTCACGCGGCGCACCCTGCGGCGTACGGCCCGGCGTACGGCCGTACGGCGCGCCGCCCTGTTGCGGATTCAGCCGCTCCCGGGCGTCGAGGAGGTCGCGCGGGCTGAGGAGCTCGCGCATCTGCCGCAGGTCGCCCGGTTCGTACGCGGTGATCTCCTGGGCCGGGACCCATACGCGGCGCAGCCCCGGCAGCACCCGCTGCCCGGCGAACCAGTGGTGGTCGTCCGGGTGGCAGACCAGTACTGGCGTACGGGTCGTCGGCCGCAGGACCCCGGCGGCAGTGACCCGACGGCCCACCAGGGAGTTGACGAGAGTGGACTTGCCCGCTCCGGTGGATCCTCCGACGACTGCCAGGAGCGGCGCTTCGGGGGCGCACAGGCGGGGCACCAAGTAGTCGTCAAGCTGCGCCAGGAGCTCGGCACGGTTCTGCCGGGCGCGGGCGGCGCCGGGAAGGGGGAGCGGGAAGCGTGCGGCGTCGACACGGTCACGCAGTGCGGACAGCGCGTCGAGCATTCGGGGCCGTACGTCCAAGGTCGCCACGTGTGCAGAATGCCCAATTCTGGGTGGATTTTGAAGCGTATAGCCCACGGCGCGCGAGGCGTGGCGGATGAGGCTCAGGCATAACGAGTACACAACACCCTGCGCGGCGGGCGTGAAAAACGCTGCAAGATTCGCACCTGCCTGCGATTATCGGGACCGCTTCACCAAACCTGCACATCGCGTCACGGAGGTGAAGCAACCGGGAGGGGCCGCGCGGAGCCCTATCCTTAGTCCCCGGCAAGGACGGCACCACCGAGCCCGGGGCATCGCCCGTCCGCGACCGCCGCACACCGGCCCCCGTAGCTCAGTGGATAGAGCAGGCGCCTTCTAAGCGCTTGGCCGCAGGTTCGAGTCCTGCCGGGGGCGCTCCGCTTGGACCGCACGCCCCTCCCCGTCGGGAGGGGCGTTTTTGCTGGTCAGGGTGGGGGCGGGCGAGCATGGGAAGGCGCCGGGCCCCGCCCTCGGTGTCGTCTGGCGGGTGCGGGGAGGTCCCGCACCGGCGCCGTCCGGCTGGCATCGGGTTTCTGCGGGTGGCCGCGGGTGATGCGCAGACAGCTGATACGCGGATACCGGAATGATGCTTTCCGGTGAATACGCGGCGGGGCCGCCCGCCTTTGCCGCCCGGCTCCCGGGGTGCGAACGCTTTTGCGGGGCGGAGACAAGAAGGGGAGGGGGCCGCGAAAGGCGTGGCCCGTGGAAGGGGAGGTCCGTGGCGACGGACGAGGAACTGCTGGCGCGCTCGGGATACGACGCGTCGGCCTTCGAACCGCTCGTGGAGCGCCATTCGAGGGCGCTCCACGGCTACTTCGCGCGCCGGGCGCCCGGCGCGGCGGACGATCTGCTGGCCGAGGCGTGGCTGCGGGCCTACGCGGGACGCGGCACCTACGACGCGGCCCGCGGGCCGGTCCGGGCGTGGCTCTTCGGTGTGGCCCGCAATGTGCTGGCCGCGCACTGGCGCGGGCAGGAACGGTCCGGGGCCCCCGTCGCGCTCGCCGGTGAGACGAGCAGCGACCCGTGGCACGCCGTCGACCGGAGGCTGGACGCGGCGGCGGTCGCGCCGTTGATGCGCCGGACCCTGGCCGAGCTGCCGACCGTGGAGCGGGAGCTGCTGCTCCTGATCGCGTGGGAACAGCTCAGCCCCACCGAGGCCGCGGCCGTCGTCGGCGTCCCCGCGGGTACGGCCAGATCCCGGCTGCACCGGGCGCGCACCCGGCTGCGTGCGGCGCTCGGCCCCTCCGCCCCGCTTTCCCTGACAGGAGACCTCGCATGACCGGGCAGCAACAGGACATGAACGGCAGGGACGACAGAGACAGCAGGGGTGACAGGGACTTCCTCGACTTCCCCGGTGCCCGGCGCCTGAAGGCCGCGGGCAAGGTCGCGCCGCCCTCGGCGGACGCCGTCGCCGCGGCGCTGGCCGCGGTGCGGTCGGCGGCGGCCGGTCGGCCGGAGGGGGACGGGCCCGCCTTCGAGCTCGGACGGGAGCCGGTGGCCGCGGTCGCGGTCGTCCCGGTGCGGACGTGGCGGCGGCGCCTTCCCGTGCTCGCCTCGGCGGCGGCTGTCGTGGGGGTCGCGCTGGGTGTCACGTTCCAGCCCTGGTCGGACTCCGGGGGCGCGCACGGCGCCCCGGCGGCGGAGCCCTCGGTGACCGCTCAGGAGCAGGCGGGGACGGCACCGTACTGGAAGGTGCGGACCTCCCAGTGGAACCGGAGCAGCGAGGGGGCCCAGCAGCCGGGCGGGTCGTACGAGACCGTCTGGCTGAGCCGGAGCGACACACGCGGGCAGTCCGGTGACGGTCCGGTCCAGCTCTACTCCGTGGACGTCGCGGGGACGGCCTACAAGATCTGCGACAAACCGGTCCTGTGGGACGAACTCGGGAAGCTGCCCACGGATCCGGAGGCGCTGCGGGCCCGGCTCGCCGGGAAGGCCGTCGAGGAGGAGGACACGGAGGGGCTCTTCAACGGCGTCGAGGAGCTGCTCGCCCGGTCCCCCGCCGAACCGCGGCTGCGGGCCGCGCTGTTCAAGGTCCTCACCGGGATTCCCGGGGCGCGGGTGACCGAGCGGGTCAAGGACAGCACCGGGCGCGTCGGCACGGCCGTCGACCTGGACGTCGATACCTGGCGCGAGCGTCTGATCATCGACACCGGGACGTTCCACGTGCTGGAGTCCGTGACCACGGCGCGGAACGACGGCCTGAAGTGGGGGACACAGCAGCTCCGGGCCGGGGACCTCCTCATGCGGACCACCTATCTCTCCGCCGGGCCCGCCTGGGAAGCGCCGAAGCCGGACCCGCGGACCCTGGAGCATCCCGTTCCGACGGGGCCGTCCACCCCGAAGGAGCGCTGAGCTCCGTCACGGTGCCGCCCGCCGGAACAGAGTCGGCCGGTGACCCGACGGCCGGTGACTCGACGGCGGGTGCGCGCACACCTTCAGGGCACGCCTTCAGGGCATACCTTCAGCGCACGCCTTCAGGCCATACCCTCAGGAGGGTGAGCGATTTACTGACGCTCCTGGCGTTCTTCGGTGGGCTCGCCGTGGTTCTTTGCGGCTTCGTGTGGCTGGCGTTCCACGTACGTCGCCGGGGGACCGCGGGCACAGGCGTCACCGCGGCGCTGGCGGCTTGGGAAGAGGCGTACCGCGTGACCTCTCATGACTCCTACTGGGAGATCGAGGCCCAGGCGGAACGCCGGTCTCCCATGGTCTCGCCCGACGGTCACTGGCGGCCGAGGGGTCGGGCGCCCCGTCCGGCCCGCCCTCGCCCTCGCCGAGGTCGCGTACGGCTTCGGCGGCGCTGATGGTCCCCGCGCGTGGGCCGTCTCCCCCTCGGACGGCGACACCAGGACTCGATCGGGCTTCGAGCGGCTCGCGAGCCGGGTCGGTGACGCTCGCCGTGCTCTGCCGAAACCGGTAACCGGTATGCGACGAGGTGCGCGAAGTGGAATTCGCTGTGACGCTCTTCCCCGCCATGGGGCCCGCGGACAAGGACGCCCGAGCCCGGACCTGCTCCGACGAGGCGCTCGCCCTGCGTCGGCCGCGACGGACATCACCTGCTGCTGGTCCCGGCGGTGTCCGTCACCGACAGGGAGCGCACCCGGCAGCTGATCGCGGCCTACCGCGCCGAGGGCGGCGCGCGTGTGGCGTCGCGGTTCGCGGTGCGGCGCGCCGAGCGATGAGCGGCGCGGCGGAGGGCACGTCATGAGCGTGGACGCGGGGCTCGAACTCACCGAATTCCGCACGGTGCTGGGCCGGTTCGCGAGTGGTGTGGTCGTCGTCACGACACGCGACGCGACGGGTGCCCCGCAGGGTTTCACCGCCAGCTCCTTCTGCTCGGTCTCCCTGGACCCGCCGCTGGTCCTGGTCTGCCTGGCCGAGACGGCGAACTCCTACGCGGCCTTCTCGGCCGCCGACGGATGCGCGATCAGCATCCTCGCGGAGGACCAGGGCGACGTGGCGCGCCGGTTCGCGACGAAGGGCGGCGACAAGTTCGCGGAGGGCGCGTTCGTTCCGTTGGCCAACGGCTCCCTCGGGGTCGAGGAGGCCCTGGGCGTCCTGGAGTGCGGCATCCGCCAGCGGCACCGGGCGGGTGATCACGTGATCCTGGTGGCGGAGGTGACGTCGCTACGGGCGGCCGCGGGCGACCCGATGATCTATTTCGGGGGCGGCTTCCATGGTCTGGGGCCGGGGGGAGGCTGAGACTCCGCCACGGCATCCAGCCGGCCGGGTACGGCGCGGTGGCCGCGGCCCACAAGCCCGCAGCCCGCGACCCGGGGTCTGGAGCCGTGATCCGGTCCGGCTTCGAGCACGTCCGGGGCATGGCCGAGGACGACGGCAGCACGCCCCACGTACTGACGCCGACGCCGACGCTGACTCTGGCTCCGACGCCGACGCCGACCCTGACGCACCGCCGCCACCGGCCATCGGCCGGTGCGTTCACGGTGGCAGGGTGATGACCGTGGCCCTGCCGATCGAGCCGTCGGTGGGGATTTCGCGGACAGTGGTCCGTCGGTCACCGATCAAGCGCTTCAGCGCCGCCTTTCCGGGCTGCAACCGGCCGCGCTCGAAGAGGATCAGGCTCACCTCGGTTCCGGCGGGGACGTCCATCGTCCGGTACTGGGCGTAGGTGACGGCGTCACAGCCGGAGTACCAGCCGACCTCGGGCTCGTACCCGGTGACGAGAAGACAAGGGCCGTCCGAGGAGAGCTGTTTCGCCACCGGGACCACGGAGTCGCTCAGGCGGTCGGGTGCCGGCATGGCGCCATGGGCCACGACTTGGGCCGTTCCCAGCACCGTGACGGCGGCCAGGGCGGCGACGGCCGAGAGCACCCGGCTCGCCCAGCGTCCGGTGAACTCGGCCAGGGCCTGTACGCCCAATATCGTGAGCAGCACGACGGGAAGGTAGACGAACCGCGGTTCGCCGTGGGTGGTGATGCCGAGGAGGACGAAAACGAGCAGGGCGGTGCAGCCCAGGAACGTCCGTCTCCGGTCGTCGGGCCGCACTCCGGCGGATTCCGCGCGATGACTTCGATCGCTGCGATCGCTGCGATCGCTGCGATGGCCGCGCTGACTGCGCTGACTGCGCTGACTGCGGAGAATTCTTCGGGCGGCAGCCCCCGCGGCGAGGAGGCCAGCGGCCATGACGACCGCACCCAGGTCCCCGGCGAGCCGGTACGGGAAGATCGCCAGGTAATAGACGAGGCCTTCCCCTATGTAGCTGCGATTGGACTGGGACGTCGCCGACATGATCACGCCGAGCGGCGATCCGGACACCTCCGTGGAGTGGACGAAGTGCGGGACGAGCCCGATGACGAGGAACGCTCCGGCCACCGCCAGCCGTCGGCCCTGGGCGAGCCAGGCACGGGGCCCGTAGCAGACGAGCGCCGCCGCGGCGATGGCGAGGAGATTGCCCACCACCCCGTATCTCAGATAGAAGGCGGCGAGGACGGGCACGGGCAGGATCAGCAGGGCCCGTGATCCCGGCTTTTCCTGAGCGCGGACCAGCAGGTGGACGACGATCAGAAGAAATCCCGTGCTGCCTATGTCGTTGAGGAATTCGGGGACGCGGCGCAGGAAGCCCAGGCCGCCGAGTACGAGAAGGGTGGCTATGGCGGCCCGCCGGGGCGTGGTCCAGCGCGCGGCCAGGAGGTAAGTGGTGGTCAGTGTGAAAAGGACCAGGGCGAGGGCCACTCCTCGAAGAGCGCCGACGTCGTCGTGCAGGAAGAGCGCGACACGTCCCAGTGCGGGAAGTCCGACGGGCCGGTAGATTCCCCAGCCGGCGGCGGGGGTGCCGTCCGACCAGGAGCGGGCCTTGTTGGCATAGACCGCTTCCTCATGGCCGATGTGCGGCTCCTCGTCCTGGAGGAAGGCCCATACACCGGCGGCCAGGCCGAGCACCGCGGCGAGAAATACCCACGGGGGCACCCGGCGCAGCGCGTCGACGCCACGCAGCCAGGCCGACGAGCAGGCCGACGCGGCAGTCGACGCGACAGCCGACGAGTCAGCCGACGGGTCAGCCGACGAGTCAGCCGACGGGTCACCGGCGTGCTCCCACCGAGGCCGGGCGACCAGCCAGGCGACGGCCGCGCCCAGCAGATACGGCCACGGCTGCCAGCCCGGTAACCAATTGCCTAAGCCGAAGAGCAGCAGAATCTGCTGCACGGCTGCCACCGCGGTCAGAGCGACAGCGATGATCAACGCCGTCCGCCCGCGAGCCGGCGAAGCGCTCGGCGACATGAGGAGTCCTTTCTCGATCGGCTCAATCGTCTTGATCGCCTCGATTGCCTCGATCGCCTCAGTCGCCATACGGGCGCCACAGAGTGGATTGCCGGATCGCCGCGCGGGAGCCCCACCACCAGGTGAGAACGGACAGGGCGCCCAAGGCGGCCGCCGTGCCCGTGAGCATCGCGCCGGACAGTTCGATGCCCTCGGCGGGCTTCTCCTGCGGAACCGCCAGCCACATGGCCGCGACGAGGCTCGTGGCGATGGCTGCCAGCAGCGGGGCGAGAAGTGCCCATGCCGCCGTCGAGTAATAGACCTTCCGTTTCCCGGTGAGCACACTCAACGGGGCGACCATGCGGCTGAACCGAAGGAACTCCGCCAGATTGGCGAGCGCCACCGCCAGGGCGAGGATCAGCACTCCCGGCACTCCGAGGAAGACGACCCATCTGCCGTGAGCGGCCGAGAGGTTGGAGCCGATGAGCCAGCTCGCGCCGGGCGGACCGACGCTTGCCGAGGCGACCGGCAGTTCGTTCCGCAGCAATTGCCTGACCCGGTCCTCGGGCAGGTTTCCGCCGTCTTCGGCGACCAGGAGGAAGAGACCCGAGCCGTCGGCGGTCGCGCCGGGAGAAGCTCCGGGAAGAACTCCAGGAAGAACAGCGCCTTCCTTCACCTCGAACCGCCCGGCGACCGGGCTGGTCCAGCGGACGGCCTCCACGATCCGCTTGTCGGCACCTTCCGACATCACCTTCGTGCGTTCCGGCACCGCCTTCGTCGTACCGCCCGGTGCACAGGGCAGCCCTACGACCCGCAGAGCCCGGCAGGGCCCCTGCAACAGGGCCGGTTCGTCGAGCCGCGGATCGGGCTGACGCACGGCAAGGGTGACGGTGCCCGGGGGAAGGTGGTCGAGCACGGACTTCATCCGCCGCGGCGACACGCGGTCCGGCCGGATGTCGAGGATCAGGACGCTGGTGCCGACGCGGGCGGCGGTGGCCCGCGCGGCCCGGGCCGACTCGCCGAACTGGAGCTCTGCCAGCTGCACTTGGCCGACCAGGACCATGGCGATGCCCACACCCGCGACCAGGCGCGCGGTGACCCCCGGGTGCGCGGCCGCGTGCCGTCCGGCGACGAGCGCTCCCGGGCTGCCCGTGCGCCTGGCCGATCCCGCCAGCCGTACCCCGATCGCGCCCGCGGCCACCGCGACGGCGCAGGGCAGGGTCGCCAGCACCGCCGCCACGCCCGCGTAGTAGACCTTCATCCTGAGGTCGGAGTACTGGGCGGGGTCGAGTTGTGCGGGCGCCCAGACGGTCGCGAACACCAGGAGCGGGGACGCCATCGCGGCCCAGCGGATCACTTGGCTGCCGCGGGCGGCCAGCCGAGTGGACCGCGTCCTGCCCCGGCGTCCCGTGCGGTGCAGCAGGCATACGAGGAGCAGGAAGGCGACGGCGGAGGCCACGCCGGACAGGGCCGTTCCCCACCACCACCGCCGCAGGTCGGCGGAGGACAGCCAGTAGCCGATCCAGGGGAGCCGGACGTCTCCCGTCGCCGCCACCAGCAGGCCGGGCAGGACGCCCAGCACCGCACCGGCCGCCACGGGAAGCGCCGATTCACCGAGGTTCAGCCACGTCCGGGCCTGCCATCCTCCGCCCAGAGCACTTACGAGAGCGGTGCGCTTGTCCCGCCCCGCGGACCCCATCCGCGCGGCGACCACCGCCAGCACACCGGTCGGCAGCAGGATCAGGTACAGGGCGGTGACGAGGCGCCCTCGGTCCTTGATGAAGAGCGGATCACCGGAAGACGACGCGTTCGGGCCGCCGAAGCCGACGACCGGCAGCGCCGCCTTCTCGTTGAACTGCTCGTCCCGGGGGTTGGCGTAGCCGAAACGTTCGCCGGGACTGGCCAGCCCCTCGTCATGGATCGTGCCGCTGATCCTTCCGTACCGGTCCTGGGAGCCCTCGGCCTTGAGCGCCCGGACGAGCCCCGGCGAGAGCACCGCCTCGCCAGGAGCGGGCCAGTGGTCGACGCCCGGAGGCAGTGGCGCGTCCCCGGTCAGCGGACGGAGGTGGACGACGCTGTACTGAAGGCCCCCGACTTCGTCGAAGCCGTCGATGGCCAGCGCCACCGGCTTACGGCCCGGGAACGCCTCCTGGTACTGAAGACCCCGGTCCGCCGCCCGGGACCGGATCCCGTCGTAGGAGGCGAAGACCGCCACGACGGCGGACAGCCCCAGCGCGAGCAGCGCGGCGGCCAGCAACAGGGCCACTCCGCGCACCTGCCCGCCGCCACCGTCGCGCCGCGCGGAGGCTCTTCCCATGCGCCACAGCTGCCGCTGAAGACCGGCCTTGCTCATTCCCGAGCTCATTTCCGGGCCCCCGCACCGCGCCGCACAAGGGTGGCATCCGTGAGTTCCCAGCACTGATCGGCCAGGTCGGCGACGGCCGGGTCGTGCGTGACGACGACCAGTGCGCACCCCCAGCGCTCCGGCACCGAGAACAGCAGCTCCGTGACGCTGTCCCGCGTGGCGGCGTCGAGGGCTCCGGTCGGCTCGTCGGCCAGCAGCACGGTGGGCTCGTTGACCAAGGCGCGGGCCACAGCGGCACGTTGGCGTTCCCCGCCCGACAGATGGCCGGTCGGCACGCCCTCCATGGGCACACCGAGCTCTTTGAGCAACCGCTCGGACCGTTCGTACGCCTGCCGCGCCTCGGTCCCGCCGAGCAGTGCCGCCAGTGCGACGTTCTCCACGGGCGTCAGCTCCGGCAGCAACTCCCCGAACTGGAAGACCACTCCGATGTGTCGGCTCCGGTGCCGCTCCAACTGCCGCTGCCGCATGCGGGAGAGGTTCGCGCCGGCCACCTCCACCGAGCCGCCCGACGGCTGGACGAGCCCCAGGGCACACCCCAGCAGAGTGCTCTTGCCGCTCCCGCTCGGCCCCACCACGGCCACCGACTCCCCGGCGGCGACCTGGAGGTCCACGGAGTCGAGCAACACCCGGCCGGCGACTTCGTACCTGAGACCGCGCACCGCCAACGCCGGGGGCCCTCCCGCCGCGTCGCCCTGCGCAGGGCCCGCCCCCGCCGTGCTGTCCATCGCCTGGCCCACCGCACACACTTCCTTGCCCGCCCGCAGGCGTACGACATGAAGTGGGAGGGGCGGCATCCCCCGACCGCCGCTCCTCCCACGGTTCCGACACTCATCCGGCGCGACCGGGCGGCGAAGGTTTCACGCCGCCCGGCGAAGCCGTACTACGCCGTACTACTGGCGGTAGGACCAGCTGCCGCACTCGTCGTCGTTGTCCGGAATCCAGTTGCACGCGCGCAGCTGGGTGACCGTGCTGCCCGGGTCGCTGTACTCGGTCGTACCGGGGCCGCTCTTGTTCCAGGCGTGGTACGTGTCGCCACCGCCGGCGGCGCGCTTGTAGGCCGCGTAGGACTTCCCGTCCGCGTTCTGCTTGATGGCGACGATGGTGTTGGTCCCGTAGGAGTAGGCGTACGCCTTGCCGCCGGGCGAGTAGGCACCCATGCTCGACGCGACCGCCGGCGAGGCCGCCAGCAGGGCGGCTCCGGCGACGATGAGTCCTGCGGCTCTCTTGGCCACTGTTCGCTTCATTGCTGTCATCCCCTCCTTGCCTCTCGCGAGGCACTGCGAATAGCGGGTGTGCGCGGCCGGTCCCGAAGGCGTGATGCACGCGTCCGTGATGCACGCGTCGAAGGACCGGGGCAGCGGCGAGCGGCGGACACCGCCCGCCCTGACGCACCGTTACTTGCTCACCACATGTTTCCCGGCGGGATCGGGGGCCACAACTGCCTCAGCCCTCACGGCCGAATCCCCACCGCGCGGCTTCCGGCCACTCCGGATCACCGCCTTCCCCCGGAGGCAAGGCAAGCGGAAGGGACGGCACGCGCGCGAAACGTTGCCGTTACAACAGAGCGGGGGGTGAGTGGAGTCGGGGGGCGGGAACGATTATTTAGCTCAACTGTGCTAAATAAGCCATTGGCCCGCATCGCTCCGAAGTCGGCACTCTGGCCGATTCACGCTTGGGGAAACCCCGGTCCAGGATATGCGCTCCCGCCCCGGGGCCCGCCGGGCACACCGGCCAAAGCCGCACACCGCTCCGCGAGCTCGCCCTCCCCTTCCCCCGAGAACGACGCGGGGCCCCGCGGTGTCGACCGCGGGGCCCCGGCGTGCGACGGCATCGCCGTTCTTGCGCCGCGCGACGATCTCGTGGCGCGGCGAGTTGTCGTAGTGCTTGTGCGGGTAGAAGCTCAAGCGGCGTTCGAGCGCATGGAAGGGCGAGCCGACTACCTGTCAGGTCACCGGCTGACCGGGGTCCTTGATGACGGTGCAAGGCACGCAACGGAGCGGTCGACGACCGGATCGGTGGGCCGAGGGGCCACGTGCGAGGTGGGGACCGGTGCGGGAGGCGGCAGCGGCGCCGACAGCGGCATCGGCTACGGCCGACCGGCCGGGCGTGAGGCCCGGCACGGTCCGGTCGTGGCTCAGGCGGGGCAGGTCCCGTTGATGATGATGCCCAAACTGGCGAGGAAGTTCTGCGCACCCCTGCACGCGTCGCCACCGGTCGACATGGGAGCGGCAGGGGCCGCCTGGGCGGATGTGGCCGGGGCGACGACTCCCAGCACAGTGAGAGCGGTGCTTGCTGCGAGCGTGAGGATGATGCGGCGGGTACGGGTCATGGCGGCTCCTCCGGTGTGGTTGGGGCGCCGTAAGCCTTCCCGTCCGTTACGTCAGGGCTGCTCGGCGAACCGGGGCGCCAGGAGGACCGTGGGGGCGCGCGTGGCGCCGGCTGAGCGCACGCGGGGGGGTAGCCCTACCTGGGCGAGACCCGAGGCGGCGTCACCGAGGACGGCCGCGCCGCCGACATCGCAGTGACCGCCCAGCCGAGCCGGGCGACGAAGGAGCGCATGGACGGTCTCGTGGACACGGCTCTGCGCCGCTGAACCGGGCTTCCCGAGGGGTGCCCCCGTTCCTCTGTGTCACTCCGCCAGCTTCACGTGGCGTGGCATCCTGGCGAGGAGTACCGGCGTGAGGGAGAGCTTTCATGTCACAGGGGTGGAAGGCCACCATCATCGTGCTGGCGGTGGCCGGGATCGTGTCCACGCCGTTGGTCTGGCTGCTCGACAGCCCTGACGGCGGGCAGTTGACGGCGGCCACCGTCCAGGGCGCCGTAAGCATCGCCGCCCTGGTCTGGGCACTGTTCCAGCATCCGGAGAACCGTACGGAGGACACGGCCGTCGCGACCGGCGAGGCGCGGGCGGAGGACGGAGGCGCGGCCAACGCGGGCGTCAAGCGCCCCGGAGGCCGCGGCAGCGGGACCGCGCGGGCGGAACGGACCGGGAACGCGACGGCGACGGGTAACGGCAGCAGCGCCAACAGCGGTGTCGACTACAGCTGACGGGCCCGGCGTGAGGAGCGATCGCATGACGGCCCGGGAAGACGAGCATCCGCCCCGCGAGGCCCGCGTCACGGTCACGGTGTCCGACACGGGGGACGCCACGGCGGCGTCCGGGGGTACGGCTGTGACCGGCTACCGCGGCCCGGGCGCCGGCTATGTCGCCACCCACACCCCGGTACACCAGTCGGGCACCGGCGGCGCGACCGCCACGGGCGGCGGCTTCGCGAACAGCGGCTACATCGGCTCGCTGGCGATGCAGCGCACTCCCCAGGAGCCCGCCTCCTGGCCGCACCAGGTCGGCCTCATCCCGCCTGCGGCACGTTCCTTCCAGCACCGCGCCGAGGCGGAGCGGTTGCGGGCGAAGGTCGACGGTGGCGGCACGGCTGTGCTGACGCAGCTGCTGACCGGGATGGGCGGCGTCGGCAAGACGCAGCTCGCTGCGGACTACGCGCGTACCGCCTGGGATGACGGACTGGACGTCCTCGTGTGGGTGACCGCGAGCGGCCGCTCCCCCATCGTCGGCGCGTACGCCCAGGCCGGTGTCGAACTGTGCCGGGCCGACCCGAACGACCCGGAGAAGGCGGCCCGTTCCTTCCTGGCGTGGCTGGCGCCGAAGGCGGCGACGAGCCCTTGCAGGTGGCTGATCGTGCTGGACGACGTCTCGGACCCCGATGACCTACGCGGCCTGCGGCCGCCGGACAGTCCGCACGGCCGCACCCTGATCACGACCCGCCGCCGGGACGCGGCGCTGGCGGCGGACAGCCGCGTGGACGTCGGCCTGTTCACGCAGGACGAGGCGTTGGCGTACCTCACCGCTTCCTTGACCGGGCACGGCGAGTCCACCGACGATCTGGCCGCCTTGGCCCATGACGTGGGCTACCTCCCGCTCGGCCTCTCCCAGGCCGCCGCGTACCTCATCGACACGGGCGAAAGCGTGGCCGCGTACCGCGATCTGCTGGCCGACCGCACCACCGCGCTCGCCGACGCCACCCCCGATGCCCTGCCCGACGACCAGGCCCTCCCGCTGGCCGCCGCCTGGTCCCTGTCCATCGAGCGCGCCGACAACCTGCGCCCTGTCGGCCTGGCCCGCCCCATGCTCCAGCTCGCCGCCTTCCTGGACGCGAACGGCATCCCCGAGATGGTGCTGACCAGTGACCCTGCGCTCTCCTACCTCACCGAGCACCGCGCCCAGGAGCCGGTGTCTCCCCGGGACGCGGTACGCGCCCTGAGAGCCCTGCACCGCCTCAGCCTCATCGACCACGCCCCCGACACCCCGCACCAGGCGGTGCACGTCCACCAGCTCATCCAGCGCGCCACTCGCGACACCCTCGCCGCCCACGAGTACGACCAGACCGCCCGCGCGGCTGCCGACGCCCTCTTGGCGGCCTGGCCCGACATCGAACGCGACACCGCACTCGCCGAGGCACTGCGCGACAACGCCACCGCCCTCACCAGGAGTGCCGAAGAAGCCCTGTACCGGCCCGATGCGCATGTGGTGCTTTACCGCCTGGGCAATAGCCTCGGCGATGCCGGGCAGGTCACCGCCGCACGGGACCACTACCAGCACCTTGTCCAAACCACCCGCCATCGTCTCGGCCCCGACCACCCCGACACCCTCACGGCGCGGGGCAATCTCGCCCACTGTCGGGGAGAAGCAGGCGACCCAGCCGGAGCCGCAGACGCCCTCACCAAACTGCTAAAGCACATGGTGCGGGCCCTAGGCAACGACCACCCCAACACCCTCGGCGTCCGGAACAACCTCGCCCGCTGGCAGGGAGAAGCAGGCGACCCAGCCGGAGCCGCAGACGCCCTCACCAAACTGCTGGCCGACCGGGTGCGGGTCCTAGGCAACGACCACCCCGACACCCTCGCTGCCCGGAACAACCTCGCCCACTGGCAGGGAGAAGCAGGCGACCCAGCCGGAGCCGCAGACGCGTACGCCGACCTACTGGAGCACATGGTGCAGGTCCTAGGCGACGACCACCCCAAAACCCTCGCTGCCCGGAACAACCTCGCCCACTGGCAGGGAAAAGCAGGCGACGCAGCCGGAGCAGTGAAGGCCTTCGCCGAGCTACTGGAGCACATAGTGCGGGTCCTTGGCGACGATCACCCCCGCGTACGGACCGTCCGACGCAATCTCGATCGCTGGCGTGGCGAAGCGGAGAAAGCGGCCCGGTCGATGGGGCACGATCGTTCGTGACACACGGAGATCACCTGTAGCTAGCGCGCCAAGTGGTAGGCCTCGCCACCTGGAGCACTCAGCTGCTACGAACAGCGCGCCGCCCTGACGCTCGTGACGACCGGTAGCGTCGACTCCCATGGGGAGACACGATCAACGTGAACGCGGTGTGCTGGCGTCGGTGAACCGGGGCATTACCTGCTGCGGCTGCTCCTTCGCCGCGCTGTGTGGTCTGGCCTTCCTCTGGGCCGTGCTCGGCTCGATCCTGCCCGGGGAAGTGTTCTGGTTTCCGATCTGCCTGGCGTCCGTGGTGTGGAGCGGCAAGGACGGCAACGGGGGCATCAGCGGCCTGTGGGGATAGGAGGCGACGGGGCCGTCACCGATTTCAGACAGCAGGCAGGCGTCACCCCAGGAGATGTCTCACCCTGTCCGCCATCTCGGCCGCTCATTCGTCATCTGAAGGAATCGGTCTCATCACCGTTGCGCCCCCATATGCGGCGCCAAACCCCCATCACGTGCCGGGCCCGATTCCCCGTTTGTCCTCTGTCACCACCGTGCTGAAGTCGGTAGCGTCCCGACCCGCACGCGATAGTGACCCCGATGGCGGAGGGCCGAGACGTGGGTAAGCGCGACAAGGGCGACGACGACAAGGACGACATGCTGCCCGGGCAGAAATACGAGCCGCCCAAGGAGCCGCCGACCCCGGACGGGGCGTCTCCCGAAGGTGATGGGAAGCACCGTAAGTGACCCCTGAGCACCACGAAGGCGATGAGCTGCGGCCCAGTTGGCAGGAGTTGGGCCGCCAGCTCCTCGCGAAGGGGGCCATGACGTCCGACTGGACCGACACGTTCGCGGATACGCCACGGATGCGGTTCCTGCCCTCCGTGATGTGGCCGTACGACCAGGCCAGCGAGGAGTGCGTGGCGGTGGACCGCACCGCCGACCTCGACGGCTGGCATCGGTACGCCTGCTCCGACATGGCGATCATCACGCAGTGGGACGACGGCACCCGCACCACCCCGGGTACGGACATGACGTCCTCGTCGTCCATGCCGTCCCTGGTGCTGTCCATGCTCGCCGATCTCCAGGTGCGGCCCGGCCACAAGGTACTGGAAGTGGGCACGGGCACCGGGTGGAACGCTGCCCTCCTCGCCCACCGCGCCGGCCCCGGACGCGTGACCACGATCGAGGTGGACCGGGTAGTCGCCGAGAGCGCTCGGCACGCCCTACGACAGGCCGGTATCGCCGTCACCGTGATCCACGGCGACGGACTCGAAGGGCATCTGCCCGCAGCTCCCTACGACCGGCTCATCGCCACCTGCGGGCTGCGCACGGTCCCGTACGCCTGGGTGGAGCAGATGCGACCGGGCGGTGTTCTCCTCGTTCCCTGGGGCACTCACTTCACCTCGACGGAGGCCACCGCCCGCCTCGTCGTCTCCGGTGACGGAAGCTCCGCCAGCGGCCCGTTCACACAGCGCGTGACGTTCATGCGTGCCCGCGCCCAGCGCCTCACCGTGGGCGACTACGACACGTACGTCACCGCCGAGGCCAGAGAGGGCGCCCGGAAGTCCCGCACCACCCTGCCCCACAGCGAAGTGTTCGGCACGACGGCCTGGGACGCCAACCAGTTCGTTCTCGGCTTGCGCCTGCCCGATGTCGTCCACACCAGGGGACCGGAGGAAAACGGTGCCCGTCCGGTGTGGCTCCTCAGCAGCAGCGACCGCTCCTGGGCCTGCGTCCTGTTCCGCGAGGACCGGGCCGAGTTCACCGTCTACCAGTACGGCCGCCGACGGCTGTGGGACGAGACCGAGGCCGCCCACACGTGGTGGACGGAGCAGGGCCGCCCCGGATTCAGCAGCTTCGGCCTGACCGTCGACCAAGCCGGACAGCACGTGTGGCTCAAGGAACCGGGCAACCGGATCAGCCAGCCAGCACGCTCGTCCGAGGGAACTCTTGCCGAATCCGGGGCGTGAGGCTCTGGCCGCCTCTACCGTGCGCGGTGACCGTGAGGGTACGAACCGCGTGAGGTGGTTACGGTGGCGAAGACCGGCAATCCCGAGAACCCGATCTCCTGGCGCTACGCCGGGGACCAGATGATGAAGTGGCGGAACCTGGCGGGCGTCTCCCGCGAGGAGCTGGCCGCCGAGTCCAACTACCAGGTCGAATCCATCAAGTCGATGGAGCAAGGGCGGCGGGCGCCGACCTACCGGGCATTGGAGGTGGCCGATCAACTGTGCCGGGCCAACGGGCTGCTGCTGGCCGCGCACCAGTACCTGACTCCCGAGCCGCCCCCTCTCCGCGCTCCGGGATATCGGACCGCCGAGAGCGAAGCCGTCGCGATCCACGAGTTCCAGCTCATGCTCATCCCGGGGCTACTACAGACCGAGGAGTACGCGAGGGCGCTCCACAACTGCAATATCCCCCTTCTCAGTGACGAGGAAGTCGAGAAGTGGGTCGGCATCCGCATGGAACGTCAGGAGCGCCTGAAAGAAGTGACTGTGCTGTTCAACTTCGTGATCCATGAAGCCGCCTTGACGACCATGGTAGGCGGTCGCGAGGCGATGAGGAGGCAGCTCCAACGGCTACTGGACGCAGGCGAGCAGCGGAACGTCTTCATCCAGATCCTGCCCGCCGGGATCGGAGCGACTCCAGGCCTTTGGGGTGGATTCACCCTGCTTGAAGGGCCTGACGGCGAACGTCTCGTCCACGTGGAAAGCCACGGCACGTCATCGCTGGACGCGACCAGGCAGAGAGTCGATGACATGACGAAAACCTTCACCACGTTGGGTATGCGGGCTCTTGGCGAGGAAGAGTCCAAGGAGCGTATCCGCAAGGTGATGGAGGAGCTATGAGTCGTTTGCCGGAGTGGTTCAAATCCAGCTACAGCGGAGGAGAACCTGGCACCACCTGCGTAGAAGCGATCAGCCTCTACGTAGGCGGCCTCCGCATCCGAGACTCGAAGCTTGATCTTCGGGCCCACCTGGCGATACCCGCCCACGCATGGGCGGAGTTCATAGGCCACGCGACCACCGGCGCTTGAGCGTTGGAAGAGTCCAGACTTCTCTGCACTAAGTCCCGTAGGGCTTACCGCTCCTGCAGCAGGTCGCGGTGCGCGGTCGTTGAGAGGGGCGACTCGGAGTCGAACTCGTACGTCTCTATGGCAGCATCGATGGGGAAATCTGGGTGGTCGTCCCAGGTTTGAGCGAGGGCAACCAGAAGGTTCCACGAGGCGGTTGCGTGCAGTTCAGTCTCCGCAGCTACCTCGGCCGAGGCGTTTCGGTGGAAGCGCACCGCTGCGGCTTGCCTGTATGCGGCCAGGCGCAGGGCTGCGGCCGCGCGGCGGGCTTCGCCTTGGAGCGAGGCCGCGTCGGGGATCCGTGCCAACACGAAACGGATCAGCTGTCCGACTTGGTCCTCGGTGATCCGCTCCACTCTTTCCCCCTATGGCTCGTATGCCTATTTGCCCAGCTCAGCGCCAATTGTTGCAGATCAGAGCGATCCTCGATCTGGAGGGTGTCGCGCTCTCTGCACCAAGGCTGTTGCTGTGGAAACGCGCCACGAACTTCGAGAACCACCAGCCCCGCATCGAGTCGAGCACTGACTTGGTGCAGTCAACTGACCAAGTGATCCACAACGCGATGGAGAAGTCATGGGCCATGTGCCGGAGTGGCGCAAATCCAGCTACACCGCAAATGGCACCGACCCTGCCTGCATAGAGGCAGCCACCCTGCACAGAGGCGGCATCCGCGTCCGAGACTCGAAGCTTGAGCTTCGGGCCCAGCTCGCCATACCGACCCACGCGTGGGCCGACTTCATAAGCCACGCAGCCCCCGTCGCTTGAGCTTCGGGATTCGGGGGTCGAGACCCGAGCGCCTTATCCAAGGAATGGCTGGTGAAGTTAAACCCACCCACCCTC
>NZ_JAINFC010000930.1 GCF_020740835.1 Streptomyces sp. UNOC14_S4
GAACGGGGACAGGGACGGGAACGGGGGGCTTTACGGCGCGCTACGAACCGGCACCGTCCGCAGCGGAGCTCTCCGCCGGAACGGCGCACTCCGCGGACGCGGCGTACTCCGCCGATGCGGCGTACTCCGCCTGCGCGGCGACGAGCTTGAGCAGGTGGCCGAGGTCCGCCGCGGTGGTGCGCGGGTGCAGCAGTGTCACCTTCAGCCACAGCCGCTCGCGTCCGTCGGCGTCCTCCGCCAGGGCCCGGCCCAGGACCGCGTGGCCTTCGGCGAGCAGGTCCCGGCGGACGGCGGCGACGAGCTCGTCGCCCGCCTCGCCGGGCAGGGCGTCGGCGGCCACCGGCCGGAACAGCACGGTGCTGATGCCGGGCGCGCCGGGGCGGCCGCGCAGCGCCGGGTGGGCGTCGACGGCACGGGCGAACTCCTCGGCGGTGTCGACGCAGTGCTCCACCACGTCGGCCATTCCCCGGCGGCCGAGGGCGCGCAGGGTCGCCGCGATCTTCAGGACGTCCGGGCGGCGCGTGGTGCGGATGGAGCGGCCGAGCAGGTCGGGCAGGCCCGCTTCGGTGTCGTCGTCGGCGTTGAGGTAGTCGGCGGTCAGGGACAGCGGCTCCAGCAGGGCCGTGTCGGCGACCGCGAGCACGCCCGCCGCGGCCGGCTGCCAGCCCAGCTTGTGCAGGTCGTACGTCACCGACACCGCGTGCTCGATCCCGGCCAGCCGGGGCGCGAGGCGGTCGCTGAACAGCAGGGGCCCGCCGTAGGCGGCGTCGATGTGCAGTTCGGCCCCGTGCGTGCGGGCCACGTCGGCTAGTTCGGGCAGCGGGTCGATCGCGCCCGCGTCCGTCGTACCGGCCGTGGCGACGACCAGGGCGGGGCCCCGGCCGTGCTCCACCAGCGCGCGGTCGAGGGCCGCGGGGCTCATCCGGCCGCCCGGGCAGTCGATCGTGACGGGCGTGGGGAGGCCGAGCATCCAGGCGGCGCGGCGCACGCTGTGGTGGGCGTTGGCGCCGACGAACACCCGGGGCTCCCCGGCTCCGGCGGCGCGGGCCCGCTCGCGCGCCAGCAGCAGGGCGACGAGGTTGGACTCGGTGCCGCCGCTGGTGACGACCGCGTCCGCGGCGGGCCGGTCCGCGTACACCAGGCGCGCGAGGGCGGCGGTGACCTCCTCCTCGATGACCGCGGCGGCGGGCGCCTGGTCCCAGGAGTCCATCGAGGGGTTGAGGGCCGAGGCGACGAGGTCCGCGGCCACGGCGACGGCGAGGGGCGGGCAGTGCAAGTGTGCCACGCAGTGGGGGTG
>NZ_JAINFC010000931.1 GCF_020740835.1 Streptomyces sp. UNOC14_S4
CGTGGTGGGTGGTGGGCATGGGGTCTACGCCTCCGCCTTGGTGATGCCGAGGGTGTGGGGCGCGCCGGTGATGGCGGCGGTGTCCTGTTCGTGGAATTCGAGTTGTCGCCTGCGGTTGGGGATGAGGCCTTCGGGGCGGAAGCGCATCAGGAGGATGAGGGCGGCGCCGAAGGCGAGGAGTTGGTAGTCGTGGAGGAATTGGAGTTTGGCGGGGATGAGGTAGAGGAGTGCGGCGCCGATGAGGGGGCCGCGGATGGTGCCCATGCCGCCGAGGATGACGGCGGCGAGGAGGAAGGCGGAGTTGGGCGGTACGGGGCCGGCGAAGACGTATTGCTCGGGGACGACGGTGGAGGTGACGTGGGCCTGCACGGTGCCGGCGAGGCCGGCGAGGGTGGCGCCGAGGGCGAAGGCGAGGAGTTTGAGGCGGAAGCCGTTGATGCCCATGGCGGTGGCGGCGGTTTCGTCCTCGCGGATGGCGATCCAGGCGCGGCCGATGCGGGAGTTCTCGGCGCGGCTGAAGACGAGGACGACGAGGACGGTGATGAGGAGCATCAGGAGGTAGTAGTTGGCGAAGGGGTTGATGGTGATTCCGGCGAGGTGGTGGGTGGTGCCGAAGGTGTAGCCGAAGAGGACGAGGTCGGGGATGTTGGGGATGCCGTTGGGGCCGTTGGTCACGGAGGGGCCGAGTTCGCCGTTGAGGTTGCCGACGGTGAGGCGGAAGATCTCGCCGAAGCCGAGGGTGACGATGGCGAGGTAGTCGCCGCGGAGGCGGAGGGTGGGGGCGCCGATGACGATGCCGAAGACGAGTGAGGCGGCGGCGCCGGTGAGGAGTGCGGCCCAGAAGGGGAAGTGGACGCCGAGGGTGGAGGCGGTGGAGCCGGAGACGAGGGCGGCGGTGTAGGCGCCGACGCCGAGGAAGGCGACGTAGCCGAGGTCGAGGAGGCCGGCGAGGCCGACGACGACGTTCAGGCCGAGGGCGACGGTCGAGAAGATCAGGATGTTGACGGCGATGAGGGTGTACTGGTCGGTGGACTGGGTGAGGGGGAAGGCGACGGCGGAGACGAGGGTGGCGGTGAGGGTGACGGTGCGGTGTTTGCGGGTGAGCGCGGTGAGGCGGGTGATGATGCCGGAGGAGCGGAGGGCGAGGGTGGCGAATCCGGTGAGGAGGAGGAAGCCGGTGAAGAGTTCGCCGTACTCGGTGCCGATGCCGTAGGTGGCGAGGTAGAGGGCGAGGCCGAACGCGGCGGCGATGACGAGGATCTCGGCCCAGGCGGGGAGGG
>NZ_JAINFC010000932.1 GCF_020740835.1 Streptomyces sp. UNOC14_S4
CCCCTGTACAGGCACTGTCCCACCCCCTCGTGTCACCTCGTACCCCAGCTCTGCCGGTAGGCACGCCAGTCCTGCTCGGTGGCCGCGAAATCCACGTACAGCGCGAGCCCGAACCGCTGCCGCCCGCCGTCCTCGCGGGTCAGCCCCAGTCTGGCGCCGCGCACGGCGGCCACGGCGGTCTCCGCGTGGCCGTGGTGGCCCATCTCGTCGGTGTGGAAGAAGGGCACGCCCATCAGCAGGTCGACGCCGGGCGGGGTGGCCTGGAGGGCGAGCTGTGTCTGCCGGGCGACGTAGCCGCCGTAGAGGCTGTCGACCGGCAGGGCGGTGTCGTACGACATGACCGCGATCTGGTCGGTGCGCCGGGCGACCTGGCCGAAGTACTTCTGGGTCCACCACTTGTCGCTGCCCATGACGCGGGCGGCCCGGTGCAGCGCGGGCACCGGGTCGATCTGCTGGGCGGCGACCGAGAGCACCCCGCCCTCGGCGCGTACGGCGGGGTGGAGGGCGTCGAGCAGGGCCAGGAAGGAACGGTCGTCGGACCGCACGGGCTCGACGTCGAGGTGAACGCCCTCGAAACCAGCGCGCAGCACCTGCCGCGCGCTCGCCACGACCGCCTCGCGCTCGGGCACCCGGTCCAGCCGGAGCCCGTTCTTCCCCTCCCCCGGGCGCACCACCACGTCCCCGAGCCACGCCTGGACGCGGACCCCGGGCAGCTCGCGGTGCACGGCGTCGACGAGCCACCGCGCCCGCGGATACGCGGAGGCGGGCAGGGTGCCGTCGTGTTCGAGGGGCCCCGCGTGCACGTACAGGTCGCGCAGGCCCGTGTCCGCGACGCGGCGCTTGAGCGCGGCCACGTCGGCGTCGCCCTTGCGGCCGTCGACCCAGGCGTGGCCCAGCCAGAGGGCGTCGCGGCCCCGGGTGACCGCGTCGTCCGCGGGCGTCCCGGCGTAGGCGGCCCGCAGCACGCTGCCCGCCAGGACGAGCGGCACGAGCAGCACGAGGCCCAGCACCAGCGCACCGCGCACCACCATCCGCCTGCCCGGGCGCCAGCGGCGCAACGCGGTCAGCAGCTTCCGGACGTCCGGCCGTCGCATACGAAGAATCCGCCCCCTTTTCCTTATGGTGACGCGGGCGCGGCCGGTGCAGTTGCGTTTCTGCAGGACTGCTGCCGCCTGTCCGTCTTTGTCTGCGGGCCGGTGGGGGCTGGTCGCGCCCACGCGGCGGAGCCGCACATCGATACAGCCCCGCGCCCCTTACGGGGCTCGTATCCCGTATAC
>NZ_JAINFC010000933.1 GCF_020740835.1 Streptomyces sp. UNOC14_S4
GGGTGGGCACAAACGGGCCCACCGGCCGCAACCGACCACCACGGGGGTCCGGGGCGCAGCCCCGGAAGGCCCGTCACTGCTCAGCCGCACGCAGTGCCATGGCCTGGTCGAGGGCCGCCAGCGCAGCGACCCGCTGCCGCTCCCGTTCCTCGATGTCCTGGGCGCTCTCACCGGTCGCCGCGACGCGCGGGCACGACGGGCACTGCCATCGGTCGGGCGCGCCCATCGGCGGCGGGATCATGGCGATGTCGCAGTGGGGGCACTGCACGACTACTCCTTCCACATGGCCGCACGACGCGCAGACCCAGACGGGCCCCTCCGCGTCGTGCTGCCGCCACGCGGTCCGAAGACAGCGCGGGCATCCGGTGGTGACGATCCCGGCGCGGCTCATGACGGGCGGCTCCGGGGTGGTGTCCGCGTACTCGATGATCCGCGCCCTGATCCGGGCGTCCGTGGTGTTGGCCATCCTGAGCAGGTGTGCGACTCGCGAGCGGGCCTCGTCAACGAAATCGTTCATGGCGAGCAGCAGGCTACGCGGAAGGAGTGCGGGTCAGGGGCCGAAATGCGGATGCGGGGCGGCGGCTTGGAGATCGTGGACGTTCACCGATGCAGGTACGGCGGGGGGTGTGGCGTTCGATGGCGTTCCATGGCGCGTTGCGGGGTTGACCCTTTCGGACGACACCACATCGGTGGGCAGGGATGACCGCTGTGTGACGCCCGGGCACCCCGTCACGGACGCAGGGCCGCCGCAGCGCGCGCGAGTGCGGTCACCCGTGTCCAGTCCCGGCGCGCGATCGCGTCGGCGGGCAGCATCCACGTGCCGCCCACGCACCCCACGTTGGGCAGGGCGAGGTAGGCGGGGGCGGAATCGGGGCCGATGCCGCCCGTCGGGCAGAAGCGGGCCGACGGCAGGGGTCCGGCGAGGGACTTCAGGAAGGCCACGCCGCCCGACGCCTCCGCGGGGAAGAACTTCATCTCGCGCACTCCGCGCTCCAGGAGCGTCATGACCTCCGACGCGGTGGACACCCCTGGCAGGAACGGCACGCCCGTGCCGCGCGCCGTCTTCAGCAGCCGCTCGGTCCACCCGGGGCTCACCAGGAACCGGGCCCCGGCTTCGACGGCCGCCGTCGCCTGATCGGGCGTCAGCACGCTGCCCGCGCCCACGACTGCCTCGGGCACCTCCGCCGCGACGGCCCGTATCGCCTCCAGCGCACCGGCCGTACGCAACGTCACCTCGACCGAGGCCAGCCCGCCCGCGACCAGCGCCCGCG
>NZ_JAINFC010000934.1 GCF_020740835.1 Streptomyces sp. UNOC14_S4
GGATGTGGTCACTGTCACATCGGTCATGCGGTGATTGTCGCTGTTGCGGCGGGCGGGCGCGCGACGAGCGGGGTGACGGGCTTCCGTACTCTGGAGGCATGAGCACTGCCTCCGAGCCCGCGCCGCGGCCGCGCAACCCCGCCGCCGCATTGATCTTCGACGACCCGCTGTCGCAGCAGTCCTCGGACGACACGGACCGCGGCTGGGGCGAGCGGCCGACCGGCGGTGACAGCGCCGCCGATCTGGCGCGTTTCCTGGACGAGAAGCCGCCCCACCACATCTGAGCCCGCGAGCGTGCCCGGGGACCCGGCGGCGCCGTGGCTCCGGAGAGCGTCGGTGCTCCGCGCCGCACCCGAGGCTCGGGCGCCACCTGAGATGCGGGCCGCACCTGAGATGCGGGCCGCGCCCGAGGTACGGGCTGGGCCCGAGGTACGAGTCGGGCTCGCGTGACGAGTCGGCTCCCGACCTGCGGCAGGGGTCGGTGCCGGGCGGTCATCAGCGCTGAGCGGGCACCTTCTCCGCCTCCGGGCCGCGGTGCTGGTCGAGCAGCGCGTCCCGGATCTGCTCCAGCAGCTCGACCTCGGTGAGCTTGCTCGGCTCGGTGGGCTTCTTGGCCGCCTGGCGGTCCTGCCAGCGCTTCATGGGCAGCAGCATCAGGAAGTAGACGACCGCGGCCGTGATCAGGAACGTCAGCGAGGCGCTGAGCACGGTGCCCCACTGGATGAAGACACCCTTGGTCACTTCCCCGGCGCTGTTCTTCGCACAGGGGCCCTTGAGGCAGGCCGCGTAACGGTCGAGGTCCTTGGTGCCGAAGGCGCCGATGACCGGGTTGATCACGCCCTTGACCACCGAGTTGACGATGTTGGTGAACGCCGCGCCGATGACAACGGCGACCGCGAGGTCGATGACGTTGCCCCGCATCAGGAATGCCTTGAAACCGCCAAGGACGCCTGTCTTCTTCTCGCTCACCGAGCAGCCTCTCTGTATCTCTGCCTCCTCCGGTAGTTCCGGAATGGAGGCTTCTGTTAGCTCTGGAGGATTTTGCCAGGTCTGAGCGTTCTGTCGGGTTGATCATGCGAAGCGGTAGTGCGTCAGCGCGGGCAGGCACAGGAGGGTCACCGCCCCCGCAGCAGTGACGATCACGGCCGTGAGGCGGCGGCTCCGGAGAGCCCGCCAGGGCCGTCCGTAGCGGGCCTTCCCCACGCGGACCGGGGCGAAGTGCGGCAGCGCGTACGTGGGTGGGGGCG
>NZ_JAINFC010000935.1 GCF_020740835.1 Streptomyces sp. UNOC14_S4
CCCTCTGACCCCTCCGGCTCCTCCGGCCCGGCACCACTGGCGGCCCTCGCCCGGGAATTCGCGAAGTTCGGCACGGTCGGCGGCCTGGGGATCGTCGTCAACCTCGCGGTCTTCAACCTCTGCCGCGCCGTCACGCCCCTGCCCGTCGTCCGGTGCAGCGTGCTCGCCACCGTGGTCGCCATCGCCTTCAACTACGCGGGGCTGCGCCACTTCGCCTACCGGGACCGCGACAGGAGCCACCGCGCCCGGGAGGTGGCCCTCTTCGCCGCCTTCAGCGCCGCCGGCCTGGTCATCGAGAACGGCATCCTCTACGCCGCCACCTACTGGTGCGGATGGGACACGCCGTTCGAGAACAACCTGTTCAAGTTCCTCGGCATCGGCGCGGCCACGCTCTTCCGCTTCTGGTCCTACCGCGCCTGGGTGTTCCGCGCCCTGCCGGGCCGTGGACGGCACACCGGCGACAGCGGCCCCTCGTCTCACGGCGACCCCGTGAACAGCACGAGCAACCCCGCCGCGTACCACCCCGAGACCACCGCACCTCCGCCGTAAAGACATACCCGCACCCCAAGCGGAGCACGCGCGAGCGGCCTGGCCACCAACAGCAGCAGAACCGGCAGGAACGGAAGCATGAAGCGTGGTTTGGACAGCGGCGAGCCCGGTGTCCCCACCATCAGCACCCACGCCCCGGCGACCAGCACCACCAGCGACCGCGGCACGCTCCGGTCCAGCGCGAGGGCCAGCACCCCGATCGCCGTGAGCACCACCAGCCCCAGCACCACCGCGCCACGCAGGTCACCGGCCCGGCCCGTGTGGTGGTAGAGCAGCATCCCCTTGAGCACGTGCGCGGTGCCCCGGCCGAAGTCGAACGACTGGTCCCACGCGCGCTCCGCCTCGAACCAGCCGTCCACCCGGCCCACCTTGCCGCCCAGGTAGAGCCAGCACCCCAGCAGCCCCAGCGGCGCCGTCACCACGGCCGCCCACGGCCGCCAGCCGTCCCGCCGCTTGACCACCGCCCACCCCGCGGTCAGCACCACCGTGCCGACCAGCACCGAGGCCGTGGGCCGCACGGTCCCCGCCAGCGCGCACAGCCCGGCGGCGAGCAGCCAGCGGCGCCTCAGCAGCGCCACCAGGCACCACACGAGGGCGGCGCTGAAGACCGCCTCCGAGTACGGCACCCACAGCGCGAACGCGTACGGCGAGCAGGCCCACAGCGCCACGCACGCGTACGCGGTGCCCGCC
>NZ_JAINFC010000936.1 GCF_020740835.1 Streptomyces sp. UNOC14_S4
GAGCGTCACGATCCGCTCGGACGCCAGCCCGTCACCGAAGGGGCTCGGGAGCGCGGCCAGCCGGTCGAGACCGGCGGCACCCTCGGCCAGGCGGCGGCGCGCCACGGTGCCGATCTCGGGGCCGGGGGAGACCAGGTCGGCGAAGTCCGCCATGGCCTCCGGGCGCTCGGTCGAGCGGCGGACGACCACCAGCGGGCGGCCCAGTACCGTGCACTCCTCCTGGATGCCGCCGGAGTCGGAGACCAGGAGCGCGGAGTGCCGGGCCAGGGCGAGGAACTCGCCGTAGCCGAGCGGGGCGCTCACCGTCAGCGGGGCGAGCAGGCCGGTCAGGCCCGCGGCCTCGATACGGGCCCGGGTGCGCGGGTGCAGCGGCAGGACGACCGGGCGGTCGGCGGTGGCGAGGGCGGCCAGCTCGGTGAGGATGGCGCGCAGGGCCTCCGGCGAGTCCGTGTTCTCGGGGCGGTGGACCGTGGCCAGGACGTACGCGTCCTCGGCGAGCCCGTGCCGGGCCAGCAGCGCGGCGCGCCCGGCGGCGTCGGGGAGCTGCCCGTGCACGGCCTCCACGACGGTGTTGCCGGTGACCGCGATGCGGGCGTCGTCGATGCCCTCGGCGAGCAGGTTGGCGCGGTTGTCCTCGGTGGCGGCGCACAGCACGTCGGCGATGCGGTCGATGAGGACGCGGTTGTGCTCCTCGGGCATGTTGCGGTCGTGGCTGCGCAGCCCGGCCTCGACGTGCAGCAGCGGGATGCCGCGGGCGTTCGCGGCGAGCGCGCCGGAGAGGGCCGCGTTGGTGTCGCCCTGGACGACGACGGCGAGCGGCGGCTCGGCGGTGAACAGCTCGTCGAGCTGGGCGAGCGCGGCGGAGATCTGCACGGCGCGGGGCTGCCCGCCGACACCGGTCAGGAAGGTCGGCTCGGGCAGACCGAGCTCGGTGAGGAAGCGGCCGGACAGCTCCTCGTCGTAGTGCTGACCCGTGTGCACCAGGTGGGCGGCGGGGCCCAGGAGACGGACGAGGTCGGTGAGCTTGACGAGCTCGGGGCGGGTACCGAGGACGACAGCGACGCTACGGGAGGGGAGGGACTGCACGGGGTGACTCCTGGGGCTGACGGCGGGGACAGCTCCGAGGTTGTGCGGTCATGGTTGTCGGGGCGGATGGGGTTCGGTTGTCGCTCGGTTGCGACTTCCGAAACCGGGACGTTGGTCCCGTGGGGCGCGGGCCTTAGGTC
>NZ_JAINFC010000937.1 GCF_020740835.1 Streptomyces sp. UNOC14_S4
GGATAAGAGACAGAGGTAGCCGCGATCCTCGACGAAGCACTCGACCCGAGGACCGGCCCGCTTCCCGGTCTGGAAGCAGTGGTCCGTCACAGCGCCGCACGCGCTGCCGAGACCGGACCGGCCCCGCTGCGCAGTGAGTTCACCGTTTCCTTCTACGCCATCGCCGCTCGCATCCAGCAGCTCCATCGCGATCTCACCGAACTCCGGCTCGGCGTGGGAGAGATCGCTTCCCTCACCCACGCCCACGGTGAGCACATCTGGTCCGATCTCCTCGACCAGAACCACACCGCACGCGCCACCCCCACGGCGACAGCCGCCTCCCCGACGCCAGCCAGGACCACCGCCACCGGCGGCGTCCCGCGCGGGCGTTGAACGTAGCCACGTGCCGCCGGTCACCGCCGTGCCCTCGTTGCCGCCACCGGTGACGCCCTTCACACTCTTCCCCAGCACGGAGCACACCCCTGTGGATAACCCAGACCCTCATGTCGTCGTCGGCCGCCACCCCGAATTCGGCTACGTCGCCCTGAACACCCAGGACTTGTTCGTCGCCGACCACGTACTCAAGCTCCTCGACTTCCAGCCCGTCCCCGGCAGCAAGCTCTACGCCCTGGCCAACCCGGAGCACGACGGCGAACGCCGCACCCGCCAGGCCATCGCCTCCCTACGCGCCGCCCGCTACCAGGTCGCCGCCGACATCAGCCTCGACCCCGCACCACCCCAGCAGGCCGCCACCCAGCGCCGCACCAACGAGCACCAGCAGAACACGACGCAGGGCAGGGCGCAGCGGACGACGCCGACTGCTCAGGCGGCGGTCGTGAAGTCCGCGGCCTGGCAGAGCCGTACCGATCTCCAGCCCATTCCGCCCAAGCCGAAGAACCCTCCGCTGTGGGCTCCCCGCAGCCAGATACGACGTTGAGGCCCCAATGGACCTGACACCAGCCGACCGTGTCACCGGCGCACGCTCCTCAGCAGAAGCGGCACGCATACTCCAGGAAGCGCTCGAAGATCCGCGCGGCCATCTGTCGGGCCTGTATGACCTGTTGGAGAGGGCCAGTATCTGGTTCGACGAGCACCCCGGCCCCAGCCCCAGCGATGCCGTCCGGCGGCTGCGCGACGCCACTGCCGCGCTGGATGCGATCGGAGACGACGTCGTCCGGCTCACCGAAGATCTCACCCACTCCCCCGCGCCCACACCCCGCGGTACGGGGCCTCGGCCGCACAC
>NZ_JAINFC010000938.1 GCF_020740835.1 Streptomyces sp. UNOC14_S4
TCCTTGGCCAGGCCCGAGATCAGGTCGCAAGGGCTCTTGCTGTGGCTGGCGCCCGGCGAGGGCGTGGCGGAGGGCGACACCGAGGCCGGAGCCGACGGCGTCGGAGCCGACGGGGCGGGGGCTGACGGCGTAGGACCTGAGGGCGTCGGCGTCGGGTCCGCCATGGCCTTCGAAGCCAGTGACAGGACGGCCACCTGGGCGGTCACCAGCACCGACAGGACGGAGACGCCGCGGAGACGGCGGCTACCTGGCATAAGTGAATCCCCCGAACCCCTTGACCGCGTTGGTGATGTCGTCGGCTCCCGCGGCGGGCACATCGCCGCTGACAGGTGCCGGGCCCTGCTTCTGGCTCGATGAAGCGATCTTCCAGTCGTTGTCCACCCAGCTGAGCTTCTGGGAGATGGTGAACCACGTCTGGGAGACTGGCTTCGTCGAGCCCTGTCCGGCCAGGCCGACCAGGCCGGTGCACCAGACCTCGACCGTGGCTTCGCCGTCGTTGTACGCAGTGGCCTTCGAACCCACGGGAACGGTACGGGAGACGAAGGTCAGGCCCTTCGGCGCGGAGCCGTCGGGATTCAGGCCGACGTTCTTGAGGAAGTCGGCGCCGTAGGCCTTGTCCATCTGGCCCTGCAACGATGCCGCCGCGTCGGGGGTGTAGACGGTGTCCACGATCGAGTGGCGGGTGTCCGTTCTGAACATGCCGTCCCCGCCCAGAGCCACGGCGAAGTTCGACGCGGCCGACTGGGCTCCCTGCTCCGTGTGAGCGAACCCGGACGCAATTCCTCCGGTCTTGGCGCCGACGGGTTTTGTGCCGGTCGGTGCAGTCGCTTGCCCGTTCGGGTGACTGCTCATCGAATCCCCGTCGTCCGACGACGAATCCCCCCGGTTCGCGAAGGCGATCGCCGCGATGAGGAGGACCACGACGCCGACGACCGTCATCACGTTGCGGCTGGACATGTGCCCGCCGCGGGCGCGGCGTGGTGGGCCGTACGGGTCGGTCTCGCCCTCCGGGAGGCGGGTGCGGGTCAGGTGGCGGTCGGTGCCGCCGAATTCGCCGTAGTCACCCCCTTGACGTCCGGAGTCCGGGCCGTAGCCGTCGTCGCCGAGACTCATCGCACGCACGTCCCCTCATACGTCTTCGCCGCTATGGCGCCCGCATATGACGGTAGCGGCGTGAAGGGAATCTGGGGGGAGGAGTACGAGGG
>NZ_JAINFC010000939.1 GCF_020740835.1 Streptomyces sp. UNOC14_S4
GGGCGGGGGAGCTCTCTCCCTCGGCCCCCGGTTCTCGTGGTGAGTCGTCTGGCGGGTGCACGTCGCGGGGCACCCCCGCGTGCGCGGGGACCATATGCCTTTGCAGGCGGTACGCTCGGCGCGCTGCGGACCACCCCCGCGTGCGGGGACCACTGCAGCGTGCGCCGGACCTCCGGGAACGCGTCCGGGCCACCCCCGCGCGTGCGGGGACCACTTGGCCTCGACCCACTTCCGGCACGGGATCTGCGGACCACCCCCGCGCATGCGGGGACCACGTCCATTCCTCGTCGCCGAACTGAAGGATGCCCGGACCACCCCCGCGCATACGGGGACCACCGGTCGTGCAGCTCCGCGTACCGAAGGATGATGGGACCACCCCCGCGCGTGCGGGGACCACCGGTGCCATGGCCGCCCACACCCACCGCTGCGGGGACCACCCCCGCGCGTGCGGGGACCACACTTCCTGACCAGCGCGTTCATCCCGGCCGCGCCTCGTTTTTACTCACTTCCCGCTACTCAGGCAAAGCACCTAGCTTCACGCCAGCCTATCGATCCAGCGGACCAGCAAGCCAGGCTCCAGGTGAAAGCCGGGTACCTGATCGGCCTCCGCAGCGGGCAAGGGCAGTTGGAATCCGGCTGCGCCCATCAAAAGCGACTACGCGACACAGACCCTGCTAAAGAGCACTGGCGAGTTCGGCCACCGTCGGCCGCGCGGACGGGGCGTCGGCCAGGCTGCTCGTCACACCGGCCAGGAGCCTTCTGACGGCCGGAGTATCGCCGTCACGTGCCTGCGCGAGGGCAAGCCACATGCCGCTGCCGTCTCCGCCCTCCGTGTTCGCCTTCACCACGTACGTACCGGCGGAAGTGACGGCCTTCCACGCGATCGAGTCGCATCGGTCCGACACGGCAGCGGACGAGACGAACGTCTCGCCCACAGCCGCTGTGAACTGCTCGACCGGGTCGTCAGACACGCCGGTCTCCCTTCCGGGGACGTCGCGGTCATCGTCGGCGGAGCCGACAATGATGTCGCTCCTCGGTTGTTCCAGCGGGCAACGGACGGCGACGGCGACGTAGGTGCTCAGGCCGATCTCGTCGGCATCCGGCATGGCCGCGTAATCACATCTTGGACGTGTGTCGCGTGGCAGAGTTCCGTTCTGTCCGCGGGGGGTGGCAGGAGCCAGTAGGCGCCTGGGGGGTGGGCG
>NZ_JAINFC010000094.1 GCF_020740835.1 Streptomyces sp. UNOC14_S4
AGAAGTGGATAAGAGACAGCCCGCGCGATGTGGGCGCGGATGGCCCAGTGCGAGGCCACGGGCGACTGGACGGCTGTGAACCCGGTCGGCCCGTTCTACGGCGGCCTCCAGTTCACCAAGTCCACCTGGGACGCCTACGGCGGCACGGAGTTCGCCGCCTACCCCCACAAGGCGACCAAGGAACAGCAGATCACCGTGGCGGAGCGGCTCCTGCGCGCCGAGGGTCCGCGCCCGTGGCCCGATTGCGGCAGGCGGGTGGGCCTGGTCAACGACGGCGTCGACCCGTATCCGCGCGCCACCCCGCCCGTCACCCGCGTCACGGGCCCGGAGGACAGTGGCGTGCTCAGCGGTACGGTCACGCTGACCGCGTCCGTCACCGAGGAGCAGGGGAAGCCGACCGGGGCCACCTTCTTCGTGGACGGCGACGCCGTCGGTACGGCTTCCGGGTCCGGGCCCTCGTACAGCGTGAGCGTGGACACCACGACCCTGGCGGAGGGGCCGCACACCGTGACCGCCCGCGCGGTCAACGACGCGGGCCAGACCGGGCCGACGTCCTCGGGCGTCTCCTTCTTCGTCGCCAACCGGGGCACGGCCGGGCAGGCCACCGGCGACTTCAACGGCGACGGCAAGGCCGACATCGCGATCCTCTACGGCTACGACCGGGAGGGCAAGGACAACCACACCGCGCTGTGGACGCTGCTGAGCACGGGCCAGGGCTCGTTCGCCACGCCGGTGAAGGTGTGGGACAACCTCGAGGCGGGGACGGGCTCCTGGGACTGGGCCAACTCCAAGATCGTCGCCGGCGACTTCAACGGCGACCGCAAGACGGACATCGGCGTCCTCTACAACGAGGGCCAGGACGACACCAAGAACAACCGCACCGCCCTGTGGACCTTCACCAGCAACGGGTCCGGCTTCGACAAGCCGGTGAAGCAGTGGCGGAGCAGCCAGTCCTGGGACTGGAAGCGGTCCAAGCCGGTCGCGGGTGACTTCAACGGCGACGGCAAGGCCGACGTCGGCATCCTCTACAACGAGGGCAAGGACAACACCGGCACCTTCCACACCGCCTTCCACATCGCCTACGCCACGGCCAACGGGGTCCAGGAGCCGAAGCGGGCGTGGGACAACAATGACCGCACCACGGGCAGCTGGAACTGGGAGCGCAGCAAGCCGGTCGCGGGTGACTTCAACGGTGACGGCAAGGCCGACCTGGGCATCCTCTACGACGAGGGCCAGGACGGCACCGGCAACTTCCGCACCGCCTTCCACATCGGCTACGGCCGTGCGGATGGCATCAACGCCCCCAAGCGCTTTTGGGACAACGACGACCGCACCACGGGCAGCTGGAACGGGGAGCGCAGCAAGCCGGTCGCGGGCGACTTCAACGGTGACGGCAAGGCCGACCTGGGCATCCTCTACGACGAGGGCAAGGACAAGTCCGGCACCTTCCACACGGCCTTCCATATCGGCTACGGCCGTGCGGACGGCATCAACGCCCCCAAGCGCGCCTGGGACAACAACGACACCACGACCGGCAGTTGGAACGCCGACCGCAGCAAGCTGGTGGCCGGGGACTTCGACGGTGACGGCAAGGCCGACCTCGGCATCCTCTACAACAGGGGTCAGGACGGCGGGAAGAACAAGGTCGCGCTGCACACCTTCGCCGGTCGTGACGACGCGGTCTCCCGGCCGGTGAAGGCCTGGGACAACGACAATTCGATGAGCTGGAACTGGTACTCCAGCGACCTCGGCTGAGCCGGGCGACGGCCGCCGCTCCGCCGACGCCGGCGCAGTCTCCCACTGCGCCGGCGTTCGTCGCGGCCTTCTGCCACTCGCACGGGTTGCGGCCGGGTGAGGCCGGCGACCCCGGAGTGCGGAGCCGGATCGCCGACTCAGGCTGCCCGGAGGACTCGAGCCCGCTCGTTGAAGTCAGCTACGAGGGGGTGTTTGCCGAAGGGGATCATGCGCCGCTGGAGATCCTGGACGGCCTCCACACTGCGGGACGACTTCACCCGGCGGGCGAGGTCGAGTGTGCGGACCCCGGCTGCGTGTGCGGCTTCGAGGTCCTGGCGCTGCAAGTGGGTGACGGCGAGGGCGGCTTGGGACATGGCTCCGCGGCGGGCCCGGTTCTGCTTGCGGGCGTGGGCGATCGAGGCGCGGGCGTGTGCTTCGGCGTGGTCCGGCCGGCCGATGTCGCGGAAGGCGTTGGCCCACTCGCCGCCGAGGTACGCGGGGTCGATGAACTTGGCCCACTCGGGTTCCTTGGCCGCGTCCACCTTGGCGAAGCTCTGTTCGGCTTGGCTGATGGCGTGCACGGTGGCTTTCTTGTCGCCGAGGACGGCGTGGGCCCTGGCTTCGAGTGTCCAGAGGTCGGCGAGGCAGGCAGGGGAGTCGGTGCGGACGAGCCCCTGGCGGCCGGCCTGGGCGAGGCGCTTCCCCTCGTCGGGGTGCCCGAGCAGCGTCGCTTGGTCCGCCATGCCCGCAAGCACGTGTGCGCCGAGTGCCGGGTCCTTGGACTCTTCGGCAAGTCGAAGGGCCTGGATCAAGTACCGCTGTGCTGTGCCGTGTTCGCCCGAGTCGAAGGCCATCCAGCCGAGAAGGTAGGTCTGCTCGGCAGCGGCCGAGCACAGCGCGTGCCGTACTTCCTCGGTGTGGGTCCGGCGCAGCAATGGGTAGACGTGCTGGTTCATGTAGGCCGTGAGGGCGAGACGGCCACTGCCACCGCCTTGGAAGATGTCCATCTCCTGGAACGCGCCGAACATGTTCTTGACGGCCGTCACGTCTTCGAGTCGGACTTGCCGTCCCGGTTCAGGCTGCTGGTCAAGGGTGTTGAGGAGCCAGTCGCGGGACGGCCCTACTGCTGCGACCGCCGCGAAGGGTGCCCCCGCGAGGAAACTCCGCCTGTCCACGTCCGCTCTCCCTAGCTCTGTGACAGCTTCGACCGTCACGGCCCACGATGAGCTGTAGGTGAGCGCCCGGTCAACGTCCGGCGACTCGCCGAGCCCGAGGTCGTAGGTCGTGACCCGGTATCCGAAGCGCGCCGAGAAGATGTCGGCGAGGATGGCGGGCACGGGGTGCCGGGGCATCCCCCCGAGGGTCACCCAGCGTCGGACGCTGGACGTGTCCGAGGAGAGCACGCTTGCCGGATCACCCGGCAGGCTGTGGCGGTGTGCACCCTGCTCGACCGCACCACCGCGAACCTGCTCGCCGGGACGGACCCGCGGGCGGTGTGGCGGCTCGCCCTGGCCGACGTGGCGAAGGCGGCCGACCGGTGACGCCGCCGCTGGTCGGCGCGGTCGGAGTGATCGGTGCCGGGGCCGTCGGCCAGAGCGTGGCCATGCTGCTGGCGGCCGGAGGCTGGTGCGAGTCCGTCCGCATCGTCTCCCGCACCAGGCTCTCGGCCCAGGCCCTGGTGACCGATCTGGAGGACATGTGCCAGGTCACCGCCTCCTCCGTCCGGGCGGTCCACATCACCGACGCCGGACAGCTCACCTCCTGCGAAGCGGTGGTCGTCTGCCCACGGGGCGATTTCACCAACACCGCCCGCACCGATATCCGGATGGCCGGCCTGAACGCCAACGCCCCCGTCATCGCCGACCTCGCACGGAAACTGGCCCATTACCAGGGACTCGTGCTCATGGTGACCAACCCCGTCGACGTCCTCACCCAGCTGTTCGCCGAGGTCTCCGGCTGCTCTCACGTGTACGGGGTCGGCTCGAACATCGACACCGCCCGCTACCGCCTCACCCTCGCCCGTCTCCTGGACGTGCCTCCGCAGGCCGTGGACGGCCACGTGATCGGCGAGCACGGAGACCAGGCCGTGGTGTGCGCATCGGCCACCCGCGTCGGAGGCCTGCCTGTGCCGGTACCCCTGCGGCAGGTCCGCGACGAGCTGGCCGACCGGCCCCGGCGGATCAACGCGGGACTGGGCCGCACCCGCTGCGGCCCCGCCGGGGCGGTGATCGCTGCCCTCCGTGCGGGCCTGGGCCTGGACGACGTGGTGACGGAGCTGTGCGTCAACCACGAGGGACGGTGGAGGGGAATTCCGTTGCGTTTCACTGCCGGAACCCCGACCGTATGCCTCCCCCGGCTGGACGCTGCCGAGGCCCGCCAGCTGGTTGTCGCCGACGCCAAGCTCCGTGATGCCTATGAGCTTCTGGCCCGCCTGTACGTCCCCGTGCAACCCCGACAGAAAGAGAAGACCGCAGTGCCCCAGACCGCTGTCCGTATCGCCACGGCCACCCAGGCCGCGACCGTCACCAGCAACAGCCCGGTGGTCACCGACTGGGCTCACCGCTACTTCGGTCCCTGGTGGAATGCCACCAGCGCTGCCCCGGACGCCGACGCAGCGGTGATCGCCGACGTCAACGCCGACCGGGTCGCCGAGATCGCTCGGCGCGTGGCCGACCACTCCCACGAGGAGGTCGTCTACGCGAACTCGTGCATGCTCGTCGACCGGGACGCCGACGGCAGCGTCATCGCTTCCCAGCCCGACGACAAGCTCGTCTACCGGGCCGAGCCCGGTGGGCCCCTGCACATCTACGGCTGCGAGGACGTCCCCGTCGCCCTGGCCGCCGCCCGCCTCGCCCGCGAAGTCGTCCGTGGACAGTTGGTGGCTGACGGCTGGTCGATCCTGCACGCCTCCGCCGTCGTCCGCGATGGGCAGGCCGTGCTGGTCCTGGGGGACAAGGGCGCAGGCAAGACCACCACCGCCCTCCTCCTGGCCCGCGCCGGCTGGCAGCTGCTGGCCAACGACCGCGTCTTCATCCGTCGCGAGGGCGACCGGCTGCGGGCCCTGCCCTGGCCTTCGGCCGCCGCCATCGGCCTCGGCCTCCTCGACGCCCTCGGCTGGTACGACCAAGTCCACGAACGCGTCCAGCGCGGCGAACAGCTCCACCCCACCCAGCACCGGAAGGTCACCGACGCACTCCACTCCGGCATCCGCACCCCCTTGTGGAAGGAGTCCGGCAAGGAACTCAAGCCCCAGTTCTTCCCCGATCAGCTCCACACCTGGCTCGGCCTTACCCTGGCCACCGAAGGGGGCGCCACCCGCGTTCTCTTCCCCCGCATCACCCCGGGTGCCGAGCCCGCCCTCCTCGACGAGGACCGAGCCGTGGCAGCCGACGACTTCTTCACCGCGGGTACGGAGGACCGTTATCCCGACGTCTTCGGCCTCCTGCTGGCCGGCCTTCCCGGAACCGGGCCTCTGCCCGGGCGCCTCGGTGAGCTGCCCCGGTGCTCCCTGTCCCTCGGACACGACGTGAAGGCGAACACCGACTTCCTCGCGCAGGTCACGGACCGGACCACATGAACGACCGGTGGCGGGGACGCCTCACGGCATCCCCGCCACCGGTCGAGTGACCCAAGGCCGGATCAGGCCTTCTTGGTCTCCTAGTAACGGGCCGGGGCGGCGACCTGCGGCGATGGGTGCTGCGGGTCACTGACCTGGCCTTTTGCTGATTGCTGGCGATGGGGTGCGACGGTCCTGATCGGGTGTCTTGCGGACTGTGTGCGGACTGCTCTGGGCCGCCCCCTCCGCCCTTGTAGATCGGTGGATGCCCCCCGGGGCCGCTGTAGGGTCCGCCATTCGGTGAGCGCTGTCAGCGGATCATGGGCACTGGCGACAGTCGGTAGCGGACGGAAGCCCGGGAGGTCCTCCGCGTCACGGAAGACGCACGGCTAAGCGGACCCAGCGAAGTCCGCTGCTGATCCCGGGATGCTCCCGCCAGCCAGGAAGCCGACAGGGGAGGGTGGCGATGGACTTGGTGTCATCTGCTTGGTGACGGCTGTTATGGCTGCTGTTCCAGGGCGCCGCCTGGATCGTCCAGGGCGGATCGAGCCAGCTCGCGGAAGTGGCTCAAGCTCGGCCATTGAGCAGTTCTGAACGGTGGTGGGTCGCCTCGCCTGGCCGGCTCCAGCCCTAGCCCCACGAGGGTTCTGCGCAGGATGAGCCCGTAATCCCGCGTTACGGACTTGGCTTCCGCGGCGACGACGTCAGGCCCCGCCAGAGCCACGGTGCTCTCGGCCTTCGAGAGCGCCGACATGAGGCGGCGCGCTTCGGCGGCTCGCTCCGGCAGCTCTGTCGGTACCGGGTCCTCTGTCGAGGCGAGGGCGGATATCACTGGCGCAAGTTCCGCTGTCGCGTTGACGAACTGGGCGTAGGCATCTGCGCGGGTTTGCCGCCGCCAGTGTTCGTGCTGCGAGCGGCGCTGGGAGTTCCCCGTGTTCTTGGCCGCGCGTACGACGCCGAAGGCGCCGAGTCCCGCTCCAACTACAGCAGCGGCGCCGGCAATTGATGCTGTTCCCCCTAGATCCATTCGCGCATTATGCCAAGCGCCAGTGGGATCAGTAGCGGACTTCGTCGGACCTGCTTAGCTGGTCGCTGATCCAGGCAGACGCGATGCAGATCTTCACCGCGGCAGTCATTCAGCCCCGGGCGCTCGTCGGACCGTTCATCGGCGACCGGTCCGACGAGTGCTCGTGGACCTCGGAATCAGAATGCCCCTTATCTCCCAAAAGATCGGAAAATCGGGGAGTGGACCTGGGACTTGGTCGCCCCTTTTCCCCTTGACACGAAGGCCGATAGGAATCTCCTACGGGCCGCGAACGCAGCCCTCAAAGCCCTATTCGTGGAGGTCTTTATGGCTCTCAGTCCCAGGTCAACGCGCACGTGCGGCACTGGGCTCGTGTTCCCCAACGTCCGCCCTCTCGTCGTCGTCGTTGTGCTGATCCTCTGCTTCAGGGAGGGCGTCCGGCCGATCACCGAGCTTCTCGGCGCACTGGCGACGCTCGTCGCCCTGCTCGCGGCTCAGACTCCGCGGCCCACTCGGATCGCTGGATCCGCCCAGTGAGTAAGCGCAAGGACGAGCACCAACGATGCTCACGCTGCCACGAACGACGAGTCATGCAGTGCTCGCACTGCGGACGTGCAGCGCAGCTCTTCTGCCCGACGTGTGACGACTTACCGCCTCAACTGGAGGAAGCAGGGAAGAGGAAAGAGGAGGAGAAGAAGAAACGGCGCGTGATGCGCGACACGATCGACCCGACAGCCGTGGACGACGTGCTGGCGTCTCCGGACGGACAGCCGTGGTTCACCACCGAGCAGGTGGCCGCCCAGCTGAGGATCAAACCCAACTCCGTCTCGTCGGTGAAGGACTTCCCCCAGCCGGACCGCTGGCGCGGCCGCAACTACTGGACTCAGGAAGCCCTCGACCAGTGGTGGAAGGCAAACCGGACCGTTGAGATCATCACCCTCGACGGACAGGAGGACGCAGACATGAAACCTGCTCATGACGTTCCGCCCCGGGCTCCTGACGGACGCTTCCTCCCGCGAAGCGGTTACCCCCAGGAAGACACGGCATGAAGCAACTCTCCGAGCTGAGTGAGCGCGATTACTTTGCCTCGGTCCGACAACGACCCGGCATGTTCGTCGGCAGGGCATCCTTCCCCATGCTGGCAGCCTTCCTGACCGGCTACGACCAGCATGCAATCCGCCATAACGGCCCGGGCCTTGTCGGCTGGCGTGAATGGCTCGTCGCCCACCGCGGCCAGGACTGCAACCACGCATGGCCCGGGCAAGTCCTTCACATCGCCCTGCCGGACGGGTGGGACGACATGTGGTGCCTGCCGCCCGAGGATGAAAGGCGCGCGATCGACGTGATGTTCCAGCTTCTTGACGTGTTCCTCGCCGAGCGCGAATCCGCGTAAAACGTCCGATCGCTGTGTCCGGTGAGTTGCCCGTGGGCGAGCCAGACGGGCTTGTGGTGGCGGACAATGCGGGTCGCGCCTCCTCATCTGCGGTGAGGAGGCGCGACCCGCGGTCTTCATCTCTGGCCGCCGAGGTTCTGGGCTGGCTGGCTGCTATCGGCTGAGGCGGAGGTCCCAGCCGGGGACGTCCGTGTCCATGTCGGGCACGAGGGTGGGGGTGTAGGCGTCGAGGCCGGGGCGTCCGGCGTCGTCCCAGGCGGCGAGCCAGCCGCGCAGGACGGTCAGGGAGCCGGAGTCGGCGGAGTCGGCGAGGATCGTGCCGTCCTCCTGGACCACGGCGGCCGAGTGGCGGGTGGAGTGCCCGAGGCCGGGAACGTCTTCGGCCAGTTCGGTCATGGTCAGCCGTGTCCCGGTGACGGCCAGCCACAGCCGCAGGCTGGACCAGTCGATGGCCTCGCCCTGGTACTGCTCGGTGTGGCCGGGGTCGAGGAGTCGGTCGAGGGTGGCGTGGGCGCCCGTGTTCTTCCAGTCGTCCTGGTCGCGCCAGGCGACCGAGATCCACGAGGTGGCCGGGACGCGGTTCTCCCAGTCCACCCACCGGGGCGGGACGGCGAAGGTGCTGCGGGGCGAGCCGGCGGTCTCGATGTAGGCGCCGGGGAAGACCTGCTCGACGTAGGGGCGGCCGTCGGTGATGCGGATCGTGGCGCCGACCACGAGGTTCGGCACGGGGGCGATCGGCAGGGTGGCGACGATCAGGCCGCCGTCGTTGACCTGTTCCACCCACGTCTTCGGCAGCCGGGGCGGGGCGCACCAGGCGCCCAGGCGGTGGAACGGCGCCTTCTCGGGGAACCCGTCGGTGCCGTTGACCGCGTGGCAGCGGATGTTGCCGATCCCACGGGCGTCGTGGATGTGGTTCGCCCAGCGGGTCAGGAACGGGTCGATGTCCAGGGATACGACGTGCCCGGTCCGGCCGACCAGTTCGGCGAGCAGGCCGCCGGTCAGCCCGGAGCCGGTGCCGATCTCCAGGACGCGCATGCCCGCTTCGACGTCGAGGAAGGACAAGTCCCGGCGGACAAACGTCGGGTTGGTGCGGTGGATGGTCTCGCCCCGGGCCTCGTTGTGGGTGTAGTGCCGCTCGGGGACTCTGGCGGCAGCTTGCGCGACTGCGGGGGCGATGGCGGTGGTCATGGGGGTTGGCTCCTTGAGAGTGGGGACAGGACGCGTTCCTCAACGGGCGAGTGCGATTGGGGGACACGTGAATCGCCACGCTGACGCGGAGGGTTGACGGGTTCAGATCGTCAAGGCCGCGAAGTGGTGCCATCCGGCCTCGGTGTACTCGCCGACCGGGCCGTCATCGGGGAGGGACGCCCAGGCGTGGTACTCGGTGGGCGGCGGGGAGAACCGCACTCCCAGACACCAGTCGAGGCGGCGGCCGAGGAGGGCAGCGGCGAGCGTGGCGCCGAGGCTGGTCTCCATGCAGGCGGCTCGGACGGGCCACAGGCGACCGGTGTGCCGCACGGCGGCGACCAGGTCCTCGGCCCGTTCCCGGCCGAGGGGGCGTCGGCCGGCGCGTCGGGCCCACCGGGCGGCCCGGACGGTGTGCCGGAACGGCAGGGCCAACAGGACCAGGGCCAGGGCGAGTCCGATGGCGGCGGCGAGGCGGTCACGGAACGGTCCGGTGCGGGCGGTGGAGAACGACTCCATGGTGGTCACCGCCGCCACCCCCGTCGGCGGCGGGCCACAGCCGTCCCCGCGATGCCCTGCGCGGCGAGTTCGTCGGACACCGCGCGGACGTCGGCAGCGGCCTGGTGCCGGGGCAATCCGTAGGCGGCGGCGTACTGCCCGGCGGCCTGGTCCTCGTCGTTGCCGGCCAGCAGGAACAGCACCGCCGCGGACGCGGTGGGCGTCAGGTAGGTCCAGCGGCCGGTGCGTTCGCTGAGGATGGCCCCGCCCTCGTCCGTCAGCACCGGGTGGACGCCGTCAGGCAGCTGCCACATGTCGCGTCTCCTCCCACCAGGTCACCGGCTGTTCGAGCTGCCGCAGCCACACCTCGGCGGCCACGGCCAGGTGCAGGGCGCCTTTGGCCAGCGGAAGCCCGGCCGCCGCCCGCGTGAGCATCGCCGCCACCGGTTCCTCGGTGATCAGCCCCATGGCGCCGAGCCGCGAGGAAGGGCCGAGCAGGCGGCGGAGGACGGGGGCGTGCTCGACGAGCCCGGCGTAGGAGACACCGCTGAAGCCGCCCTTGGTCCGCCGCTCCAGCACGAAGCCGGGCACGATGCCGCTGCCGGTGAAGGCTTCGGCGAGCAGGGCCTTGAATCGGCCGGGGGCTCCGCGGACCTCGGCTGGCACGGCGAGGCAGGCCCTGCGGACTTCGTTGTCGAGGTAGGGGGCGGCCAGCTCGATGCCGTACTCGGACTGGGCCAGCTCCCTCCAGCCGTTGACGTCCGTCCCGACGCGGGCGAGGTCCTGCTCTTCCGACCAGGCCGCCAGGCTCGCGGGCGCTTCGGTGAGCTGGTCGGCCGTGCTGGTGAGGGCAGCGGCGAGCTGATGGCGGGCGTCGCCGGTCATCCAGTCGGCCGTGGCCAGCAGTGGTGACCAGGCCGCCGGTCGCTGGGCCTGCGGCATCCACGGCCTCGGTCCGGCCTGGAGCTCGGCGGCCGTGCGTCGCCATTCGTCGGGGAGCGTGCTGCGGGCGGCTGGCCGGTGCTGGGCGAGGACGGCCCACACGGAGGTGTTCCGCAGCCGCGCGTGCCCCTGGGCGTGCTGCCAGGCCCGGCGGTGCCGGCGGTGCCGCAGCAGATCGGCGATGTAGACCGGCGGCGCGGACAGCAGTCCGTCTCCGGCCGAGCCGGTGAAGTGCACCCCGGGTGCCTGGTGGTCCACGACAGTGCCGAGGACGGCCCGCTTGATGGTGGCGGTGACCGTGTAGGCGTTCGGGGCGTCCGTCACCGGCAGGCCGGTGATGTCGTCCACGGCCGCGTAGTAGACCGTCTCCTTCCCGCCCGGGACCGCGTGGTGGTCGATGCCCGGGACGGCGGCAGCCGTGCGGGCCGCGTAGGCGAGGTCATCGTCCTTCAGACGGGCGTCGGTGAACGTCACGGCCGTCACCGCCTGGCGGCGAGCGGCCAGGCAAGCGAGCGTGGTGGAGTCCAGGCCCGCCAGATCGGAGCTGATCGGGCGGCCGTCGAAGCGGGCTTCCACGGCCTCGGCGAGTGCCGCCCGCACCACCGGGGCCGCCTCCCGCAGGTCCGTCGGCTCGGCCTGGGAGGGCTCGTAGCGCACGACGCGGGCTCCGTCGGGAGTGATCTCCAGCAGATGCCCGAAGGGGACACGGCGCACGCTGCGGAACAGGCTCTTCTCTGCGAGGACGTCGGGTTGGCCGAGGGCCAGATGGGCGGCGAGCGCGACGGGATCGACCGGAGCCCCGTCCAGTCGGGCCAAGGCCGTGGCCGACGTCGCCCACCGTGTCCCCGTCGGCTCGCGCCGGTAGAACACCGGGTGCTGCCCGGACAGGTCACCGATCACCGCGAACACGGGGCCGCTGCGGGCCGCCACCAGGTACGAGCCCGGCCACCGCGTCAGCTCCCGCCACCGCCGGTGCCGCACCAACTCCAGGGTGCCTTCCAGCTGATTCCCACTGGCCCCGCACACCCCGACGACGGCCAGGGCGACCGCACCGTCTCCGGCCGTACGGACCTGGGCCTGGGGCCACCCGGCCGTCCAGACCTCGCCCAGCCCCGGCACCCGTTTTCCCGCCCGGGGCCGCCACACCGCCGGGCCGCCCTCCCAACCCGTACTCCACCGCATCACACGCCCCTTCTCGAAGTTCGGCTGCGCAAAGGGCAAAGCCGGGTGCGGCGTGGGGCCGCACCCGGCTTCGCGGACCGGGTCAGCTGCCGCTGCCAGTGCCCGTCTTGTACTGGGTGTCGTCGTCGGTGTCGAAGTTCTTGGTGCCGAGCGTCACCTTGGCGACGGAACCGGCGTCCAGAACCACCGGCGCGACGTAGGCCGGGGCCTTGGTCGTCTCCATGGTGTTCCACCTCCTCTTCCTCTGCATCGCCGTTTCGTGCGCTCCTTCGTGGGCGCACGTCAACGGGCCTTGCCGCACCCGTACTTGGCTGACCCTCAAGGGCCGCCCCTTGCGGGTGCAACATCAGTGAACGGCTAGTCACCGTCCGTCGGGAGGGGGCAGGATGTGGGCCAGCGTGGGCCCTGTGTGGGCCTGCGTGGGCCCGGCCCAAAGGCAGGAGGGGCACGGTGGGGACGCTGACGCTCAGTGACAAGGAACTGGCCGCACGCATCCGCATGGCGTGCGAGGAACGTGGCTGGGGACCGTCCCAGTTGGCACGCAGGCTGGGCATCCTCGAAGGACGCGGCCCCAAGGGGCTCGACCGCAAGTCCGCATGGCGCTGGATGGAAGCCCGGCGGCGGCCGGAGTACTGGCTGCCGTACATCGATCGTCTTCTCGAACTGGGGTTAGACCAGGCCGGAGTGACGGAATCAGATCACCCCGGCCCACAACCCGCAGATACCGTGGGATCACTCATCCAGTTGGGGGTGCGAGACGTGCAACGCCGGAGGTTCCTGGCCGCGACCAGCGGATACGCTCTCAGCGCGCTCGCGCTGCCCGATCTCGATGCCATCACCCGGCGTGTCCGCTCGGCCCCGGCCGGAGCCGTACGGGTCGGCAAGGGTGAAGTCGCCGCCGTCAAGCAGATGGTCCAGGCCCTCGGCGACGCTGCCGCCGAGCTCGGCGGCGGACACGCCCGGCACCTGGCCGTCCGCTACCTCACCGACGACGTGGCCCCCTGGCTGAACGGGCACTACACCGAGGCCACCGGCCGCGAGCTGTTCGCCGCCACCTCCCAGCTCGTCCACCTCGCCGGCTGGATGGCCCAGGACGAGGGCAACGACCCCGAGCACCAGGGCCGGGCCCAGCAGTACTACGCGCACGCCTACCGCCTCGCCGCCGAAGCCAAGGACCCCGAGCTGGCCGCCACCGCCTTGCGCGGCCTGGCCGTTCAGACCATGGACCTCGGCCCCAAGCACCGCGCGGTCGCCCTGCGGCTGTCCGAGAAGTGTGTGGAGTACGCCAAGGACATTTCCGATCCGCGCGTGGTCGCCTACTACGAGATCACGCTCGCCGACGCGGCCGCCCTCGACGGCGACCGCCGCCTGGCCTCCCGCTCCCTCACCACGTCCCAGACCGCCATCGAACGCGCGACGAGCGGGCCCGGCGAGTCGTGGGCCTCGCACTTCAGCCACGGCCGCTGGGCCTATACGGCCGGGATGATCCACGCCAAGATGGGTGACCTCGACGGCGCCGAGGAACACCTCCGCCAGGCCCTGGAGATTCACGGCCTCGACCGCCGCAGGTCCCGCGCCAGCGTCCTCGGCCATCTCGGCGAGATCCACCTCCGCCAAGGCGACCTCGACGGAGCCCTGGCCACCTGGACCGAATTCCTCGACTGCGCGGAAGGCGTCCGCTCCGTGAAGGTCCTCGACGCCGCCCAGAACATGCAGGTCCGGCTGGAGCGGTACAAGAGCGTCGTCGAGGCGGAGCAGCTACGACAGCGGGCCGCACACCTCACCGGTGGGTGACCGCTCGCTCGCTGCCGTCGGGCCTTGTGTCCACCGTTGCGGTCGTAGATCGCGGCGGCACGGTGGACATGGGCGGTATGCCGCCGACAGCGCTTCGCTTACGTGCTGCCTGACTGCGTCTGCTCGGCTGAGTGGTGATGCGCCAGTTGAGCACTTCGGCAGGACGCTCGGCGGTGTCGAGCTCTCGGTCGGTGCCGACGCGCACCTGTGGCCGGGCGAAGAAGACCGCACCCGGTCCGTCATGGACGCCGTGCTCGGCGGTTTGCGGACCGGGTGCGGACAGACTGACCAGGCGGTTGAAGAAATCGCAGGTCAGGCGGCATAAGCCAAGATCAGGCCTTCTTCGTCTCCCAGAAGATGCGGTCGATCTCGGCGATGAGCTCCAGCGCCTTCTCGCCCGTCTTCGGGTCGTTCGACGCCTTGGCGGCGCTCAGGGCCTTCAGGGTGTCGTTGACCAGCTGGTGCAGCTGGGGGTACTTCTCGAAGTGCGGGGCCTTGAAGTAGTCGCTCCACAGGACCGAGATGTGGTGCTTGGCGAGCTCCGCGCGCTGCTCCTTGATGATCAGGGCGCGGGTGCGGAAGTCCTGGTCCTCGTTGGCCTGGTACTTCTCCTGGACGGCCTTGACCGACTCGGCCTCGATGCGGGCCTGGGCCGGGTCGTAGACGCCGCAGGGCAGGTCGCAGTGTGCGCTGACCTTGACCTTGGCGGCGAACAGGCGGGAGAGCATGGAAATGTCCTTCCTCGTGATCGTCTTCTCAGGTGCGAGATTACTCGGTGTGGGAAGGCTTTTCTCGGGTGCCCCGGGGGGCTTAGGACAAAAGTCCAGTGACAGTCTGGGACCGGTGCCGGGACTGGTGCCGGGACTGGCGGAGGAAAAACGGACCGGGAGGTGCCGCGGTGCAGGAGCAGGTGGACGAGCGCGGGACGGAGCTGGACCGTGAGCGTCGCGGACTGCTGCGGATCGGACTCGCCGAGGTCTACAACCCCTCGATGGTGCCGACGCTGAACCCGGGGGATCAGCTGGTCGTGCAGTACGGGGCGGCCGTCCGGCCGGGGGACGTGGTGGTGCTGCGGCACCCCTTCCGGCAGGACCTGCTGATCGTCAAGCGTGCCGTGGAGCGGCGTGACGGCGGCTGGTGGGTGATGGGGGACAACCCGCTGGTGGAGAACGACAGCCGGGAGTTCGGCGCGGTGCCGGACGAGTTCGTCGTGGCCCGTGCCTGGGTGCGGCTGCGGCGGCCGCCGGAGGCCGGTCAGCGCTCGCCCGGCGCGCTGCTGTCCTGGCTGCTGTCCGCGCTGCGGCCGGTGCGGGCGCTGTCCCCGGCCGCGGCGGGGCTGCCCGGCTCCTGGTTCTCCAGGCGCTTGCGGGCGCGGTAGGCGGCGACGTTGGCCCGGGTCGCGCAGCGGTCGGAGCAGTAGCGGCGCGAGCGGTTGGTCGAGGTGTCGAGGTAGGCGTTGCGGCAGGGCGCGGCCCGGCAGATGCCGAGGCGGTCGACGCCCAGCTCGGTGAGGTGGACGGCGAGGCCCATGCAGGCGGTCGCCGCGTAGGAGGCACTGGCGTTGGCCGCGTGGTCGGCGATGTGCATGTGCCAGTCGGGGCGGCCGTCGGCGTCCCGCTGCTCGTGCCCGGAGATCTGCGGGCTGACGGGGAACTCGATCAGCAGGGCGTTGAGCAGGTCCACGGCCCGGACCTCCTCGCCCGCGTCGGCCGCCTCGAAGATCGCGCGCAGCCGGGCTCGTACGGACCGCAGCCTCGTCACGTCGCTGTCCGAGGCGCGCCGGGCCGTCTGCGCGGCGGCGCCGAAGAGCTCGCGCACGGCCTCGACGGAGGTGAGTGTGTCGGTGCCGCGCGCGGGCTCCTCGGTGTTGACCAGCCGTACGGCATAGTCCGAGTAATAGGCCAGTTCCACGTTTATGGTCCTTGTCGTCCGCGGCCGCGGCCATGGGTAATGGCCGATGCTCCATCAAGGGTATTACAGTGGGTGTCGCGCAAATGAGGCGGTGATACGGGCCCTGCCCGTATCACCGCCTCCGTACGCGTCACTCCCGATGCCGGGTGGCTTCGCGTCGTTGCTCTACGGCACCCCTTGCGACAGCGGCTTCGAGGAAAGCTTTCGTACGCTCACGTTAGGGGTTCATCGGTGCGTTGCGCGGGTCTCCCGATTGGTGCGGTCTTGGGAGTTCCGGTGGTTGCTGCACCGCAGGAAGGTGGACTTGCCGGAGACGGAGTGGCTGATCAGGCAGAACACCCAGCCCGGGCGACCTCCAGGCCGATGTCCTTGAGGGTGCGTGCGGTGCCGTAGGACATGTGCAAGCCCTCGGTCTTCACCATCGCCTTCATGCGCTCACCTCTCTTGGCGCGGCCGTCGAAGTTCGCCAGGTTGGTCCTGACCTTCTGTCAGGGGCTGGGTGGCGGTCTGCGCGCGAGCTTCAGATAGATGGAACTGGCCGATGCTGAAGACGCTGGTTAGGATCAGGTACCAGGTCGAGGCGAGAGAGTATCTCGAACGTGGCGCCGGTGATCTGGCCGATGTCGGAGGTGGAGCGCGGCAGCTCCAGGTGCTGGGCCAGCGCGTGCGCCGCCTCGGGTTGGCCCTCGTTGCGCTTGGGCGCCACCGTGGACGATCTCCGACATGCATGCGCCCCCTCAGGCTGTCTTAAGTCGTGTGGCTCGTCAGCATCGAGTGGCCTGTGTGCAGCACCGACGGGGTCATGTCGGTCGATGCCTCTTCGTGCCGTGCCTCGCTGGACGCTCATCGGAGCGTGGGCAGCAGCCACGACAACAGCGCCCCTATTGATCGTTGACCAGCCCTCTTTGCGCCATCATTGGTTTGGCTGGCAATAGTGGCCGAGGGGAGGATCCTAAATCCTAAGCGCGCAGAGCGACGCTGTCGGCAATCGTGTATGAATTCAGCCAATGTCGCTTGCTGCTCATTCTCCTGAGTCTAATTCGTAGAGGTCCGAGAAGTGGGGGTGCTGATGCTTCGGTGTCAAATGTGGCCAAAGTTGAGAAGCCGACGATCAGCTTCCGATTTCTCTGCTCGGCTCGGAACTGTCGAGTTCGAGACAAACGCAATCTCCCCTCTTCAAATATCTTCTCGGTGGCGACTAAGTTGATCGATCGCGGATTCGATTCCGTGCTGTATCGCCAGTACATCCAGAAAGGTGCGCGATGATGCGCATTCATGGGAGGTAAGTCGATGCGCAAGAAGTTGATGGCCCTGGCCGCACCAGCTCTTCTGGCGGGTGCCTTCATTGTCCCCGCTGTCTCTGCGACCCCCGCCGCTGCGGACCCGCCCTGCGCGATGGACGTGTACGGGGACACCTCGGGGGAGAGGGGCTATGCAATCGACGTGACGCTCAACCGATGCGACCGGCCGACTCGGGCAATAGTGAAATGTGGATATCCTGGAGGAAGTGGTATAGAGCGCGGCAGTACCATCACCACCGGGCATAGTGAAGCGACTTGTTCGAGAAACGCCATCATGAGTAACTACGGCTGGGAGGTGTACTACAACGGGGGTTGGAACCCCCGCTGGCAGAATTAGCCGTAGAGAGCTCTGTGGAGAGTTCTAGGTCCTCTGGTAAAAGGCGCGTGAAGGCGGTATGGACCTCAAGGTCCGTACCGCCTTCTTGGTTGCTATAGCACCTTTGAGAGGAATGATTTCGTACGTTCGTGCTGGGGATTCGTCAGGACTTCGCGCGGGTGTCCGGATTCCACGACCACGCCGTCGTCCATGAAGACCAGCGCGTCGCCGACCTCCCGGGCGAAGCCCATCTCGTGGGTGACGACGATCATCGTCATGCCGTCCTCGGCGAGGCCCCGCATGACGTCCAGGACGTCGCCGACCAGCTCCGGGTCGAGCGCGGAGGTCGGCTCGTCGAAGAGCATCAGCTTGGGCTCCATGGCCAGCGCGCGGGCGATCGCCACGCGCTGCTGCTGCCCGCCGGAGAGCTGGGAGGGGTAGTTGCCCGCCTTGTCGGCGAGGCCCACCCGCTCCAGCAGCCCCATCGCCCGCTCCCTGGCCGCGGCCTTGGACTCGCCCTTGACCTGGACTGGCGCCTCCATGACGTTGGCCACCGCCGTCATATGGGGGAAGAGGTTGAAGCGCTGGAACACCATGCCGATGTCCCGGCGGTTGCGGGCCACCTCGCTGTCCTTGAGCTCGTAGAGCCTGTCGCCCTTCTGCCGGTAGCCGACGAGCTCGCCGTCCACGTACAGCCGCCCGGCGTTGATCTTCTCCAGGTGGTTGATGCACCGAAGGAAGGTGGACTTGCCAGAGCCGGAGGGGCCGATGAGGCAGAACACCTCACCGCGGGAGACCTCCAGGTCGATGCCCTTGAGGATGTGCGCGGCGCCGTAGGACTTGTGCACGCCCTCGGCCTTCACCATTGTCGTCATGCGCGGACGCCTTCCTTGGAGCGCTGGCTGATCATCGCCAGGTTGGCCCTGACCTTCTGCCAGGGGGTGAGCGGCAGGCTGCGCAGCGAGCCACGGGCGTAGTACCGCTCCAGATAGAACTGGCCGACGCTGAAGACGCTGGTCAGGATTAGGTACCAGGTTGCGGCGAGGAAGAGCATCTCGACCGTGGCGCCGGTGGTCTGGCCGATGTCGGAGGTGGAGCGCAGCAGCTCCAGGTACTGGGCCGCGCTCGCCGCCAGCGATGAGGTCTTGAGCATGTTGATGAACTCGTTGCCGGTCGGCGGCACGATGACGCGCATCGCCTGCGGCAGCACGATACGGCGCAGCGTCTTGCCCTGGCTCATGCCGAGCGCGTGCGACGCCTCGGTCTGGCCCTCGTCGACGGACTGGATGCCGGCCCGGACGATCTCCGACATGTACGCGGCCTCGTTGAGCCCCAGGCCGAGCAGCGCGGCCATGAAGGGGGTCATGAAGGAGCTCGTGTAGTCCCGGTAGATGAAACCGAGATTGATCTCCGGGAAGATCAGCGCGAGGTTGAACCAGAGCAGCAGCTGGACGTAGACCGGGGTGCCGCGGAAGAACCAGATGTAGGCCCAGGAGACCGAAGAGGTCACGGGGTTCTTCGACAGCCGCATCACCGCCAGCACGATGCCGAGCGCCAGGCCCAGCGCCATCGCGAGCACGGAGATGAGGACGGTCTTGCCGAGACCGGTGAGGACATTGGAGTTGAACAGGTAGTCGGGGATGGCGTGGTAATTGACCTTGGCGTTCGCAAAGGCATTGGCCAGCAGCCCGAGCAGCGCCAACACGATGACGGCAGAGACCCACCGCCCATAGTGCCGTACCGGAATGGCCTTGATGGTCTCCGGCTCACGGCCGGGGGGCGGGGCGTCGGCGGGCCCCGTCTTTTCGGGAGCAGCAGTCACGGTATGGCCT
>NZ_JAINFC010000940.1 GCF_020740835.1 Streptomyces sp. UNOC14_S4
GACCCGCACGCCGTTGACGCGCAGTTGCGCGCGTACGGGCCCGCTGCACCCGTCGAACTGGCGCCCGGCGCCCACGCCACCCTCGTCACCGACTACCGGGCCGCGCTCGAAGTCCTGCGCAGCCCCGAGGTGTTCGGCAAGGACGCCCGCCACTGGCGCGCCCTCGCCGACGGCAGCGTCGCCCCCGACAACCCGGTCGTGCCGATGATGGCCTACCGGCCCAACTGCCTCTTCTCCGACGGAGAGGCGCACCGCCGGTTCCGGGCCGCCGTCAACGACAGCCTCGCCCGCATCGACCCCAACGCACTGCGCGGCTACGTCGAGCGCAGTGCCGACACCCTCATCGACCGCTTCTCGTCCCTGGGCGAGGCCGACCTGCTCGGCGTCTACGCCAAGATGCTGCCCCTCCTCGTCTTCCAGCAGCTCTTCGGCTGCCCGCCCGAGCTCGGCGACCGGCTCGTCGAGGGCTTCTCCGGCATCTTCGACGGCGTCGACCACGAGCGCGCCGACGCCCTCATCACCCAGAGCCTCGTCGAGCTCATCGGCCTCAAGCACGTCACGCCCGGCGCGGACATGACCTCTTGGCTGATGGCGCACCCGGCCGGGCTCACCGACGAGGAGATGCTCCACCAGCTCGTCGTCCTCATCGGCGCGGGCACCGAGCCCCAGCAGAACCTCATCGCCAACGCGCTGCGGCTGCTGCTCTCCGACGACCGCTTCGCGGGCGACCTCGCCGGGGGCAGCATGCCCGTCGAGGACGCGCTCGACGAGGTCCTCTGGCTCGACCCGCCGATGGCCAACTACGGCGTCCACTACCCCTTCCAGGACCTGGACTTCGGCGGCGTGCCGCTGAACGCGGGCGAGCCCGTCGTCATCAGCTTCGCCGCCGCCAACACCGATCCCGCGCTCCACTCCGACCAGCGCACCGGCAACCGCGCCCACCTCGCCTGGAGCGCGGGCCCGCACACCTGCCCCGCGAAGGACGCGGCCCGCCTCATCGCCGCGGTCGCGGTGGAGAAGCTCCTCGACCGCCTCCCCGACCTCGAACTCGCCGTCCCCGTGGACCGGCTCGTCTGGCGCCCCGGCCCCTTCCACCGGGCCCTGACCGCCCTGCCCGTGCGCTTCCCGCCCGTCGCGCCGACCGCGCCTTCCGGGCCTTCCGGGCCTTCCGGAGCGGCCGCCAAGGCCGCCGCC
>NZ_JAINFC010000941.1 GCF_020740835.1 Streptomyces sp. UNOC14_S4
GAGCGGATCGGGCAACGGGTCGGGGAGCGGGTCGGGGAGCGGGTCGTCCTCGGACGCGCCCGCCGTCCTCGACGGAGACGGAAGTTCCGATTCCGGGAGCCTCGATGGGAGCGGTGTGCGGGACTCCGCCCGCTGCGGTCCTGAACTCGCCGCCCCGGAGGGCGTGGAGGCCCAGACGTGCGTGCTGCGGCAGGGCACTGACACATGGGGGCGCACGTACTTCCGCAACGCCACAGGCGGCCCGCTGACGGCCGTGCTCACCCTCATGGAGCCCGACGGCCGGACGGTCGAAGTGCGCTGCCAGATGGGGCCCTCCGACGATCCGGGCAGCTGCGAGACGCCACACGCCGAGGCGGCGCACGACCGGCGGGCGCTCGACACGTACTCGGCGGTGACGGAGATCGCCGCACCGGGCGGCAAGCTCCTTCTGCGCTCCGGCAGCAACTCGCCGGGGGACCGGGCGGATTAGTCACGGTGCGCGGTAACCCGGTGCGCGGTACGCGGCGGGTCGGGCCTCGGGGCGTGTACGGGGCCGGGCTCGTACGTGCCACAGGCGTGGAGCGGGCCGGGCGGCGGGTTTGAGCGGCGGGCCGGGCAATCGGTTGGACAGTGGCCCGGTGCGGATCGTGGGTGGCGGCTCGTCACGAGTGGGCGCCCGGGCGCGAGGAGAGACAGGGCGCGGGCGGGAGCCTGTGGCCCGGGCCGGGTGTCGGCCTGGTGTGGGCTGCGGACGCGCGGTGCGAACGGCGCGGCGCGGGCAGCCGGACGCGGGCATGGAAACGCCCGGTCGCTGGCGACGGGGGATGCACCAGCGACCGGGCTCCTAGAACGGTAACAAGAGATCGGCCGTTCGCAAATTCGATCGTGGATTTCCGGACGCGTATTTCCGGTCTGACAGCGGGAGTTGTGACGGGAGTCACGCGAATGGCGTCCTCGGAGGCCCGGAATGACCCCTTCCGCGCCTGGTTCCGCCGATCGTGCCGGTTCCGAGGGGACCGATGGGCCGACGCGCGGGTGGACGGGCGAGCGGAGGCGGACGCAGCCGGATGACGGATGGGGGCGCAGACCGATTGCATGCGTCGGCTCGTGGGGCGCACAGGGGGCGCAAGCACAGGACCGGTCGGCGGAGCCTGCTTCCGCCCGCCCTCGTTCCGCTCTGGAGGTTCGGGGGCGCGGGCAGGGACAGGGG
>NZ_JAINFC010000942.1 GCF_020740835.1 Streptomyces sp. UNOC14_S4
GTCGGCACCAGCGGCACGGACGTCCGCCTCAGTGGCATCAGCAAGCGCTACGGCGCCTTCACCGCCGTGCACCCGCTCGACCTCGCCATTCCCGGGGGCTCCTTCTTCGCGCTGCTCGGTGCGTCCGGCTGCGGCAAGACCACCACCCTGCGCATGATCGCCGGGCTGGAGGACCCCTCGACCGGCAGTGTCGAGCTGGGCGGCCAGGACGTCACCGCGCTCCCCCCGCACAAGCGGCCGGTCAACACCGTCTTCCAGAGCTACGCGCTCTTCCCCCACCTCGACATCTACGAGAACGTCGCCTTCGGCCTGCGCCGCCGCGGCATCAAGTCCGTCAAGAAGCAGGTCGAGGAGATGCTCGACCTCGTCCAGCTCGGCGACTTCGCCCGCCGCAAGCCCCACCAGCTCTCCGGCGGCCAGCAGCAGCGCGTGGCCCTCGCCCGCGCCCTGATCAACCACCCGCAGGTGCTGCTCCTCGACGAGCCGCTGGGCGCCCTCGACCTCAAGCTGCGCCGCCAGATGCAGCTGGAGCTCAAGCGCATCCAGACCGAGGTCGGCATCACCTTCGTGCACGTCACCCACGACCAGGAGGAGGCCATGACCATGGCGGACACCGTCGCGGTCATGAACGGCGGCCGGGTCGAGCAGCTGGGCGCCCCCGCCGACCTCTACGAGACCCCGCGCACCACCTTCGTCGCCAACTTCCTCGGCACCTCGAACCTCATCACCGCCGACGTCCTCGGCACCTCCGGCGACGACATCCTGCTGCGGGCCTCCGATACCAAACTCACCCTGCCCACGACACGATGTACTACCGACGCCCGGGCGGGCGGCAAACTCCTCGTCGGCATACGGCCCGAGAAGATCACGCTGACCCACGCCGACGACGCGGGCACCATCCCCGACGGCCGCAACCGCATCGCCGGCCGTATCGCCGACTCCAGCTTCATCGGCGTCTCCACCCAGTACGTCGTCGACAGCCCCGTCTCCGCGGGCCTGTCCGTCTACGAGCAGAACATCGAGCGCGACAGCAGGCTCGTCCCCGGCGCCGAGGTCGTCCTCCACTGGAACCCCGGCCACAGCTTCGGCCTGGACGCGGCGCAGAGCCTCGAGGCCGGAACGGACGCGGGGGAGGGGACGTGACGACCTCGACCGCTCCCGCCCCGGAC
>NZ_JAINFC010000943.1 GCF_020740835.1 Streptomyces sp. UNOC14_S4
CCCGTGACTCCTTTCCCGATCTCTACTGCCCGCCCGCCCTTCGTACCGACCCCGCCCTCGCCCGCGAGGTCAACGACCGGCTCGTCGAGTGGGCCGAGGAGGTGGGCATCTACCCCGGCCGCCTCGACCGCGTCCGCGCCACCGACTTCGGCCGTCTGATGACGCTCGCCCACCCGGGCACCGACGACCCCGAGCGGCTCCTCGCCGCCGCGCGGTGCGCGCTCGCCGAGTGGGCAACCGACGATCACTACTGCGACGACGAGACGATGGGGGCCGGTCCCGCCCTCCTCGGCTCCCACCTCGGGCTCGCCTACACCTCCGCCGACCCCTCCCACCCGCCGGCCCGTTACGCGCGCCCGGTCGCCGAGGGCCTGGACGCCGATCCCGTACGGGTCGCCCTGCGCGACGCCTTCGCGCGTCTGGCCCCGTACGCCGACGCGACCCAGGCCGCCCGGCTGCGTCACGAGATCACCGTCCTGTTCGTCGGTTACGGGCAGGAGGGCTCCTGGCGGAGCACCGGCCGCATGCCCGCCGTCTGGGAGTACCTGGCCCACCGGCAGATCAACAGCTTCATGCCCTGCATCGCGCTGATCGACGTCGTCGAGGGCTACCGGCTGTCCCCCGAGGAGTACGAGGACCCGCGGGTGCGCCGCGCGGTGACCATGGCCGGTACGGCCGCCACGCTCGTCAACGACCTGTACTCCATGGCCAAGGAACAGGACTCCGGCGGTGTGGAGTTCAGCCTTCCCACGGTGGTCGCCGCCGAGGAGAAGTGCTCGCTGCGCGAGGCGGTCGAGCGCAGTGTGGCTGTCCACGACGAGCTGGTGCGCACCTTCGAACGCGAGGCCGCCGCGCTCGTTTCGGGCGGCTCCCCGGCGCTCGTCCGCTTCCTGGCCGGGGTGTGGGCCTGGCTCGGCGGCAACCGTGAGTGGCACGCGGGCAGCGCGCGTTACGCGTAGGCCGCGTCTTTCCGCGTCGTTCACCCCTTTTCTTTCGCAACATCTGTAAGGAGCACCCCCCGATGACCACCACTCCCGAGGTCGTCCTGCGTACCGCGTATCAGCAGGCGGTCGCCGACTACTGGAACAACGAGAAGGACCCGGTGAACCTGCGGCTGGGCGAGGTCGACGACCTCTACCACCACCACTACGGGCTCGGCGACTACGAC
>NZ_JAINFC010000944.1 GCF_020740835.1 Streptomyces sp. UNOC14_S4
CCCCCCGTCCGCTCCTCCGTCGGCTTCACCGCCCCCTACCCCGTCCGGGTCGAAGTCGGCGAGTCCGGAGGAGAAGTGGGACGGAAAGGTGCGGGTCCTGGGCGACGGTTCGACGTCCTATACCGGCCCGCAGCCGCACCAGCCCAAGCCGGTGAAACTCAAACCGGGAGAGAAACCGCCGCAGTTCGTGGTGTTCTCCTGGGACGGCGCGCTCCAGGGCGACGACGAGCAGTTCTCGCACTTCCGTGAGGTCGCCAAGGAGAACAACGCGCAGATGACGTTCTTCCTCACCGGGACCTATCTGCTGCCCAAGTCGAAGGCGTCGGCATACCAGCCGCCGCAGCACAAACGCGGCGAAATGGCGATCTCGTACGCCACCGACCAGCACATCAGGGACACCCTGGAACAGCTGCGCGGCGCCTGGCTGGAGGGCAATGAAATAGGCACGCACTTCAACGGGCACTTCTGCGGCGCCAAGGGCGGCGGCGACTGGAGCGTCGCCGAGTGGAAGAGCGAGATCGAACAGTCCTATTCCTTCGTCGAGAACTGGAAGACCAATACCGGATACAAGGACCTTCCCCCACTGCCCTTCGACTACCGGAAGGAGCTGGCCGGCGGCCGGGCTCCCTGCCTGGAGGGCCAGAAGAACCTGCTGAAGGCCGCCAAGTCATTCGGCTGGCGCTACGACGCCAGTTCGCCGGGCGACTTCCAGATCTGGCCGTCCAGAACCGATGGCATCTGGAACTTCCCGCTGCAGCTCCTCCCTTACCCCGGGACCGAGCAGCAGGTCCTCTCCATGGACTTCAATTTCCTCTACAACCAGTCCGGTGACAACACCAAGGGAGACCCGGCCAAGTACGAGCAGTGGCGCAAGCTGACGCGCGACGGCTATCTGAACGGCTTCGAGCGCGTCTACAACGGCAGCCGGGCACCGATGTTCATAGGCAACCACTTCGAGGACTGGAACGGCGGCATCTACATGAAGGCCGTCGAGGACGTCGTGAAGTCCGTCTGCACGCGGGACGGCGTGCGCTGCGTGACCTTCAAACAGCTCGCCGACTGGCTGGACGTCCAGGATCCCCAGGTCCTGGAGAAGATGCGCCAGTTGGACCCGGCGCAGTCCCCGGACTGGAAGTCCCTGGTCAAGTAAGTCCCCACCCCCCTGCC
>NZ_JAINFC010000945.1 GCF_020740835.1 Streptomyces sp. UNOC14_S4
GGATGGCGTGGGGGATGCGGCCTACGGCGGTCGCCGTATGCGCGTAAAGATGGTCTAGGCCAATGCGTCCGTCAATACATCCGGCCGTACATCCGTCCATGCATGCGTCAAGCCTTCCGAGAAGTCCCCAGGCCACCGCGGGGGCGGGCCCACGGGACGCCCAGGGGCGGTTCTCAGCCGCTCCATTCGTGGATAAAGTGCGGAGGCGCCAGCACAGGCCGGTATCGCTCTGCAACGAACTGCGTCCGCCGCAGCCTCCCGCGGCCGGAGTGAACGGGGAAGCCGACGTGCCCATCGCGATAGCAGTCACCAGCCCCGACCTGGCGCTCTCGCCGCCCGACGGACAGGCCCCCGACGCCGCCGTGTTCCAGCCGCCGGACGCGCAGCCGCTCGACACCGCCGTCACCCAGACCGCGATCCTCCTGGACCAGTGCGGCTACGTCGTCACGCTCTACCCCGACTCGCTGCCCGGCACGTACGTGCGGCGCCTGCACATGATCCGGTCCGTGCTGGAGACCGACCGGATCGCCCTGCTGCCGGTCGCGCTGCCGCCGCTCGCCGTGGGCGTCCTGGCACGCCAGTTACGGCAGTTGTCCGTGTCCGACCTGAGCCCCGGCGTGCTCGCCTCGGCCGTGCGGCTGCTCACGCACTATGTGTACGCGGGCGCCCATCTCGCCACCGTTTCCCACCTGGACCGGGTGGAGGTCGGGTTCGGCGCCCACCTGGGCTCGTTCCTCCCGGGCACCCGGTTCGGGGTCCTCGTCAACCCCTCGCCCCGCCTCGTCCGGGTCGCCGAGGAGGCGCCCGAGGGCCCCGGCTTCGACACGTTCCTCACGGTCGCCCGGGACCGGCCCGCGCCCGCCAGGGGCGGCGACTGGGTCCTGGACGTCATCGCCCCCCAGTGGCGCGTGCAGGGCGTGCAGGAGACGTCCCTGCCCGCCGAATCGGCGCGCTGGTGGGGCACCCGCCGGGCCGTCGAGTTCGCCGCCGCCATCCCCGACCCCTCCGTCCTCTACCAGCTCGTGTCCTCCGTACGCCGGGAGGAGTGCCCCTGGTGCGGCGTCGAGCTCATCGGCGACCGCTGCGGGTTCTGCGCGGGCCCCCTGCCGCGCGCCGCGGGCGGCCACGCGCTCGGTCCGCCCGCCCGCGGCGCGCGGC
>NZ_JAINFC010000946.1 GCF_020740835.1 Streptomyces sp. UNOC14_S4
GTGGCGGGCCGCCCGGCATCGCACGGCCGGACGATCCCGGGCGGCCCGCCACCGGACGGCGGACGGCTCCGGAGCCCGGCCGCGGCTACGCCGCAGTGCCGCTCCCGCGCCCGCGTGGTGCGTACGCGGCCGTACGCACCACGGGCCATGACACCGCGGGGAAGAATCAACACACCGTGCCGGTAAAGGTCTTGACGGACCGGTGGCAAGGTGGTGCGCGATGACGTTCCGTACGGCCGATGTCCACGTCCCGGACCCCTATCCCCTGTACCGGCACTACCGGGAGACCGACCCGGTCCACCGGGCGGAGGACGGCACCTGGTACCTCTTCCGGCACGCCGACGTGGAACGCGTCCTCTCCGGCCGGGAGTACGTCCGCGGGCCGCTGCCCGGCCGGATCCCCGCGGACTGCCCGCATCTGCGGCGGACCGTGGGCCGGTGGATGGTCTTCATGGACCCGCCCGAGCACAGCAGGGTCCGCGCGCTGGTGGCGAAGGCCTTCACCCCGCGCGTGGTGGAGGAACTGCGCCCGCGCGTCGGCCTCCTGGCGACGGAGCTGGCCGCGGACCTGGAACGCGAGGGCGGCGGCGATCTCGTCGAGGCGTTCGCGGCGCCGCTGCCCGTCCTCGTCATCAGCGAACTGCTGGGCGTGGCCCGGGAGGACCGTACGTGGTTCCGGGCCCGCGCGCTCGACCTCCAGCAGGCCACGGGCGCGCGTGTCGCGCGGCGCCCCGACGGCTACGCGGCGGCGGACGCGGCGGCCCGCGACCTCGACGCGTACTTCCGCGCCGAGCTGGCGCGACGCCGCGCGGGGCGGGCCCGCGCCCGCGCCCGCGACGAGGACGATCTGATCGCGGGCATGCTGGCGCGCAGCGGGACGGCGGACGACGACGTCCTGGTCGGCACCTGCATACACCTCCTGACGGCGGGCCACGAGACCACCACGAACCTGCTGGCCAAGGGCGTTCTGGCACTGTCGGCCCACGGGCTCGCCGGGCCGGCGCCCCTCGACGCCCGCGCCGTCGAGGAACTGATCCGCTACGACCCGCCCGTCCAGATGGTGACGCGTCTGTCCGGGCAGGACTCCGTCATCGGCGGCCGTGCCGTGCCGCGCGGCAGCCGCCTCACCCTCGTCCTGGGCTCGGCGAACCGCGACCC
>NZ_JAINFC010000947.1 GCF_020740835.1 Streptomyces sp. UNOC14_S4
GGTGGGCCCTGGGGCGGGCTCCAGACTATGCCAGGGACTCAAGCCCCTCACCTCCTCGCGGCCGGGGCACCCACGGGTGCCGTACAACTCGTACATACCGCAGAATCCTGACGCCGCCCGCGAGTTGTCAACCGAACTCCGGGCGAACAGGCGGTGCCGGGGCAGAACCCCGCCGGTCGGCCGGGCCGCCTCGTCCCGTGGAAATCATGCGCCGCCCGTAGATTGTCAATCGAACTTTTGGGAAACAAGAAATGGCAAAGCTAAACCCCCAAGTGAGCAAGCTGCACTGATGAACCATCAGTTATCTGTCAGCCATCCGTGAGGGGAGACTCCATGAGAGACAGCGCCGACACACCGCCCAGGCACCCGGCCCGCCCGGCGGGATCGTCCGGACCGGCCGGGGCGTTGGCGGCAGTGAGGTCGGTGACGGACCACGTACCCGGCGCGGGCCTGGTCAAGGGCGCCGCCAACGGCGTTCTGGGCGCGGTCGGTTCGGTGTCCCCCCAGGCCCGCCGCGCCGCGGCGTACGCGGGGATCGGCGTGCTGGGCGTCGTCGGACTCGTCGAGTGGCCGGTGGCCGCCGCGGGCGCGGCGGTGGTGTGGCTGACACAGCAGCGCCCCGCCCACGACAGCGGTACCGAGGAAGCGCCGGAGGCCACCAGCGGGGCCACGTCGCTCTCTGAGCAGGACAGCAGTAAGGCGCGAGGCAGTAAGGCACAGGGCAGCAAGACGCAGGGCGGGACCAATCCCAGGAAGGCGCGAGGCGCGAAGGACGGCACGGCCGAGGCGCCGCCGCCGGACGACTCCGCCAGCTGAGTCGGTACGGCAGGAGCCAACGGCAGCCCGGCCGTCTCGGGCACAGACCCTCCGTGCCGCGATCACGCACGCGCGCCGCGGACCTCCCACGAAAGTAGGACAGTGGTTCTGCGTCTGCTGACCGGCCTGCCCGCGGCCGGTCTGGGCCTCACCCTCGCCCTCCCCGCCCGGACAGCCCGCCTCCTGAGCCCGCCGGCCGGTGCCGCCCTGCGCGGCACGGCCGGTCTCGCCGCCACCGGCGTACGGGCCGCCGCGGGAGAGGCCACCGGAGCGGCTCGCACGGCGGTCCGGCTGGCCCGGGCCGCCCGGAACGCGCTCGTCCCCGTGGACCGTACGCGGC
>NZ_JAINFC010000948.1 GCF_020740835.1 Streptomyces sp. UNOC14_S4
CCGGTCACCCCTCCCACCGCGCCGCCGATTCCGCCCGGCGCGTTCCCGCCCGACGCGCCGGTCACGGCCGGCGCCCCACCCCGGCGAAGCCGACGTACGCGGAGGGGTCGATGCCTAGGACGGCCGGGAAGCGACGCTCCATCAGTCTGACTCTCCTGCTCATCGAACGGACATTTGAGCAGAGGTTACTGATCGGCCGTCCGAACGGAAGAAGCAAGTGGGAAACTACAATCCGCATTTAACTGCAGGTCAACCCTGCCCCATGGGGGTACTCCCCCCGAAGCACCTCAAAACCACTTTTACACGTGAGATGCATCTCTCTCACTTCTGGCCACCACATACCTCTACGGCCTCAACAGGCGCGGACGCAACCCCCGTGACAGCGGCGCGCGGCCCTGATCATGCACTAAATGATCTTGAAAGGGGAAATGTGCGCCCCGCCCGGGCCAGGCTCAGGAGCTCGGCTCGCGCCACATCGGCCACAGCCGCGGCCCCTCGGGCAGCCGGATCGCGTCACCCAGGACGGCGAAGCCGAGCCGCTCGTAGAGCGCCTTGCTGCGCTCGTTGCTCGCCTCCAGATAGGCGGGCATCCCTTCGCGGTCGCAGCGGTCCATGACGGGCGCGAGCAGGGCGCGCCCACGGCCCTGCCCCTGGCGGCCGGGGGCGGCGACGATCACCGGCAGGTAGTAGTGCGCGCGGTCGACGGGGTGCACACGGCCCGTCAGCTCGGCCACGACCCCGGCGCGCTCGTTGCCGGGGTCGGCGGCGGACAGCCGCTCGCCGAGATCCCCGTCCTCCTCGCCGTCGGCCTCCGGCCGCACCGGCAGCCAGAGCGCCGCCGCCGAGAGGTCGTCCGTCACGTCGACCCAGCCGTCCCGGAGCGCCACGTCCAGGTACGCGCCGAAGAAACGGGGCTGCACGACCCGCCGGCGGTCCTCGTCCGGGAACACCCAGCCGCTGACCGGATCGGTCTGGAACGACTCCCCGATCAGCAGGCTGATCGCGTCCCGCTCCTCCGGCACGGCCCGGCGGACCTCCGGTACGACGGCTGCGCTCTGATGCACGGTCATGGCCCCTTCCCCTGCTTCCCCTGCGTATTCCCCTGCGTACGGACGACGCCGCGCCGACGGCGCCGCCCCGACGGTGTACGGA
>NZ_JAINFC010000949.1 GCF_020740835.1 Streptomyces sp. UNOC14_S4
GCGGGGATGCCAGCCGTGGCGAGGGTGGCGGGCATCGATCAGCCGCAGCGGCGGCCGGTGTTGATGCAGCGCACGGCGGTCTCCATGAGTGCCCGCGGCATCACGTTCTCGAAGTCGGCGTGGTCCGTGACGGGCTTGCGGAGCTGCTCGGGGAAGCTGTCCACCGCGTAGACCGGGCCCCGCGGCACGGTGTAGGTCAGGGTCATCCGCAGCCGGGGCACGGGGGTGAGCCCGTGGGCGCAGCGGCCCGACGCGGTGTCCGGGAAGCGGATGTGGGAGCGGTGGTCGGGGCTGTCGGTCCGCCGCCCGTCCCAGCAGCTGGGGAAGTCCAGCAGCCGCATGACCCTGCTGCCTGCCGGGCACAAGGGGTACTTGTCCGTGAGGGCGCGGTCGGTGAAGCCCGTGCAGGTCCACTGGGCGCGGGCGTTCGCCGTTCCGTTCGTGAACGCCTTGGCGTCGCCGGTGATCATGCGCAGCACCTCCGGCATCGCGGCGACCGGGCCGACCGGGCTGCCGAGGAAGGCGAGGCCGACGCTGTCGGGGGTGAGCACGCGTCCGGGGTTGGCCCGGTCGGCGGCACCGCGGCCTTCGGCACGCTTGCCCAGTACGCGCAGAACGGGCCAGAAATACGTCGACTTGTCGCCTTGAGGGCAAGTGGTGCCCGCCGTGCGCAGGGAGGCGTCGGTGGAGGCGGCGTCCGTGGAGAGGTTGCCGACGTAGTCGTGGAGGTGGTGGGCGCCGTTGGCGACGCCGGGGGTGACGATGAAGTTGTCGGGGTTGCGATGGCCGTTCTCGTTGCGGCCGCACCGGGTGATGAAGGTGCCTGTGGAGGCGCGCGGACCGTTCCGGGGAGCGTGCGGTGCTGGCTGTGCGCCCCGAATATCCACGAAATCCGCGGCGGACGGGCCTGCGTGCTGGTGACTGTCGGTAGTTGATGTTACGTTGAGTGATGTCTCGGGCTGGGTGTCGGGGTGGGCGGAGGCGCTGCCGGTGACGGCGGCGAAGGTACCCGCCGAGCCGAGCAGCGCGAGTAAGGCGAAGAGGACGAGGTGCTTGGCGCCGAGCCGGCGCCGATGACGGACGGGCATGCGGGGCTCACTTCTTCTCGGGAACCGAAGGGGAGGAGGAATCGGGGGACGTGCGGGGG
>NZ_JAINFC010000095.1 GCF_020740835.1 Streptomyces sp. UNOC14_S4
GAGTGCCCGGACCCCGTCGTCGTCGGCCTCGTAGCGGCTCGGACCGCCGTCGGCCAGCGGATCGTCGTCCAGGGAGATCCGCTCGTCGGCGATGCGGCACCCCAGCCGATGGTCCAGCGTGGGGGACCCGTACGGCGCCGCCTCCGCGAAGTGGCCCGCCGCCTCGTGCAGCAGGACACCGGCCGCCTGCGGCGACAGGACCGCCGCGTGGTCACCGGCCTCGACCGGCCCGGCCTCGCCGACCGCGCGGCACAGCCACTCCGTCCGCTCGGCCCACGCGGCATCGGCCACGTGCGCGAGCGCGGGGCCCCGGCCGCTCCTGCCCACGGGGACGCGGCGCCCGCCGGGCAGCGTCACGTCACCGGTGAGGGACCAGACGCGGCGCTCCTGGAGGGACGGTCCGGTCACGCGGTACGGCCCGTCGACGGCCCGCACCGCCGAGACGGCCGTGCAGCACAGCTCGGCCGCGCCGCCGAAACGGGCGTGCAACGTGCGGAAGGCGGCACGGACCGCCTCGTCCTCCTCCAGCGGCCCCGGCTCAGGGAGTTCGGGGAGTCGCGACGGCCACGGGCCGGGCACGTCACCGGAGAAGACCTGGCAGCCGCGCTCGTTCCCGTAGCCGTTCCCGTAGGCGATACGGCCGCCGTGGAAGGCCGTGCTCCGGGAGCTCACCGTGCCGTCCGGGGCGAGCGTCGTCACACGGCCGACGGCCCGTTCGCAGCGCACCGTCGCGTCCGCCAGGGCGCCGGCCGTGTCCCGCGGGGCCTCAGCGGTCACCCCTTCGCCCCGTTCGCAGCGGATCCCTTCGCGGAAGACCCGTTGACGGGTGGGGCCGCCGGTCCGTTCGGCGAGGCCGTCAGCAGCAGCCCGCGGCCCGCGAGCGACCGGACGAGTTCCAGGCCGCGGTCCAGCGCGCTCTCGGGATCGGCACGGGCCTCGTCCGCCAGGGCCGCCGTGATGATCTCGCGCGCCGTGGAGCGGCCGTCCGCGCGCTCCAGCAGGCCGCGCGAGGCCGGGCCGAGCTGGAGCGTCTCGATCGTGTCGGCGGACGTCCTGCGCGTCACCACATAACTGCCGCCGTTCACCGGCGGCCCGGCGGGCCCGTCCCCGCCCCTGAGGATCTCCTGGAGGTCGTACGGGAACTCGGCGCTCAGGTAGTCGCCCGCCCGGAGCCGCGAGTCCAGGTCGACCGTTGACGCAGGGGCCGCCGGGACCACCGGGGTCACCGGCGGCAGCGCCGCCGCGTCGAGCCGCAGCATCTCGTAGCGCACGAGCGCCGCCGCCCTGCTGTGCTCGATACCGAGCCTGCGTATCTCCTCCGACGCGAACACCAGCAGGTCACGGGCCTCGCACTGGTGCGGGAAGCGGGTGCCCGGCGCGTGCCGCGCGTTGTACGCGGCGATCCACGGCACCCACCGCTCGTACCAGTCAAGCGGCGAGTCGTAGTGGGCGAGCAGGTGCGGCCACAGCGAGGCCAGGACCACGACGTGGCCGGAGAGTTCCTCGGCGGCGTCCACCAGCGCTTCGTCCAGCTCGGGCGTGGCGAAGCGGTAGTCGGTGCAGAACAGGTCCTTGTGCTCCCGCCGGTACTGCTGGATCTGCGCCATCCTGCTCTCGGCGACCGGTATGTCGTAGTACTCGGCGGGCCGGTCCAGCGAGGACTCGTACTGGCGGAAGAGCGGCGACTGGTGCAGCGGCACGAGCGTGAACAGCTGGCTGCGGCCCTGTCCCTCCTCCAGGAACTGGAAGAAGCGCCCCAGCGTCTGCCCCAGCGTCTCCCGGGTCTCGGCCGGGTAGCCGATGATGAAGCCGGTCACCGGACGGATGCCCGCCGCCTTCGTCTCCCGCACGACCTCCAGCGACCGGTCCAGGTCCAGGTTCTTCCTGATCCAGCGCTGCATCTCCGGGGCGCCGCTCTCGATGCCGTAGTAGATCTCGTCGCAGCCCGCGGCGCTCATCTTCTCCAGCAGCGGCGCGTCGATCAGGTCCGTCCGCGTGCTGCACCCCCACGTCACGCCCAGGTCACGGGCGATCAGCGCGTCGCAGAACCGGTGCGCCCACGGCCGGTCGCAGGTGAAGATGTCGTGCGAGAAGTTGATGCTCGTCCGGCCGAACGCGTCCCGGACGTATTCCATCTGCCGGATGATGTCGTCGACGGGCCGCATCCGGTACTTGCGCTCCCAGAAGGGCGCGGTGGCGCAGAACGAGCAGCGGAACGGGCAGCCGCGGCCGATGTCCAGATAGAGCCGGGCGCCCCGGGACATGTCGTAGGCGTAGTACGCGGGCCACGGCAACTCCGCCAGGTCCCGCACCAGCGGCCGGTCGTCGTTGCGGACGACAGTGCCGCCGCGCCGGTGGGTGAGCCCCAGGACACCCGTGGGGTCGCGGTCGGCGTACAGGCACTCCAGCAGCTCGTTGAAGGTGTGCTCGCCCTCGCCGCGCACGACGAAGTCGGCCCAGGGGAAGCGTTCCAGGAACGTCTCGCTCATCGGGGTGACGGCCGGTCCGCCCAGGCAGATGCGGGTGCCGGGGGAGCGCCTGCGCAGGGCCTGGCCCAGCAGCACGGTGTGCACGAGGGAGTCCGCGTCGGTCATCAGGCCGACGAGCGAGTCCCCGGCGCCGAGCACGGCCTCGGCGAGGCTGTCGTACAGGGTGTCGTCGTTGGCGACCTCTTTGTCGAGCAGCAGCTGATTGGTCTCGACGACCCGGATGTCGGCGGGCACCCCGGCGGCGTCCGCGGCGGCCTTGAGCGACAGCAGGCCGACGGGCACGAAGTTCTGCATCGGAGGCGGGTCGCCGGGCGCGGTCTGCAGCGTCATGCCGCCGTGGTTGAGATGCAGACTGCTGGCGAGACCGACCTTCATCATGAGGCATCTCCGTGGGTCCCGGGGCGGCGCAGCTCGACCCGTGGCTCGGTCATGATGCGTTGGCGGAAGAGCTCCTCACGGCGCAGGATGCTGCGCCGCTGGAACTCCGAGGTGCCGCAGCCGTCGAACGTGCCGTTGAGGATGCTCGACTGGCTCGGGCACCGCCCCGTGCAGAAGTACTTGTCGTCGTTGATCGGGCAGCCCTCGCACGTGGAGCGGAAGTTGTCCCAGGTGATCTTCCGGACCAGCCAGTCGGGGCTGTCCCACACGTCGGCGAACGGCGAGGTCTGCACATTCCCTCCGCACAGCACCTTGTTGCCCGCGCACGTGCTGCACGGGAAGACGTCCCCGGCCGAGTTCACGTAGCACACGCCGCGGCCGCTCATGCAGCGCCTGCTCGCGAAGACCATGGTGTAGAGGAAGTCGAGGACCTTCCCGGCGCACAGGCCCAGTGTCCGGTCCTTCTCCCGGCACCACGCCTCCTCCTCGATCCAGAACTGCGCGGTGCGTTCGACGTCGTGCAGGGTGCTGGCGATGTCCTGGTGCAGGGCGCCGCGGCCCATGGGGATGAAGGGGACGCTGCGCAGGCTGACGTCGTTGTCCCGGGCCCAGCCGACGATGGTCGCGAGGTCGCGGGTGTTCTCGTGGGTCGTGGTCGTCATGACGCTGGTGTTGAAGCCGCGGTCGCGCAGCTCGGTCAGTTTCCGGGTGACGTAGTCGAACTCGCCCTCGTTGCGGTACTTCCCCATCCCGTGCAGTCCGTCGATGCTCATGCTGATGATCAGGTCGTCCTGGGGGAGCCGCGAGACCAGCCGCTCGGTCAGCGGGATGCCGTTGGTCGCGATGCCGATGACGAAGCCCAGGTCGTGGGCGTACCGCACGATGGTGAGGAAGTCGGGGTGCACGGTGGGCTCGCCGCCGGTGACGATGAGGGAGAAGACCCCGGCCTCCGCCCACTCGTCGAGCAGCCGCAGGATGCGCTCCGTGGACAGCTCGGAGCTGCGTGCCCTGCCGCCCTCGACGAAGCAGTGCGGGCAGCGGAGGTTGCAGGTCCTGGTGATTTCCAGCCAGGCCATCGCGGGCGCCCGGAAATGGAAGTCCGTCTCCAGCGAGAGCCGTTCCACCAGATGCCCGGAACACCGCTCGGGTGATTCCCCGGCCCACAGCAACGGTTCGACGGCGTCGTCGTAAAGGGCGATCGTGCCGTCGGGGAACGCGGCCAGCCAGCCGAAGTTCTCCTGGCGGAAGCGGATCAGCGGGCGTGTTCTGGGCGGGAGCCGCCGGGCATATTCGTCCGTGCAGGGCGCCAGGTGCTGGAACAACGTACGCCTCCCAAAGGGACTGCCTGCGGGGCGTGTCCGGAGCGCGGCCAAGGCAAAAAGGTCGGCAAAAAGGACAGGAAGGTCGGGAAAGGGTCGGTGAAAATCCCGGAGAAATTCCGGGCCCGAATGGACCGGGGCCCCCGCGGTGGAGAGCGAGGGCCCCGGCGGGACCTGACGGGCTGCTTGCCCGGTGCTCTACTTCGGTGTGCCGACCGTCGCCGCGGCGGTGGCCGTGCGCTCCTCGAGCACCGAGATCTCCTCGGCCCCCTTCGCCGGGGACTCGGGTGCGCCCGGCATGTCCTGCGGCGAGATGTGCAGGTGGGAGATGCGCAGCTCGCCGTGCGTGTCCCTGGTCACCACGAGGGTCTCGCGGGTGTACTGCTGCACGTCGTCCACGGCCACGTGGCAGTGCAGGCTCACGAGTGCGGCGTCGCCCAGAAGGCGGATCTCGGGCGACAGGAGCTGGCTGCGGCGCGCGGTGCCCTTGGGGAGGGAGAACATCCGCTGGAATTCCTCGCGGCTGTCGATCCGGGTCGGCGACGACAGGACGAAGAACGTCGCGTCGTGCGCGAAGAGGCCGAAGTAGGCCGGGTCCGAGCTGTCGTACGTCGAGCTGTACTTCGCCAGTAATTGCTGGACGGATTCCTTGGTGACGGCGCCCGCGCGTGTGGACGGAGCAGAAGCGGTGGTCATGGGAAAATTCCCCCTTCTTGATCTGTTTCCGCGAATTTCCTCGCCAGGCCGGCCGCGGTGACCGATCGCCGCGGCCGCTTCGAAATCAAGAAATCAATAGACCAGGACTGGCAGCGCCATCTTTTCCACGTTCTACAGCAGGCGTGAAAGGGTGTCAATGTCTCAATGGGGGTGGCATATTTCGGCCGCCGCGGTCGGCGTCGGGTTTTCGGACACCGGGCCGGGCCCCGGATTCCGGGTCCGGGACGCGGGCGGCCGAGGGCGGTCGGAGTGCGGCCGGAGCCCTCCGCCATGGCCCGGCGCCCCGCGTGACCGGCGGCTCGTCCCCCCGGCGCGCGTCGTGGATCTCGCGCGCGGAGCGTGCGCGACGGCGCTTGTTCCGGCTCCCGCGCGCTCCCGTGAATGGCGCGAACCCTGCGGCGGGTCGCCCGTGGGGCAGGGCCCCCTCTGCGCCGCCCGGTGCCGCCGGTGGCCGGTAGCCGTGGGGGAACGATGGAACACGGCGTACGCACGTGACACCCGGGCCCGCGTCGGCGGCGTCGCCGGACGGCATTGTCAGACCCCGGTGCGAGACTCGGCAGCGTGCGATGGGCAGTGGCTGATGCGGGTGACGGGGGAGTCCGGCTGTGCCCGCTCGACGACGCGGGGCAGGCGGCAGGCCCCGTGGTCGTGGAGCGGAGCCTGGCGGAGGCGGTGCGCGCCCGTCCGGACGCCGGACGATGGGTGTGGCGCTCCACGGCGCGGTGGTACGGGCAGCTGCTCGAAGCGGGCCTCCGCGTCGAGCGCTGCCACGACGTGGAGGCCGCCGAGGCGCTGCTCATCGGGTACGAGGAGGGCCAGGCCGGCCAGCCGCGCTCGCTCGCCGCGGCGTGGGCGCGGCTGCGCGGGCTGCCCGTGCCCGCGGACCCGCCACCTCGCTCCGCCGACGCGCAGCCCTCCCTCTTCGAGCCGGGCCCTGTCCCGCTGCCGCCGGGCACGGACGAGCTCCAGGCCCTGCTGGAGGTCCACGCCGGGCAGCTCGCCCGCACCAAGGACACCGAGCACCCCGGCAGGATGCGGCTGCTCACCGCCGCCGAGTCGGCCGGGACGCTCGTCGCCGCGGAGATGGGCGCCACCGGTGTGCCCTGGCGCGCCGACATCCACCGCGGGCTGCTGACCGACCTGCTCGGGGAGCGCTACCCCGGCGGCCAGGAGACCCGCCGCCTGGCCGAGCTCGCCGCGGAGGTGTCCCGTGCCTTCGGCGAGGACGACGGCGCCCACCCCGTACGGCCCGACCTCCCCGCCGACATCATCAGGGCCTTCGCCCGCCAGGGCATCGCCCTGTCCTCGACCCGGGCCTGGGAGCTGCGCAGGATCGACCACCCCGCCGTCCCCGCCCTGCTGGAGTACAAGAAGCTCTACCGCCTGCACACGGCCCACGGCTGGGCCTGGCTCCAGTCCTGGGTGCGCGACGGTCGCTTCCGCCCCGAGTACCTGCCGAGCGGCGCGGTCTCCGGCCGGTGGACCACCAACGGCGGCGGCGCGCTGCAGATCCCCAAGGTCGTCAGGCGGGCCGTCGTCGCGGACCCCGGCTGGCGGCTGGTCGTCGCCGACGCCGACCAGATCGAACCCCGCGTCCTGGCCGCGGTCTCCCGCGACCCCGGGCTCATGGACGTCGCGGGCAGCGGCCGCGACCTCTACGCAGACCTGGCCGCGCGCGCCTTCTCCGGCGACCGCGACCGGGCCAAGCTCGCCCTGCTCGGCGCCATCTACGGCCAGACCTCCGGCGACGGCCTGCGGAACCTGGCCGATCTGCGCCGCCGCTTCCCCCGCGCCGTCGCCCACGTCGACGACGCGGCCCGCGCGGGCGAGGAGGGACGGCTCGTGCGGACCTGGCTCGGCCGCACCTGCCCGCCCGTGTCGACCGCGCTCCCCGACGAGGCCGGTCTGCCCCAGGAAGAGTCCGCCGCCGCGTACGGCAGCAGCCCGGGCGCCCGGGCCCGGGGCCGGTTCACGCGCAACTTCGTCGTCCAGGGCAGCGCCGCCGACTGGGCCCTGATCGTGCTCGCGACGCTCCGGCAGGATCTCGCGGGCCTGCGGGCGGAGCTCGTCTTCTTCCAGCACGACGAGGTGATCGTCCACTGCCCGGAGGAGGAGGCGCCCGCCGTGGCCGAGGCCATCCGCACCGCGGGGGACCGCGCCGGGCGCCTCGCCTTCGGTGACACGCCCGCGCGCTTCCCGTTCACCACCGCGGTCGTCGAGTGCTACGCGGACGCCAAGGCGTAACGGTTCGCCCCTCCCCGGCCGCCCGTGCCCGCCCATGGCCGCCCGTGGTCGCCAGGCCATTGGCCATGGACCTGATGCCCCGTAAGGTGCCGCACATGAACGGGATCGAGAACGCCACTCCGGCCGCGGCCCTGCGCGGGCGTGTCGCCCTCGTCACCGGAGCGGCGAGCGGGATCGGGGCGGCGTGCGCCCTGCGGCTCGCCGCCGCGGGGGCACAGGTGCGCGCGCTCGACCGGGACGCCGCCGGGCTCGCGGCCCTGCACGACCGTGCCCGCGGGCTGCCCGGCTCCGTCGAAGCCGTGGTCCTCGACCTCACCGACCTCGACGCGGCCGAACGGACCGCGGCGGGCACCGACATCCTCGTCAACAACGCCGGGATGCAACTCGTCCGCCCCATCGAGGACTTCCCGCCCGACGCGTTCCGGACCGTCCTCACCGTCATGCTGGAGGCCCCGTTCCGACTGCTGCGGGGCGCGCTGCCGCACATGTACGCGCAGGGCTGGGGCCGCGTGGTCAACATCAGCTCCGTGCACGGGCTGCGGGCCTCCGCCTACAAGTCGGCCTACGTCACCGCCAAGCACGGCCTGGAGGGGCTCTCCAAGGTCGCCGCCCTCGAAGGGGCGCCGCACGGGGTCACGTCCAACTGCGTGAGCCCCGGCTATGTGCGCACCCCGCTCGTCGAGCGGCAACTGGCCGACCAGGCCGCGGCACACGGCGTCCCGGAGGAGCGGGTGCTCTCCGAGATCCTCCTCGCGGACTCCGCGCTCAAGCGGCTCATCGAGCCCGACGAGGTCGCCGAGGCCGTCGCCTACCTCTGCGGACCGTACACCTCGTCCGTCACCGGCACCACGCTGACGATGGACGGCGGCTGGACGGCCCACTGACGGCCCGAATGGACAGCCCTGGCCTCACCCGATGACGCGCGAGACCGGCGCCGTCGGATTGTCCGCGTTGTCGTAGCCGATGGCGCAGTACGTCCACGGCCCCTCGGACGCCTTGAGGCTCGCGGGGATGCCGAGGAAGTAGCGATAGCCCTCCGGGTCGGCGCAGTTCGTGGTCGCCTTCGGCCCGTACTTGACCTTGTACGCCGAGATCTCCCACGGCTGGTACACAGGGCGCACCCAGAAGGTGGCGTCCGCCCCTTCGCCGAAGTTCTGCACGTCGATCGTGGCGGGAACGGTGGGCGGGGTGTTGTCGACGCGGGCGTACGCGTACGACGGGTGCGCGAGGGACTTCTCCCAGGCGGCACCCCGCAGGTCGGCGCTCGGACCACCGGCCGCGCACAGGACGTAGAGGTTGTCCTTCTTGGGCAGCGGCTCGGCATGGTCGAGCCCGGCGGCCGTCAGCTGCCGCGGCTTGCCGTACCCCTCGGGCCTGGTGCAGTCGACGGCGCCGAACGGGCCGCTCTTGACGGCGACGTAGGTGTGCTGCTGCTTCTTGCCCTGTGCGATGTGCGCGTCCCAGCGGGCGGGACCGTCCGCCGTCGCGCTGCGCGTCTGCTTCCCGGACGCGGTGACCGCGACCTGCTCGCCCAGGTCCAGCCGGCAGCCCGCCTTGTCCGGCTTCAGGCCGGTGGCGTCCAGGCACGAGGCGACCGCGCCCACGGGCGTGGCGTAGACGGTGTCGTCCTTGGGCACCACGAGCCCGGACGCGCTGCCCTCGCACGGGCGGCCCAGGCCGCAGCCGAGGTAGCCGGGCGTGGTCACGGTGTTGAGCAGGCCCACCACACGGTCGCCGTTCGCGGCGGTCACGACGCCGCCCGAGGAACCGCCGCTGATGCCGAGGCAGTCGGTCCGGGTGAAGCCCCGCCACAGCCAGGTGCTCTCGTGCAGGGCCACCGAGGTGCCGGTGACCTTGCACTCGGACAGGCGCAGGAACTGCTCGCCGGACTCGACGCCGTCGGTCGGCGCGTGCGCCGCCTGCAGGGCCGTGCCCTGCCCGGGCGGCTCGGCGGCGAGCGTACGCGGCAGCACGTTCAGCTTCGCCAGCTCCCCGTACGTGGCGGACAGCCGGAGCACCGAGACGTCGATGTCCTTCATGGTGGCGTAGGAGACGCGCTCCACGGTGAACGTGCGCTGCTCCGCCGTGTCGTCGTGGAAGTACGCCGGGGTGAAGGTGAAGCCCTCGGGCGCGGCCTCGTCGAGGACGACGTCGTTCGTGCCCAGCATGTCGTCGACGCAGTGCCCGTTGCTCAGGATCAGCGCCTTCCGGGCCGGGTCCGGCTTCGCGGTGTCCGCGACGACCGTGGCCGTGCAGGTCGTACCGCCGCCACCGATCAGCCGGCCGGTGGAGCGGAACTTCTTCCCGGCGACGGAGCCGGCCCCGATGAGGGGGGCCGGGTGCTCCGCGGCCTGCGCGGGCCCCGACCCTCCCCACAGCAGGCCGGCGGTGACGACCCCGGTCGCACACGCGGCCAGGGCCGCGTGTATACGGGAGCTCCCGTGTTTCCGGGCGAGAACGGCGTCCCTCAAGACGATCCTCCGTGATCGGCGTGTCGATGAAACGCCCCGACCTTTGCAGAGTCTTTGACCGCCTACGAGCCGCCCGCGGCGGGAGGCACCCGCTTTCGGTCATGCACGCAAAGTGATCACAGAGATGCGGAATCCGATCCTTTGCGGAACGACCCGTTCAACAAGGGATGTTCGAGGGTGCCCGGATGGCTACTCCGCGTCGATCGTGGTGCCCGCATGTCGCCACGATCGACGCAAAAGCGGTGCCCGCGCTCACGCGAGGACGGTGCCGTCCCACAGTTCGGTGCTGTGGGCGTCGACGAGCGCCGCGACACCGGCCAGGACCTCACCGGCGGGCAGCGCGCCCGGACGGCGTCCGTCACGCAGACGCAGGGCGACGGCGCCGTCCGCCGCCTCCTTCGCCCCGACGACGGCCTGGTAGGGCGCGAGGCGGGCCTCGTGGACCCGGGCCCCCAGGCTGCCGCGCTCCGGCCCGACGAGCTCGGCCCGCAGCCCGAGACCGGCACAGCGCCGTACGAAGGCCTCGGCGTCCGGCACCTGTGCCTCGGCAATGGGCAGGACCGCGACCTGGACCGGGGCCAGCCAGGCGGGCAGAGCCCCGCCGTGCTGCTCGACGAGGTGGGCGACGGCACGCTCCACGCTGCCGATGACGGCGCGGTGCACCATGACCGGCCGGTGCTTCGCGCCGTCCGCGCCGATGTAGTGCAGGTCGAACCGCTCGGGCTGGTGGAAATCGACCTGCACGGTGGACAGGGTGGACTCGCGGCCCGCGTTGTCGGCGACCTGGACGTCGATCTTGGGGCCGTAGAACGCGGCCTCGCCTTCCGCCGCCTCGTACGGCAGACCGGAGCGGTCGAGGACCTCGGTCAGCAGGGCGGTGGACCGTTCCCACAGCTCGGGGGCGGCCACGTACTTCCCACCGGGGCCCGGGAGCGAGAGCCGTACACGGGCCGGGACGATGCCGAGCGCGTCGTACGCCCGGCGGATCATCTCCAGGGCGCCCAGCGCCTCGTCGGCGACCTGCTCCAGGGTGCAGAAGATGTGCGCGTCGTTCAGCTGGATGGCCCGTACGCGGGTCAGACCGCCGAGCACGCCCGACAGTTCGGAGCGGTACATGCCGCCCAGTTCGGCGATGCGCAGCGGCAGCTCGCGGTAACTGTGCGAGCGGGAACGGTAGATCACCGCGTGGTGCGGGCACAGGCTCGGCCGCAGCACGACCTGCTCGCCGCCCAGGTCCATCGGCGGGAACATGTCGTCGCTGTAGTGCGACCAGTGCCCCGAGATCTCGTACAACTCCCGTTTGCCGAGCACCGGCGAGTACACATGCCGGTAGCCCGCGCTCCGCTCCTCGCCACGGATGTACTCCTCCAGGGCGTGCCGTACGGTCGCGCCGTCGGGCAGCCAGTAGGGAAGGCCCGCGCCGATCAGCGGGTCGGTGTCGAACAGGCCCAGTTCGCGGCCGATCCTGCGGTGGTCGTGCATGGCGTCTCGTCTCCTCGCGGTCTGGGGCGAGCCGCCGGGACACGACGAAGCCCCGGGGCGTTCGCCCCGGGGCTTCGTGACTAGGACATCGGTCAGCGCGCCGGGACACTCTCCGGCGTCGTCGTCAACATCATGGTGGCGCGCTGCATGCGGGGAACCGTAGCAGGGGGCGCGGCGGTGCGCGAGATCTTTTTCGCTCGAGGCGGCTCGAAGCGGCACGCGGGGCGAGCCCCGTCGGACCCACGGGTGACGCCGCAGCTCAAGGGGCCCCTCCCGCTCTGCGGTCGCACGCCGGGTGGGCCTGGCGAACAATGGTGCCGGTACGGGCAAATCGTCTACGGTGGGCCGTCCCGGCCGTCGCGGCGCCCGCCGGACGGGGATGATCGTGGTGACAAGCTCTCCCTTCGGGTCCGGCGACCCCTTCTCCGATCTGTTCAACCGCTTCTTCGGCATGAGCCCGGCGGCCTCGCCCCCGGCCGTGCAGCGTGTACCCATCGGGCGGCTGCTCAGCGATTCCTCGCACGAACTGCTGGCGGCCGCGGGCAGCCGCGCCGCCGAGGACGGCTCCGACCTGGACACCGCGCACCTGCTGTGGGCCGCCACGCAGGTGCCCGCCGCCCGGCAGGTGCTGGAGCAGGCGGGCGCGGACCCGGACCGGCTCGCCGAGGACGTGGGCAAGAACCTGCCCACCGGCACCGGTGACGGGGAGCCCGGGCTCACCCCGGCGGCCAAACGCGCCCTGCTCGCCGCCCACGCGCGCTCCCAGGCGGCCGGCTCCTCCTACATCGGGCCGGAGCACATCCTCGCCGCCCTGCTGGAGGACCCGCGCCTGGAGGACCCGCGCTCCGGCCTGACGGGCGCTCTGGGCGCCGACGGGCACGGGCACGGGCCGGGAGCGGCGGGCGGCGCGCACAGCGGCACGCCCACGCTCGACGAGTACGGCCGCGACCTCACCGAGGAGGCCCGCGGCGGCCGCCTCGACCCCGTGGTCGGCCGCGCCGAGGAGATCGAGCAGACCGTGGAGGTCCTCTCCCGGCGGACGAAGAACAACCCCGTCCTCATCGGCGAACCGGGCGTCGGCAAGACCGCGATCGTCGAGGGCCTCGCGCAGCGGATCGTCGCCGGGGAGGTCCCCAAGGCGCTGCGCGACCGGCGCGTCGTCAGCCTCGACCTGGCCGGGCTGGTCGCCGGGTCCAAGTACCGGGGTGAGTTCGAGGAACGGCTGAAGAAGGTGATCGACGAGGTCACCGCGGCCGAGAAGAGCGTCGTCCTCTTCATCGACGAACTCCACACCGTCGTCGGGGCGGGCGCCGGTGGCGAGGGCGCGATGGACGCGGGGAACATCCTCAAGCCCGCGCTCGCCCGCGGCGACCTCAGCGTGGTCGGGGCGACCACCATCGACGAGTACCGCAAGCACATCGAGAAGGACGCCGCACTCGAACGCCGCTTCCAGCCCGTCATGGTGCCCGAACCCACCGTCGAGGAGACCGTGGAGATCCTGCGCGGCCTCCGGGACTCCTACGAGGCACACCACCAGGTCCGCTTCACCGACGAGGCGCTGGACGCGGCGGCCGCGCTCTCCGACCGCTACATCAGCGACCGCTTCCTGCCGGACAAGGCCATCGACCTGATGGACCAGGCCGGAGCACGCGTCGGCCTGCGCAACCTGGGCGAACCGGAGGGCACCGCGGACCTGGAGGAACGCCTCACCAAGCTCCGCAGGGAGAAGGACGAGGCCGTCAGCACCGAGGACTACGAGCGCGCGGGCGAGCTCAAGCAACAGATCCGGCAACTGGAGGAGGAGCTCTCGCGAGCGGGCGGGGAAGGCGGGGAACAGGAGAAAATCGGCAGCGTCACCGCCGAGGACATCGCCGAAGTCCTCTCCAGGCGCACCGGCATCCCCGTCTCCCAGCTCACCGAGACCGAGCGCGACCGGCTGATGAAGCTGGAACAGGCCCTGCACGAGCGGGTGGTGGGCCAGGAGAACGCGGTCACCGCCGTCTCCCAGGCCGTACGCCGGGGCCGCGCGGGCATGGGCGACCCCGACCGGCCCACCGGCAGCTTCCTCTTCCTCGGCCCCACCGGCGTCGGCAAGACGGAACTGGCCAAGGCGCTCGCGGAGTTCCTCTTCGGCGACGCCGACCGCATGATCCGCCTCGACATGAGCGAGTTCCAGGAGAAGCACACCGTCTCCCGCCTCGTCGGTTCCCCGCCCGGCTACGTCGGCTACGAGGAGGCCGGCCAGCTCACCGAGGCGGTGCGCCGCAAGCCGTACAGCGTGGTCCTGTTCGACGAGATCGAGAAGGCCCACCCCGACGTCTTCAACCTGCTCCTCCAGGTCCTCGACGACGGCCGCCTCACCGACGCGCAGGGCCGCACCGTCGACTTCCGGCACACCGTGGTCATCATGACCAGCAACATCGCCTCGCAGCGCATCCTGGCGCACCACGGCGAGGTCGACGAGATCAGGGACGACCTGATGAAGGACCTCCAGGCCCACTTCCGCCCGGAGTTCCTCAACCGCATCGACGAGGTCATCGTCTTCCACGCCCTCACCCGCGCCGACCTGGTCCACATCGTCGACCTCCTCCTGGACCGCAGCCGCCGTCGGCTGCACGCCCAGCAGATCGGCCTGGACGTCACCGAAGCGGCCAAGGAACTCCTCGCCAACCGCGGCTACCAGCCCGAATTCGGCGCCCGGCCGCTACGGCGCACCCTCCAGACCGAGCTCGACAACCGGCTGTCCAACATGCTGCTGGACGGGTCGCTGGATCCGGGGGATGTGGTGGTGGCGGATGCGGCGGATGGTGAGCTAAAGCTCACGGTGAAGGCCGAGGGACCGAAGACGTGAGAGAAAAGGGCGCTGGTGGAGGACCGGTGATCCCTGATCGGACGGACATCTCCGGTCAGGGACATGGCCACCTCACGGCGACGACGGTCGCGCCGGAGCCTTCGTCCGGTTGATGTCGCCGATCATCTGCCACAGCCGCAGCGCCCGCCCTCGGTGCCGGCGCGCCAGGTGGTGAACGCCGGCGGCGGCGTCCAGGTCGCCGATCAGTTGCCAGCAGGTGGCCTCGTCCTGGCGGTCGCCGTGTCGGTGGAACAGGCCCGCCGCGCGCTCCAACGCCGGGCTCGCCCGGTCCCGGTCGCCTTGACCGGCGTACACGCGGCCGACTTCCAGCAGCGTGTACGCGGCGCACCGCTCGTCGGCCAGTTTCTCGAAGGTGGCCAGCGCCTGCCCCAGGCAGCGCAGCGCCTCGTCCGGATCGCCGCGCCGATCGTGCAGCCGGCTGAACCGCCGCAGCACCACGGCCACGCGATGCCCGTCGCCCAGCGCTCCGGCCTGGCTCAAGGCCCCGTCGAACCAGAACTCCGCCTCGTCGAGCTTGCCCTGCATGAGCTTCATCACGGCCATGGAGCAGGACAGCTGTGCTTCGACGCGCCGGTCGCCCTCACCGGCCGCGATGGCCAGCGCGTGCTCGACACGTTCGAGGGCTTCGTCGTCACGGCCCTGCACCCGGCTGACCGTACCCAGCATGGCCACCGACAGTGCCTCGCCGAGCTTGTCCCCACCGTCCCGGCACAGCTCGAGGGAGGACTTCAGGGCGCGGGTGGCCCGGTCGAACTCGTCCTGGTAGATGTGCAGCTGGCCGAGACCGCGTAGCAGCACCGACGCGCCGCGCGCGTTGCCGGCGGCCTCGGCCGCGTCCAACGCGAGCCGGTGCCCGTGCTGCCAGTCCTGATAGAGACACCGGTGGTCGTAGTAGGTCGCGGCGCCGGCCGCCAGCTCCCAGGCCAACTCGTCCAGGCCCCAGTCCACGGCCAGTTTCACCGCGCCGAGCAGGTTGTCGCGTTCCGCGTCGAACCAGCCGAGCGGGTCGGCCATCAGCCGGTCCGCGACCGTATCGGGCAGCGGCCGACGCGGTGCCGAACCGGGCGCGGCGGCCAGCAGCCCGGCCGCCGGCAGTCGATCGGTGCCGCGACCGACCAGCTCGAGCCAGGCGGACAGCACCCGGACGATCGCGTCCCGCTTGTCCGCCGTCGGCAGCGGGGTGGCGATCTCCACGGCACAGGTCCTGATCAGGTCGTGCAGCCGGTAGCGCGGCTGGCCGATGGCGTCGGTGGCGGTCAGCCGTACCAGGCTGGCATCGACGAGGGTGTCCAGCACCTCCTCGGCGTCCGAGCGGTCCAGCAGCGGGCCGACCACCCAGCCAGGCAGGGTGTAGGCGCCGAGCAGCCCCAGCAGGCTCAGCGCGCGCACCGCGTCGGCCGGCAGCAGCCGTAGGCTCAGATCGACGCTGGCTCGCACGCTGAGGTCCCCGATCCTCAGCTCGGCCAGCCGCCGGGACTCGTCCTCGATCCGTTCCCGCAGCACCCGCAGCGACCAGGCCGGGCGACCCGTGAGCTTGCCGCCGGCGATCCGGATCGCCAGCGGCAGGTTGCCGCAGCAGCCGAGGATCGCGTCGGCCTCCGCCGGTTCCCGCTCGACCCGCCGCCGCCCGACAATTCCGGTGAACAACTCTCGCGCCTCTGCCGGGCTCAGCACGTCCAGGTCGATGTGCCGGGTTCCGGGAAGGTGCGTCAGCAGAGTACGGCTGGTGATCAACACGGCACAGCCGTCGGCCCCGGGCAGCAACGGCAGCACCTGACCGGCGCGACCGGCGTCGTCCAGCACCACCAGCATCCGGCGGTCCACCAGCAACGACCGGTAGAGCGCGGCCCGTTCGGACAGGCCGTTCGGGATCGCGCTGCCGGCGATCGAGAGCGCGCGCAGCGCCTCGGCCAGCATCAGCCCCGGGTCCCGCGGCTCGTCCGACGTCCCGGCGAGGTCGAGGTAGAGCTGACCGTCGGGGAAGGCGGCGCTCGCCAGCCGCGCGGCGTGTGTCACCAGACAGGACTTGCCGACACCTGGACCGCCCACGACGACGGCCACCGGGGCCCGGTTCGGCGCCGACCCGTCGAGCAATCGGGCGAGTTCGGCCAGCGCGTCGGATCGGCCCACGAAGTCGGGGACATCGAGAGGAAGCTGGCGCACCGGCATCGCCATTGCCGGACCGGCGGTCGCCGCGTCAGGACTCTCCGGAGGTGTGTCCGAGGGACTGCTTGCCGGGACCGGAACCGCCGGGACCGGAGCCGCCAGGGCGGGATCCGCGGTCAGAATGCGCTGATGCAGCGCCTGCAACGGCGGGGTGGGATCGACGCCGAGTTCGTCGGCCAGTGTCCGGCGCAGCCGCTCGTACACCTGCAGTGCCTCGCCCTGTCTTCGACACCGGTAGAGAGCGACTATCAAGTGTTCGGCGACATCCTCGTCATAGGGGTGCTCGCGGAGCAGGGCGGTCAGTTCGTCGACGACCTCCCGATGCCGCCCCAGGCCGAGTTCGATGGCCAGGCACTGTTTGTGCGTGGCCGCGCGTCTCTCGTCCAGCCGTGCCGCATCGATCTCCAGGACCCGGCTGGAGATGTCGGCCAGGGCGTTTCCACGCCAGCAGGCCAGCGCCCGCCGCAGCGCGGCAGCTGTCTCGGACGGGGCCGTGTACTGATCGGCGAGGCGCCGCCCGTGGTCGAACTCCAGCAGATCGAGCTGGTCCTGAGCCAGATGGATCTCGTAGCCGCCGCGCCGCGTGCTGATCAGGGTGCCGGGTGCTCCGCACGCGGCGAGGTTGCGGCGCAGCCCGGAGACGGCGTCCTGGACCTGACGGACAGCGGTGGCGGGCGCTTCCCCGTCCCACATCACGGCGACGAGCCGTTCCACGGTGACGGTGTTGTTGGCGTCGATCAGAAGAGCTGCCAGCATCTTGGCCTGCCGCGGTCCGTTCAACCGGACCTCGCGTCCGGTGATCCGGGCATGTAAGGGCCCCAGCACGCCGAATCTCATGCATCCCCCGGCACGTGAAGGTTGCTGCCGCCCCCGGATGACCTGGCATTAGGACGAACCTAGGACGAGCGACGGACCCGCGTCCATAGCGTCACCGTAGCGAGGCTCACCGAACGGCGGGAAGTTCCCGCGGGATCCGGAAGGAGAAGTGTCTTGAACTTGCGCAGTAAGTTTGTCGCCGGCGCCTTTGCCGGAGCCGTGGTACTCGCGGGTGTCGCGGCAGTCACCCCTGCCAGCGCGATCGCCAACGTCGGCTGCAACAACAACACCCTGCATGAGTGGAGCCACACCCACGACTACTGCTATGCCGGTGCCGGTGACGGCTGGGCGAACATCTCGGAGGTGTGGGCGACGAGCTCGGGGAACAGCGGGAGTGTGACCGACATCAGCGTGCACGGGGTCAACTACAGCGTCCCCTTGAGCGCGGGGATGAGCATCAACTACGAGCAGAAGTACGGGAGCTGGGGGAACGTGTACGGGGTTCACATCAGGTACATCCCGTAGCGGATCGCTGCCGGCGCGAGCCTCCGGCGACCGCCGGCAGCGATATCCACGACGTGCTGTGTCACGGGACCTGCTGAGATGAGCCAAGATGAGAAACACGGGTGGAGCAGTTGTCGGGCTCGTGGCGCTGCTGCTGACCGCCGGGTGCTCGAGCCAGGCACCCCGGCCTCCTGCGCCGGCATTGGGGCCGATCCCGGAAATCACCTCGGTCGACGCCATCAGTCTGCCGATCGATTCCTACATACCCACCTCGACCCAGTTCCTGGCGTTGCAGAAGGCCGCCGACGTGGTGTCGGCGCGTTGCATGCGCGGCTACGGACTGCCGTATCACCCGCCGATCACGGAGGGGTTCGCCGACTTCGCCCGGCAGAACAGGACACGCACCGCCTTGTACGGTTTCTTCGACCTTTCCACGGCCCGCAGCAAGGGATACGCCACGCAGCTCGACAGTCCTGACGGCACGTCCAGCGGAGTGCCCTACACCATGACGGAGATGGGCGTGCTCCGCGGACAGAACGCCTCCGGAGCCACTGTGGCCACGTTCAAGGGCAAAAAGGTCCCCACCGGTGGATGCCGTCAACAGGGCATCGACGCCATCGGAGGCCCACCTCCGATACCTGCCGTTGAAGCGCTTCCCGAGGGAGGCCCCAAGATTCCCCCGGACAATCCGCACATGAAGGCGGTCAACGCACGATGGGCGGCCTGCATGAAAGGAAAAGGGTTTGTTTACCCCAACCCTTGGGCGGCATACAGCAGTCCGAAGTGGAGAGAATCTGCGGCCGGGGCACCCCCTCGGCAGACCCCTCAAGCATCGGAGGAAATCGCGACTGCCACAGCCGATGTGGAGTGCAAGCTGTCCACCAACCTGGTCGGCGTCGCCGTAGCCGTCGAGATCGCCTACGACCGTCAGTACATTGAGGCGCACACGGCTCGACTCGCCACATTCAGGCAGCGGCTCGGCGACCAACTGCGCGCGGCCGCGCGACTGACAGGATCCAGCCCGGCTTGACTCTGCTGGGAATCTTGGCGTTCCCCGGTGCGGCAGCGTGACGGGGGGCGGCCGTCGGGCGGTCAGTGGACGCAGATGTGGGGGGTCGCGGCGCCTGTGGCCGGGGGCTTGCTCGCGGCGGCGGCGCGCGCCACGTCGCCCAGCAGGCGCAGGCGTTCCACGCGGTCCAGATAGCGGCC
>NZ_JAINFC010000950.1 GCF_020740835.1 Streptomyces sp. UNOC14_S4
ACTCACAGCAACCCCCACCGCCATAGGCCCAGCAGCAAAGCTGCGGGACCATGATCCGCATGCCCGCACTCACACGCGACGAAGCCCAGGCCCGCGCACGCCTCCTCGACGTCCACCGCTACGAGATCGACCTCGACCTCACCCGCGGTGCGGAACACGGCGAGGAACTCTTCGGCTCCACCACCGTCATCCACTTCACCGCCCACGAGCCCGGCCATACCTTCGTCGAGCTGAAACCCGCCACCCTGCACCACGTCACCCTCGACGGCACCCCCCTCGACCCGGCCGCCCTCCAGGACGACCGGCTGCCCCTCACCCTCACCGCCGGGCCCCACGAACTCCGCGTCGAGGCCGCCATGCGCTACTCACGCACCGGCGAGGGCATGCACCGCTTCACCGACCCCGCCGACGGCGAGACCTACCTCTACAGCCAGGCCTTCCTCGAGGACTGCCAACGCATCTTCGCCGCCTTCGACCAGCCCGACCTCAAAGCCACCTTCGACATCACCGTCACCGCACCCCCCACCTGGACCGTCCTCGGCAACGGCATCGCCACCCACCACGGCGAAGGACGCTGGCAACTCGCCACCACCCCACCCCTGAGCACCTACTTCGTCGCCCTCGCCGCGGGCCCCTGGCACTCCGTACGCACCGAACACGCCGGCCTGCCCTTCGCCCTCCACTGCCGCCGCTCCCTCGCCCCCCACCTCGACGCCGACGCCGAGGAGATCCTCGACATCACCCGGCGCTGCTACGACCGCTTCCACGAGATCTTCGACGAGCCCTACCCCTTCGACTCCTACGACCAGGCCTTCGTCCCCGAATTCAACGCGGGCGCCATGGAGAACCCCGGACTCGTCACCTTCCGCGACGAATACGTCTTCCGCTCCGCCGTCACCGACACCGAACGCCAGACCCGCGGCGTGACCATCGCCCACGAAATGGCCCACATGTGGTTCGGCGACCTGGTCACACTCCGCTGGTGGGACGACATCTGGCTGAACGAGTCCTTCGCCGAGTACATGGGCTACCAGGTCCTCGCCGACGCCACCCGCTTCGACGGCGCCTGGACGGAATTCGCCGTCGCCCGCAAGGGCTGGGGCTACGACGCCGACCAGCGCCCCTCCACCCACCCCGTC
>NZ_JAINFC010000951.1 GCF_020740835.1 Streptomyces sp. UNOC14_S4
GTCAGATTGTAATAAGGGACAGCGCAGGCCCACCTCCGTACGCCACCTGCCGCCCCGCACCGTCCGCATCGGCCGCGGCGACGACAACGACCTGGTCCTGGACGACCTCGTCGTCTCGCGCCACCACGCCGAGCTCCGTACCACCCCGGACGGCGGCCACGAGATCGTGGACCTCGGCAGCCACAACGGCACCTACCTCAACGGCCACCTCGTGCGGCGCCTCCCCGTGCGCACGGGCGACATCATCGGCATCGGCCACTCCGCGTTCTGCCTCGTCGGCGACGAACTCCAGGAGTACGTCGACACGGGCGAGGTCTCGCTCGACGTCCAGGACCTGATCGTGCACGTGGACGCGGGCCGCAAGACCCTGCTCGACGACGTGTCGTTCCCCGTGCGCGCCCGCTCCCTCCTCGGCGTCGTCGGCCCCAGCGGCGCGGGCAAGTCGACGCTCCTCAACGCCCTCACCGGGCTGCGCCCCGCCGACAGCGGCACCGTGCTCTACGACGGCCGCGACCTCTACCACGACTACGCCGAACTCCGGGCGCGCATCGGGCTCGTACCGCAGGAGGACATCCTGCACACCCAGCTGACCGTCCGCCGCGCCCTCGGCTATGCCGCCGAGCTGCGCTTCCCCGGCGACACCGCGAAGGCCGAGCGGCGGGCGCGCGTCGACGAGGTCATCGGCGAGCTCGGCCTCGGGCAGCGTGCCGACCAGCCCATCCACAGCCTCTCCGGCGGCCAGCGCAAGCGCGTCAGCGTGGCCCTGGAGCTGCTGACCAAGCCCTCCCTGCTCTTCCTCGACGAACCCACCTCCGGGCTCGACCCGGGCATGGACCGCTCGGTGATGACCATGCTGCGCGGCCTGGCCGACGGCGGCCGCACCGTCATCGTCGTCACCCACAGCGTGCTCAGCCTCGACCTGTGCGACCGGCTGCTGGTCCTCGCCCCCGGCGGCAGGACCGCGTTCTACGGGCCACCGGCCGAGACCCTGCCGTTCTTCGGCTTCGACCGCTGGCCGGAGGCCTTCGAGGCGTTCGAGAACGACACGGACCGGGACTGGGCGGCGCAGTACCAGGCCTCGCCCGAGTACCACCGGTACGTCACCGCCGCCACCGAACAGCCCCATCTGACC
>NZ_JAINFC010000952.1 GCF_020740835.1 Streptomyces sp. UNOC14_S4
GGTTCGAGGAAGGGGTGGCGGAGTTCGCGCGGGCTCCCCAGCGCGGGGCCGCCGTGGCTGCGTACGGGTGAACCTCGGGCCATCCCGTACCGGACCCGCCCGCTCGGGATAGATGGATGACGGGGGTTTGCGCATCCCAGGGCCCAGGAAGGCGGCAGACATGGCGGACAACGACCTCGGAAGCCTGCTCGGCGGACTGCTCGGCGGCGACAGCGGCGCGGGAAAGCTGGTGGGCGCGCTCATCGGCGCCCTCGGCAGCGGCGGGGGCGAGTCGCTGGACGGCCTGCTGCACCAGCTCCAGGAAGGCGGCCTCGGCGGCAAGACCGGGTCCTGGGTGGGCACCGGCCCGAACGAACCGCTCACCGGCCCCGAGGTCGCCCAGGCCCTGCCCTACCAGGCACTCGAACACGTCGCGGGCAAGGCGGGCGTCAGCCCCGAGGAGGCCGCGGACCAGCTCGCCGCCGCCCTGCCCAAGACCATCGACAAGCTCACCCCGGGCGGCCAGGTCCCGGAGGGCTCGCTGGAGGAACTGATCGCCCGGCAGCAGCAGTAGGAGGACGAGGCAGCCCCCGCACCAGCAGGTCCCCCAGCGGGGTGCGGCGGTGCAGTACCGCCTTCCCCGCCCGGACCGTGCCGACCAGGCCCGCCCCGCGCAGCGCGGCCGCGTGGGCGGAGGCGGTGGCGTCGCTGACGCGCAGCCGCCGGGCGAGCCCGCCGGTGGTGTGCTCCTCCGCGAGCAGGAGCAGGACGCCGAGGCGGGTACGGCCCAGGACGGCCGCCAGGGCGTCCTCCGGCCCGTCGGCCGCCGTGGCGGCCGGCGGCAGCCCGGGCCCGGCCGGATACGTCAGGAACAGGGGGCCGCCGTCGGGCGGTTCGGCGAGGACGGGGTGGCCGGTGCCGTGGAAGGTGGGCACGAGCACCAGCCCGCGGCCGCCCGCCGCGACGTCCCGCTCACCGGGTGCCGGGACCTCCCAGACGCCCCCGTCGCCGTGTAGCCGTGAGCCGGGCACGGCCTCGGTCAGCGCGGCCCCGGCACCATGGGCCGCCGCGGTCAGCGCGTGCCGGGTGAACTCCGCCCGGTGCAGATCCTGCACGACGCCCCACACCGGGCGCAGCACCGTCTCGAAGGC
>NZ_JAINFC010000953.1 GCF_020740835.1 Streptomyces sp. UNOC14_S4
GTGTATAGGAGACAGGACATGGGCGCTCTCCATACGGCATCGGTCACGGCATCGTGACGACATGGGTGACGGCAGGGGTCGGGCAAGCGAAGAGGCGGGGAAGGGCCCGGGCAGGAGGCCCTTCCCCGCCTGGCGGGTCCGGTGACCCGCCGTACGGTCAGTTGGCGACGGCCGCCGGCGTACAGGTCACACCGCTGGCCGGGTTCTCGGAGCCCAGTCCGAGCGAGCCCAGCAGGCCCGGGGTGCCCTGCCGGTCGATGGACTGGCAGGCCGACAGCATGGTGGTGTGGTGGTCGGGGCCGGGGGCCGGAGCGAACACGCCGCCGCCCGAGCTCGCCGCCGAGCTGCTGCTGGCGCTGCCGGCCGTGCCGTCACCGCCGTCGACGCCGTATTGGAGCGGGGTCGACAGCACACCCATGACGGTGCGCTCGGGCAGCACCTCACCCTCGACCTCGCGGAGCTCGTCGAAGCTGATGGTGTTTTCCATGATCATTCCCCTTTTCTCGATTTTTCTTTGGTTTTTCTGCGGTTTTTCTTACGCCTGGACCGCGCATCGGCGGCCGGGCGAGCCGTTCCCTGCGGCGCTCCGCCGGGAACGAGTCCTTTTCAACACCTGTTTCAGTGCTGGGAAATCGCCGCGGGAACACACGTGATGGTGTGCCCGGAGGTGCTGGGCGCCAGGCCCAGGGCGGCCAGGAGGCCGTAGCCACCCGGCTCCTCCTTGTACTGGCAGGCGTAGGCCACCGTCGTCCCGTGTTCCGTTCTCACCAGCAGCGGGTAGAGCTCCTCGGAGCCCGCCGAGGCGACGCTGGACAGTACGGTCCGCGGGGGAAGCTCCTCACCGAAGAGCCGGTCGAGCTCTTCGAACGTCACGGTGCATCCCAAGTTTCATCCCTCCCTCTGGGATGACACCGTTACGGCCGGCCCTCCCCGGACCCCGGCTCGTGAATTCCCGCCCCTTTGTCATTGGCACAACTCAGGTGCGTACGAGAGCCGTTGGCCTCGTCATCCCCTCCGCGAACCCAACGCCGCATATGCATACAGGACACGTCACCGATCCACCGATCACCCAGTCGTGTCGGGATGCCCCTCCGGGGAGGGACCGGGGAACAGCCACGGCGCTCGTACG
>NZ_JAINFC010000954.1 GCF_020740835.1 Streptomyces sp. UNOC14_S4
CCCCCGCACCGGCGGCCCCGTAACCGTGCCGTGCCGCCGCCCCCGGCGAAGGTCGCCGTGCCCGTGCTGCTCGTCGCGCTGCTCTGCCTCGCGGTCGGCATCTGGGCCCTGAGCGTGAGCTGATTCACGTTCGCAATGATTTTATTTGCGCAAGCAAAACGACAGGGCCCCGGCCGCTTCGGCGGCCGGGGCCCTGCGTCAGGACTTTTTTGTTTTAGACACCCGAACCTGCGGGCACGGAGTCGGTCGCCTCCGTCCACAGGTCCTGCTCGGCGCGATCCGCCTGGATCTGGCGGTACACGAGGAGCCCGCCGATGGCGGCCAGTGCGACCAGGAGGAGCTTCTTCACCGCGCGACCTCGTCTTTCCTTAGACGTAAGGGGACCTCTGGTGGCCGATGATACACACCGGCCGATACCGATCGGTGACCTGTGCCGGGTCCACTTTCCGCACCCGCGCGGGCCCAACTCGCCCACCACGGAAAACAGATCGGCCCGGGCGGAGAATTCTCCGTCCGGGCCGACCTTGCGAGTGGGGCTAACAGGACTTGAACCTGTGGCCTCTTCCTTATCAGGGAAGCGCTCTAACCGTCTGAGCTATAGCCCCTCGCGACACCGAAAGATTAGCGCACTTGGGGCCCAGTCCCAAAATCGTCCGGGCCCCCGGCGTCGATCACCGTTATTCGTCCTCGGCGAGGGTCAGCTCCACACCGCCGACGAAGCCCGCCGACAGGTTGTAGACGAAGGCGCCCAGGGTCGCCAGCGCGGTGGCCAGCACCACGTCGATCACCGCGATGACCGTCGTGAAGAGGAGGACGTTCGGCAGCGACAGGAAGGACTGGAGGTCGAAGCTGTCCTTGCCGCTGGACGTGGCGTCGCTGACCGTCCCGGCGACGGTGGAGATGACGCCCATGGTGTCCAGGACCGTCCACAGCACCGCGGCGGCCACGATCGTGCACACGCCCAGCGCGATGGAGAGCATGAAGCTCACCTTCATCACCGACCACGGGTCGGCCTTGGCCACCCGCAGCCGGGCCTTGCGGGTGCGCGGCTGCGGCCGGGCGGCGGAGGCGGGCGCGGGCGCCGCGCCGTCCTGGGGGGCGGCCGGGCGCGGCACACGGGCCTGC
>NZ_JAINFC010000955.1 GCF_020740835.1 Streptomyces sp. UNOC14_S4
ACGCGGCACAGCGCGCCCTGCTCCCCGCCACCATGGTCCGCCAGATCGGCTACGCGCCGCTGCGCTCCGTGCTCCCCGTACGGCGGCGCGACGGCTACACCCGCAAGCGCGTCCCCACGGACGTCGAGGCGATCGTCATCGAGAACGACCGGCTGCGGGCGACGGTCCTGCCCGGCCTCGGCGGGCGCGTCCACTCCCTCGAACACAAGCCGACGCGCACCGAGCTGCTCTACCGCAACCCCGTCGTCCAGCCCGCCGAGTTCGCGCTGAACGGCGCGTGGTTCTCCGGCGGCATCGAGTGGAACATCGGCGCCACCGGCCACACCCCGCTCTCCATGGCCCCGCTGCACGCCGCCCGTGTCCCCGCGCCCGGCGGCGGCGAGATGCTGCGCCTGTGGGAGTGGGAGCGCATGCGCGACCTGCCCTTCCAGGTCGACCTGTGGCTGCCCGACGACTCCGACTTCCTCTACGTCGGCGTGCGCGTCCGCAACCCCCACGACCGTCCGGCCCCCGTCTACTGGTGGTCCAACATCGCCGTGCCGGAGAGCCCCACCGGCCGCGTGCTCGCCCCCGCCGACGAGGCCTGGTGCTTCGGCTACGACCGCACCCTGCGCCGCGCCCCCGTGCCCGCGACGGAGGGCGTCGACCGCACGTACCCGCTGAACAGCGAGCACGCCGCCGACTTCTTCTACGAGGTGCCGGACGGCGCGCGGCGCTGGATCGCCGCCCTCGACGCCGACGGCCGCGGCCTCGTGCAGACCTCCACTGACCTGCTGCGCGGCCGCAAGCTCTTCGTCTGGGGCGCGGGCAGCGGCGGGCGCCGCTGGCAGCAGTGGCTGACCGAGCCCGGCACGCCCGGTTACGCGGAGATCCAGGCGGGCCTCGCCCGGACACAGCTGGAGCACGTCCGGCTCGATGCTGAGACGGAGTTCTCCTGGCTGGAGGCATACGGTCCGCTGGCCGCCGACCCGGCCGCCGTGCACGGCGCCGACTGGACCGCGGCCCGCGGCGAGGTGGCCGCCCGGCTGGAGACGACGCTCCCGCGGGCCGACGTCGACGCCGCGTACGCCGCGTGGCGCCCGTACGCCGACCTCGCCCCCAAGGAGACCTGTCTCTTATACACA
>NZ_JAINFC010000956.1 GCF_020740835.1 Streptomyces sp. UNOC14_S4
GGGGAGTGGGCGAGTCCGAGGGCGACGATGCGGTGGGCGGGGGTGTCGACGATGTGCCGGCCGTTGAAGCGGATGGTGCCGTCGAGGGGTTTGAGGAGCCCTGAGAGGGTGCGCAGGGTGGTGGTTTTTCCGGCGCCGTTGGTGCCGATGAGGGTGACGATCTGGCCTTCGTCGACGGTGAAGCTGATGCCTTTGACGGCTTCGATCTTGCCGTAGGCGACGCGGAGTCCGCTGACTTCGAGGAGGGCGGTCATCGTTCGCCCTCCGATTCCGTACGGGCTTCGGCTTCCGCTTCGGCGGCTTCGACTTCGGCGATTTCCTCTTGGCCGGGTGCGTCGTCGAAGGGGGTGCCGAGGTAGGCGGCGATGACGCGTTCGTCGGCCTGGACGGTTTCGGAGGTTCCTTCGACGAGTTTTTCGCCTTGGACGAGGACGGCGACGCGGTCGCAGAGGTTGAAGATGAAGCGCATGTCGTGCTCGATGACGAGGACGGCGGTGCCCTGGGCGCGGATGGCGTGGACGAGGGTTTCGGTGGCGCGGGTTTCCTGGGGGTTCATGCCGGCGGTGGGTTCGTCGAGGAGGAGGAGTCCGGGGTCGCTGGCGAGGGCGCGGGCGATTTCGAGCTTGCGTTGTTCTCCGTAGGGGAGGTTGCGGGCGAGCTGTTCGGCTTTGCGGTCGAGGCCGGTGAAGGTGAGGAGTTCCATGGCGCGGTGGGTGGATTCGTTTTCGGCGCGGTGGAAGCGGGGGCCGCGGAGGAGTGCGGCGAGGAGTCCTTCGCGGGTGCGGGTGTGGCGGCCGACGAGGACGTTTTCGAGGACGGTCATATTGGCGAAGAGGCGGATGTTCTGGAAGGTGCGGGCGATGCCTGCGCGGGTGACGAGGTGGGGTTTGGGCGGGAGGACGGTTCCGCGGTAGGCGACGGTGCCTTCGGTGGGGCGGTAGAGGCCGGTGAGGCAGTTGAAGAAGGTGGTTTTTCCTGCGCCGTTGGGGCCGATGAGGCCGACGATCTCGTTGGGGCGGACGGTGAGGTCGACGGCGTGGACGGCGGTGAGTCCGCCGAAGCGCATGGTGACGCCGGTGGCGGTGAGGACGGGGGTGTCCGGGGC
>NZ_JAINFC010000957.1 GCF_020740835.1 Streptomyces sp. UNOC14_S4
CTAGAGCGTGTTCGTAGTTCGGATCTTCAGGTGGGTTGGAGGCTGCGGATCCACAGGATCGCGCCGCGCAGATGGAGTCCGGCGAGGTAGCTCTCGGGTGTCTTGTCGTAGCGGGTGGCCAGCCCGCGCCACTCCTTGATCTTGTTGATGCAGCGTTCGACCGTGTTGCGCTCCCGGTACAGCACGGTGTCGTGGGTGACCGGGCGGCCGCCACGAGAGCCCTTCTTCTTGCGGTTGGCGGCCTGGTCCGCCTTCTCCGGGATGACCGCCTTGATCTTCCGTTTGCGCAGGTAAGTGCGGTTGGCGCGGGAGGAGTACGCCTTGTCGCCGGCGACGGCGTCCGGACGGGTGCGCGGCCGCCCGACGGGGAGGCGGACCTTGATGCGCTCCAGCACCGCGCGAAAGCGCGGGCTGTCGGCGGCCTGGCCGGGAGTGAGCACGAACGACAGCGGGCGGCAGCGCCTGTCGGCCGCGAGGTGGACCTTGCTGGTCAGCCCACCGCGGGAGCGGCCGAGTGCGGCAGCGGTCAGCCGGGCCCGGCAGCGGCGTCGCCGCCGCCGGCGTTCGGCGAGGGTCGCCTCCCCGGCGGTGTCACCGAGCGCGTGGTGCGGCGTTTGTGCCGTTCGCGCACCCCTTTTTCCTCGTCGGCGGCCTTCTCCAGCTCTGCCAGCAGCTCGGCGTCCAGCCGCATCCCGGCGGCATGGTGGTGGGCATGCGGCGTGGTGGAATCCACGCTGACCAGCGCCAGGTCCACCTGCCCGCGCGAGGCGGCTACCGCGATCATCTGCTCCATCAGGTGTGCGAAGACGCCTTGCAGGGCCCAGGCGCGGAAGCGGTCGTAGACCGTGGACCATGAGCCGTACTCGACGGGTATGTCCCGCCACGGAGTGCCGGTGCGGAACCGCCACATCACGGCGTTGAACTGCCGCCGCAGGTCGGGGATCGGGCCCCGCTCGCCCAGCGGCGGGAGGTGCGGCTCGACCAGGGCCCACTCATCATCCGTCAGATCACCACGCGCCATACCTCCGGCCTACCAGGCCACAGGACATGGCGCGGCCGAAATCCACCAACTCGTGATCGCAACTACGAACACGCTCTA
>NZ_JAINFC010000958.1 GCF_020740835.1 Streptomyces sp. UNOC14_S4
CCCCTACCCCACCTACGACCGGCTGCGCGAAGGCTGCCCGGTGCAACGCATCCCCACCGGCTCCGGCGGACACCACGCGTACCTGATCACCGGTCACTCCGAGGCCCGCGAGGCGTTCACCGACCCCCGTCTGTCCAAGGACACGGCCCGCTTCTTCGCCGACCGGCCCTCGAACCGCGACCTGCACCCGGCGATCTCCCGCAACATGCTGGCGAGCGACCCACCCGCGCACACCCGCCACCGGCGGGTGGCGACGCCCCTGTTCACCACCGGACGCGTCCGGGAACTGCGCCCGTACATCACCCGGGTCGTCGACGACCTCACAGCCGCGTGGCGACCGGGCACGGAAGTCGACCTGGTGGCGGACCTGGCGGTACCCCTGCCGGTCACCGTCGTCTGCGAGCTGCTGGGGGTGCCGGAATCCGACCGCACCACGCTCGCCGGCTGGTCCCACGACCTCTTCGACGCGACCGACACCGACCGCGTCGACGCCGCGTCGCACCGGATCGGCGACTACCTGACCCACCTCGTCGACACGGCCCGCGCCACCCCCGGAGACGGCCCGCTCCACTCCCTCCTGCGCGACTGCGACGAGGGCGGCCTCAACCGGGACGAGACCGTCTCCCTGGCCGCCCTCCTCCTGATCGCCGGGCACGAAACCACCACCCACTTCATCGGCAACGCCGTCCTGGCCCTGCTCCGGCACCCGGAGGCGTTCGACCGCCTGCGCCGGGATCCGGACCTGATCCCCGGCGCCCTGGACGAGCTGCTCCGCTTCGACTCCCCGGTGAGCGTGGCCACCTTCCGGCACAGCACCGAGGACCTGCGCGTCGGCGGGGTCGACATCCCGGCGGGCTTCCCGGTGCTCATCGCCCCCGGGGCCGCGAACCGCGACCCGGCGGAGTTCCCCGACCCCCACCGCCTCGACCTCGACCGCGACGCCGGCGGCCATCTCTCCTTCGGCCACGGCATCCACCGCTGCCCGGGCGCCCCCCTGGCCCGCGCCGAGGCGGAAATCGCCCTCCGCACCCTGGTGACCCGCTTCCCGGACACCCGCCTGACCTCCCCCGCGGAATCCCCGACCTGGCGCCGAACCC
>NZ_JAINFC010000959.1 GCF_020740835.1 Streptomyces sp. UNOC14_S4
GCAGGGGCCTCGGCCCCTGCCGTCCAGCGGGGTGTTCATGTCAGCACTCCTATGCTGGAGCGGAGCCCGCGACGAAATCCAGGACGAAAGGGACCTTCTCTTGGCGAAGCGACAGATTCCGGTCATCGTGCTGGCAGGCTTCCTGGGCTCGGGCAAGACCACGCTGCTCAACCATCTGCTGACCAACAGCGGCGGCACCCGGATCGGCGTGGTCGTCAACGACTTCGGCAGCATCGAGATCGACGCGATGACGGTCGCTGGGCAGGTCGGCGACTCGATGGTCTCCCTCGGCAACGGCTGCCTGTGCTGCGCCGTCGACACCAGCGAGCTCGACGTCTACCTGGAGAAGCTGTCCCGGCCGTCCGCCCGGATCGACGTCATCGTCATCGAGGCCAGCGGCCTGGCCGAGCCGCAGGAACTCATCCGCATGATCCTCGCCAGTGACAACGAGGACATCGTCTACGGCGGGCTGGCCGAGGTCGTGGACGCGGCCGAGTTCGAGCGGACCCGCGCCACGCACCCCGAGCTCGACCGTCACATCGCCATCGCCGACCTCGTCGTGCTCAACAAGGCGGACCGTGTGGGGGAGGCGGAGCGCGAGGCCCTCCTCGCCGAGCTCGCGCGCCTCGCCCCCGGCACCCCTGCGCTGGAGGCCACGTACGGGCGTGTCGACCCGGAGCTCCTCTTCGACCGCAGGCCGCGGGAGGAGGAACCGCCGGGGACGATACGACAGCTGTCCTTCGAGGACCTTGTGCGCGAGGCGGCGGAGGACGGCCATGGCCATGACGCCCACTCCTGCGGGGAGGGCTGCCACCACCACGGGCATCTGCACGCCGCCTACGACACCGTCTCCTTCACCTCCGAGACGCCGATGGACCCCCGGCTGCTCATGGACTTCCTCGACAACAGGCCCGAGGGGCTCTACCGCGTCAAGGGCTTCGTCCGCTTCGGGGCGGAGGGCCACCACCAGACGCGCTACGCGGTCCACGCGGTGGGCGACTTCCTCCGCTTCTACGGCGGGCCGTGGGAGCGGGGCGAGGAACGGGTCACGCAGCTCGTGCTGATCGGGCGGGGTGTCGATACGGGGGCCC
>NZ_JAINFC010000096.1 GCF_020740835.1 Streptomyces sp. UNOC14_S4
CCCACGAGCACACCCACGCCCCCGTTCCCCCCGCGCCCACGGCCGAACAGATCCTGGCCGAGCGCTTCGCCCGGGGCGAGATCGACGAAGAGGAGTACCGGAGCCGGCTCGCCGCGCTGCGTTCCTCCGGCCCGGGCCCGGGCGCCCCGCCGCCGCCTTGACCGGCTCACGGACCGGCTCACGACCGGCTCAGGGACCGGCTCACGCTCCGTCGGCCGCGTTCCCGGCCTCACGGCGGGGCGCGGCCGGGACCAGCGTGTTGTCACCGGCGCGCCCGGCGAGGTGATCGGCGATGTTGTCCGCCGTCGCCCGGACGATCTGGTCGACCGCGTCGTGGGTGAAGTACGCCTGGTGGGAGCTGACGAGGACATTACTGAAAGTCATCAGCCGTGCGAGGGTGTCGTCGGTCATCACGTCCAGGGACTTGTCGAAGAAGAAGACGCCCGACTCCTCCTCGTAGACGTCCAGCCCGACACCGTCCAGGCGTCCGGCCCGGAGCGTCTCCACCAGGGCGTGGGCATCGAGCAGGCCGCCCCGGCTCGTGTTGATCAGGATCGCGTCGTCCTTCATCAGGGCCAGCGCCCCGGCGTCGACGACATGGTAGGTCTCCGGCACCAGCGGGGCGTGCAGGCTGAGCAGATCGGATTCGGCGAACAGCCGCTCGCGGTCGACGTACGCCATCCCCAGCGCGCGGCACTCCTCGTTCCCCGCGACGTCATTGCCGAGGAGCCGCATTCCGAATCCCGCGGCGATACGGGCGAAGGCGGTGCCGATCTTCCCGGTGCCGAGCACCCCGGCCGTGCGGCCGTGGAAGTCGCGGCCCATCAGACCGGTGAGCCGGAAGTCGAAGTCGCGGGTGCGGCTGACGGCCCGGGGCACCCGGCGATTGACGGCGAGCGCGAGCGCCCAGGCGAACTCCGCCACGGAGTAAGGGGAGTAGAAGGAGACACGGGAGACGGCCAGGCCGAGCTCGCGCGCCGCCGTGAGGTCGATGTTGTTGTAGCCCGTGGCCCGTTGGGTGATCAGCTCGGTGCCTCCGTCGGCGAGGACGCGCAGGACACCGGCGTCGAGGATGTCGTTGACGCCGCTGCAGACGACCCGGCAGCCCGCCGCCGTCACCGCGGTCTCCTTGTCGAGAACGAAGTCCAGACACCGCAGGTCGTGATGGGCGCCGAGCGCTCGTTCCAGCAACGGACGCTCGTCGGCGGTGACTCCGTAGGCGACGACTTTCACCATGACTTCGTGCTCCTCTTGTCCGACCGTCGTCTCCGACCGTCGTCCGGGCCCGCCCGGGGCCCGCTCAGTCCCTGTGCGCCGGGTGACCGTGGTGGTCCGTCCCGGCACCGTGTCCCGTCCCGGCACCGTGTCCCGCGGCTTCCGTGGCGATGACGGCCGCCTGGATGCGCCGCTCGACGCCGAGCTTGGCCAGCAGGTGGGAGATGTGGTTCTTGACCGTCTTCTCGGACAGGAACAGCCGCTCGCCGATCTCGCGGTTGGTGAGCCCTTCCCCGATCAGGCCGAGGATGTCGCGTTCGCGCGGGGACAGGCCGGCCAGGCGCTCGTCCTCCGGCCCGGCCTCCTCCTCGCCCCGCAGGCTGCTCATCAGCCGGGTGGTGGTCGCGGGGTCGAGCATGGACTGCCCGGAGGCGACGGTACGGATCGCGGCGACAAGATCCGAGCCCTTGATCTGCTTGAGCACGTACCCTGCCGCACCCGCCATGATCGCGTCCAGCAGCGCGTCATCGTCGTCGAACGACGTGAGCATCAGACAGGCCAGCTCCGGCATCCGCGAACGCAGCTCCCGGCACACGGTGACGCCGTCGCCGTCGGGCAGCCGCACGTCCAGCACCGCCACATCGGGGCGCAGCGCCGGGCCCCTGGCCAGGGCTCGCTCGATGGTGCCCGCTTCCCCGGCGATGGTGATGTCGTCCTCGGCGTCGAGCAGGTCACGGATGCCCCGCCGCACCACCTCGTGGTCGTCCAGCAGGAACACCCGGATCGGGTGCTCCCGGGAGAAAGTCCTGACCTCGTTCACGGCTCGCTCCTTGCAGACGGCCGATACCGCTCCCGCGGGGCTTCTACGAGCATGATCCCGCGTTGTTCCCGGGCGCCATGGGCCGGATGGTCCATCAGCGTGACAACCATCCTCCCGCGCCCGGCGGCCTTGCACCGTCCGGCCCTGCCGCGGGGCCGGGTGACCCATGGCGGAATCCCCGTCGCGCGCGAGGGTGGAAGAGGCCGCGCGCACCATCCCGGTCCGGCGCGCTGCCTGAGGCGGTGGAGACGATGGAACTTCCCCTCGTGGTGGGTGTCGACGGGTCCGACGGGAGTCTGACGGCCCTGGACTGGGCCGTGGACGAGGCGGCCCGTCGCGGTCTGCCGCTGCGCATCGTCCACGCGTCCCTGTGGGAGCGCTACGAAGGGACGGTTCCGTCCTTCGGCAGCGAGCGCCCCGCGGACGAGATCATGACCGAACGCGTCATGGCCTCGGCCGAGCAGCGCGTCCGGAAGCGGGCTCCTGCGGTACAGGCGCACCCCGTGGCGGTGCCCGAGGACGCCGCGGCCGCGCTGCTCCGGGAGTCGCACGAGGCCGCGCTCGTAGTGACCGGTTCCTCGGGGCGCGGGGCCCTCAAAGGGCTGCTGCTCGGTTCGGTGAGCCTCGCCGTGGCGGGCCGCGCCCACTGCCCTGTGGTCGTGGTGCGGGGTGAGGCGAAGAACGTGCGAGGCGAGTGCCACAAGGTCGTCGTCGGCGTCGGTGACCCCGCCGAGTCGGCCGCCGCGCTGCGGTTCGCCCTCCGGGAAGCCCGGGCACGCACGTGCGAGGTCGAGGCCGTACGGGCCTGGCGCTGCGCCGAGCAGCGGCCCGCCGACCGTACACGTACGGCGGGCGACACGGCGTACGCGCACGAGGAGCGGGCCGCCCGCTTCCTCGCCGGAGCCCTGGCGGAACCGCAGGGCGAGTACCCGGACGTCCCCGTCCGGCGGACGGCCGTCGAAGGGCCCGCGCACAAGGTGCTCGTCGGCCTGTCCGCCGACGCCGATCTCCTGGTCGTCGGATCGGGCAGGCGGCAAGGGCACCTCGGCCTCCAGCTCGGGCGCGTCAGCCACACCGCGCTGCACCACTCGGCCTGCCCGGTCGCCGTCGTCCCGCACGCGTAGGGCGCGCCCGGCCGCGTATGGCGCTCAGGCGGTCAGGAGTTCCCGCTCGATACGGTGGCGCACGCGCACCGCGAGCTCGGTGAGGGCGCCGGAGAGCACGGCCCGCGGGGCCACGGGCGAGGCGATGCGCCGCGCCTCGGGCGGGAGCTCGCCGAGGTCGGCGAGGAAGCGGCGCCGGGCCGCCTCCAGCCGTCCGGGCCGATCGGACCGGCCGGGCCCCGAGGTACGCCGGCCGTCCTGCATCACCGTCTCCAGGAGCGGGACGCTCCCCGGGGGCGGTGATTCGTCGTGCAGGCCGATGACGTCCGCGCATCCGGGACCGCGGAACACCTGCTTGCGGCCCGGGGCCGTGGCCTTCGCCGAGGACAGCTTCATCACCGGGCGGCCGTCGTACTCGACCAGCTTGTAGGCGGAGTCCAGGTAGGGGGCGTCCGCCGAGACGCCGACGCGGGTGCCGACCGCGTAGACGTCGATGGGCGCCCCGGAGCGGACGAGGCGGTCCACGGCGAACTCGTCGAGGCCGCCGCTGGCCACGATCCGTACCTCCGGCAGGCCGGCGGCGTCGAGGACGGCACGGGCCCGTACGGCCAGTGCCCCCAGGTCGCCGCTGTCCAGCCGTACGGCGCAGCCGGGCCCGAGCCCGAGGGAGTGCAGCACGCGGGCCGCCGTGGCCACGCCGTTCTCGGTGTCGTAGGTGTCCACCAGGAAGGTCACCGGTCCGGGGTGGGAGCGGGCGAAGGCGTGGAACGCCTCCTCCTCGCTGTCGAACACCTCGATGTAGGAGTGGGCCATCGTGCCGACCGCGGTCAGGCCCTCGGCGCGGGCGGCGGCGACGTTGCTGGTCCCGGCGTATCCGGTCATGGCGCCGAGCCGCGCGGCCTGGTATCCGGCCTGCGGGCCGTGGGTGCGGCGCAGGGAGAAGTCCACGACCGGGTGTCCGTCGGCCGCCAGCACGCAGCGGGCGCATTTGGAGGCGACCGTGGTCTGGTGGTTGACCAGGTTGAGGACGTACGACTCGACGAGCTGCGCCTGCGGGAGCGGTGCGGTGATCTCCAGCAGCGGCTCCCAGGGCAGGACCACACGGCCTTCGGGCACCGCCCGGACCTCCCCGGTGAAGGCGAGGCCGAGCAGGGGCGCCAGGTCCCCGGCGGGACGGCCCAGCACCGAGGCGAAGGCGTCCACGTCCTCGGGCTCCACGCGGTACGAGGCCAGGTGGTCGAGGACCGGTTCGAGCCCGGCGGCGACCAGGAAACCCCGGTCGGGCGGCAGGTCCCGGACGAACAGGCTGAACGTCGCCGGGCCCGTCATGCCCTCGCGCAGATACGACAGGGCCATGGTGACCTCGTAGAGGTCGGTGGTCACGGCCTCGGACATCGGACGGCACCTCCCCGTCAGGCGGACCGGCGCTCCGGATGCTGTACGCGGGCGTCCGGCCCCGGGTGGACGAGAGTCACGCTGCCATTGTCCGACCAGCGCGCGTCGTAAGCGTCGTCGTAAGCGTCGTCGTCCATAGTTGCTTCCGGCGTCCGGTGTCCGCGTCCCGTGGTTCATGGGCCGGTCGGGCCCCACGCCGGGTCGCCCGGCCCTGGCGGAACTCCGCCGTGGGTGGTGTGCTGGAGGTGACGGGAAGGACCCTGTCGGACGCGGGGAAGCGGAGAGAGACCGCGCACCGCGCAATCAGGACCCGCGAGAAGCGGATCGGGCCCTTCCCGCCCCGTATCCGCCCGGAGCCGCTCCCGTGGCCGCACTCCGCTGCCGTCCGCGCTCGCGGACGGCTCCGTAGCCGTCGAACAGCATGTGGCGGACACCGGGAGCGAGCTCGCCACCGACCTCCCGGAGGCAGCGGCATGACAGGTACGAGCAGGCCCGGGCTGCTGTCCTTCCTGGGCGGTGTCGGCACCGTGACCGGCAGCAAGTTCATGGTCGAGACCGATCACGTACGGATCATGGTGGACTGCGGGCTGTTCCAGGGGCAGGCGGACCTGCGCCGCAAGAACTGGCGACGGCTGCCGGCCGAGGCCTCCACGATCCACGCCATCGTGCTCACCCACGCCCACCTCGACCACTGCGGCTATCTGCCCCGGCTGGTCCGGCAGGGCTTCCACGGGGACGTCTTCTGCACCCCGTACACGGCCAGGCTCGCGGAGATCGTGCTGCGGGACAGCGCCCGCCTCCAGCAGGAGCAGGCCGAGCACGCCAACCGCCACAGCCACTCCAAGCACCACCCCGCGGAACCCCTCTACACCGAGATGGACGTCGACCGCGCGATGAGGCTGTTCCGGCCCGTCCCGGCCGGGGAGGACACCGAGATCGCCCGGGACACTCGGCTGCGGCTGCACCACGCCGGGCACATCCTGGGCTCGGCCTGGGCCCACGTCACGCTGGAGGACGGGCACACCCTGGCCTCCAGCGGCGACCTCGGACGGCCCGTGCACCCGCTCCTGTCCCCGCCGGAGCCCTTCACCGGCGCCGACGTGCTGCTCCTGGAATCCACCTACGGCGGCCGCCGCCACGACTCCGGGACCAGCCGGGCGGTCTTCGCCGACGCCCTGGACCGCACGTTCCGCCGTGGCGGACTGGTGGTGATCCCGTCCTTCGCGGTGGACCGCACCGAAGTGGTCCTCAACGAACTGGCCCGCCTCAGGGCGTCGGGGCGGCTGCCCGCGACCGTGCCCGTCCACGTCGACAGCCCGATGGCCCTCGCGACCCTGCGCGTCTACGAGGAGGCGCTGGCCGGCCAGGCCCCCGAGATCCGTCCGGAAGTCCTGGCGGCGGGGACGTCCGTGCTGGACCCGGCACCCTTCTCGGTCGCCCGGTCGGTGGCCGAATCGATCGAGATCAACGAGGTCCGCAAGCCCTGTGTCATCGTCTCCGCCTCCGGAATGGCCACCGGCGGCCGCGTCCTGCACCACCTGTACCGGCTGCTGCCCGACTCCCGGAACACCGTGATCATCGTCGGGTTCGCGGCACGCGGGACCCGGGCACGCGACCTGGCCGAAGGCTGCCGGACGCTGAAGATGTTCGGCGAGTACGTGCCGGTGCGCGCCGAGGTCGTCGACGTCCCGGGCTTCTCCGCCCACGCCGACGCCGCCGAGATCCTCGGCTGGCTCCACGGCGCCCCGGCACCGAGCGCCACGTACCTCGTGCACGGCGAGCCCGAGTCGTCCGAGGCACTGCGGGAGCGCATCGACCGCAGCCTGGGCTGGACCGCGGTCGTCCCCCGCTCCGGGGAGCGTGTCCTGGTGCGCTGACCGCGTGCCGCGGGACACCGGCCCTATTCCACGAGCCGGGCGGCGTGATCGGGCACGTACGTCCGCAGCTCCCGGGGCACCCGCTCGTATCCGGTGGAGGGCGGGCGGGGCGGCAGTTCAAGGGCGACCGGCGGGACTTCGTGGTACGGCACGGTCGACAGCAGGTGGGCGATCATGTTGATGCGGGCGGAGCGCTTGTCGTCGCTCTCGACGACGTACCAGGGCGACTCGGGGGTGTCGGTACGGGCGAACATCTCGTCCTTCGCCCGGGAGTACGCCTCCCAGCGGGTGACCGACTCCAGGTCCATCGCCGAGAGCTTCCAGCGCCGCGTCGGGTCCTCCAGCCGGCTGCGGAACCGTTGCTGCTGTACCTCGCCGCTCACCGAGAACCAGTACTTGCGCAGCATGATCCCGTCCTGGATCAGGAGCCGTTCGAAGACGGGACACTGGTCCAGGAACCGTTCGTGCTCCGCGTCGGTGCAGAAGCCCATCACCCGCTCGACCCCGGCCCGGTTGTACCAGCTGCGGTCGAACAGCACGATCTCGCCCGCGGCGGGCAGCTCCGCCACGTACCGCTGGAAGTACCACTGCGTGCGTTCCCGCTCGGTCGGGACGGGGAGCGCGACGACGCGGGCGACGCGTGGGTTGAGCCGCTCCGTGACCCGTTTGATGGCGCTTCCCTTGCCGGCCGCGTCCCGCCCTTCGAAGACCACGACGAGGCGTCGGCCTTCGGCCCGGATCCACTCCTGGAGCCTGGCCAGTTCCAGCTGGAGCCGCTGGAGCTCCCGCTCGTACGCCGGGCGCGCCAGGCGCTGCGGCCCGTTCCTGTCCGTCACCGCGCTCACCTCCCATGCCCGTCCGACGCTACGCCGAAAGCCCGGGGCGGGGGGGGCCGGACGGTCCCTGTCCCGACTCCGACCGGCCCTGTGACCGCCCCTGACCGGGGAGCACACTGAGGCGCGGACGGGCAGGACCCACCGACCCCCTTGGAGACAGTCATGCGGGACGTCCCGACGTCGGCACCGGCCGGAATCACCGACGACGAGGTCCGGTCCCTGGACCTGCACTGGCGAGCCGCGAACTACCTGGCCGTCGGGCAGATCTACCTCATGGCCAACCCCCTGCTGAGGGGGCCGCTGCGGCCGGAACACGTCAAGCCGCGCCTGCTCGGCCACTGGGGCACCTCGCCCGGGCTGAACCTCGTCCACACCCACCTCAACCGGGCCGTCCGGGCCCGCGGCCTGGACGCCCTGTGTGTCTGGGGCCCCGGGCACGGCGGCCCCGCGGTGCTGGCGAACTCCTGGCTGGAGGGCACGTACTCGGAGACCTACCCCGACGTGAGCCGGGACGCGGACGGCATGGCGCGGCTGTTCCGGCAGTTCTCCTTTCCCGGCGGTGTCCCCAGCCATGTGGCTCCCGAGACGCCCGGGTCGATCCACGAGGGCGGGGAGCTCGGCTACTCCCTCTCGCACGCCTACGGCGCCGCCTTCGACAACCCGGACCTGGTGGTCGTGTGCGTCGTCGGTGACGGCGAGGCCGAGACCGGGCCGCTGGCCGCGTCCTGGCACTCCGACAAGTTCCTCGACCCGGTGCACGACGGCGCGGTGCTGCCCGTCCTGCACCTCAACGGCTACAAGATCGCCAACCCGACCGTGCTCTCCCGCCTCCCCGAACCCGAGCTGGACGAGCTGCTGCGCGGCTACGGGCACGAACCGCTCCACGTGACCGGTGACGACCCGTTCACCGTCCACCGGGCCATGGCCGCCGCCATGGACACCGCGCTCGACCGGATCGCCCTGCTCCAGCGCACCGCGCGGGACGAGGGGGTCACCGAGCGGCCCCGCTGGCCCATGATCGTGCTGCGGACGCCCAAGGGCTGGACCGGTCCCGCCGAGGTCGACGGCCTCCCGGTCGAGGGCACCTGGCGCGCCCACCAGGTCCCGCTGGCCGCGGTCCGCGAACACCCCGAGCACCTGCGGCAGCTGGAGGCGTGGCTGCGCTCCTACCGGCCGGAGGAGCTCTTCGACGACCATGGGCGGCCCAGGCCCGAGGTCCTGGCATGCGTGCCGGAGGGCGCCCGGCGGCTCGGCGCGACGCCCCACGCCAACGGCGGCCTGCTGCTGCGCGACCTGCCCGTACCGCCGCTCGACCGCTTCGCCGTCCCGGTCGACAAGCCCGGCGCGACCCTGCACGAACCCACGCGCGTCCTCGGCGAACTGCTCGAACACATCATGGAGGCCACCAGCGGGCGCCGCGACTTCCGGATCGTCGGCCCCGACGAGACCGCCTCCAACCGGCTCCAGGCCGTGTACCGGGCCAGCGGCAAGGCCTGGCAGGCCGGGACGCTGCCGACGGACGAGCACCTGGACCGGCACGGCCGCGTCATGGAGATCCTCTCCGAACACACCTGCCAGGGCTGGCTGGAGGGCTACCTCCTCACCGGCCGGCACGGGCTGTTCTCCTGCTACGAGGCCTTCACGCACATCGTCGACTCGATGGTCAACCAGCACATCAAGTGGCTGCGGGTCAGCCGCAGGCTGCCCTGGCGGCGCCCCATCGCCTCGCTCAACTACCTGCTCACCTCGCACGTCTGGCGCCAGGACCACAACGGCTTCTCCCACCAGGACCCCGGCTTCGTCGACCACGTCCTCAACAAGAGCCCCGAGGTCGTACGGGTCTACCTGCCACCGGACAGCAACACCCTGCTGTCCGTCGCCGACCACGCGCTCCGCAGCCGCGACTACGTGAACGTGATCGTCGCGGGGAAGCAGCCCTGCTTCGACTGGCTGAGCATGGACCAGGCGCGGGTCCACTGCGCCCGCGGCGCCGGTGTCTGGCCGTGGGCGGGTACCGAGGACGGCTCCCGGGAGCCGGACGTCGTCCTCGCGTGCGCCGGGGACGTCCCCACCCAGGAGGTGCTGGCCGCGGCCCAGATCATCCGGCACGAGCTGCCGGACGTGGCCGTGCGCGTGGTCAACGTCGTCGACCTGGCCCGGCTGCTGCCCGCCGAGGAGCACCCGCACGGGATGCCCGACAGCGAGTACGACGCGCTGTTCACCCGCGACAAGCCGGTCGTCTTCGCCTACCACGGCTACCCCTGGCTCATCCACCGCCTGGCCTACCGCCGCGCGGGCCACGCCCACCTGCACGTGCGCGGCTACAAGGAGATCGGCACCACGACGACCCCGTTCGACATGCTGGTCCGCAACGACCTCGACCGCTACCGCCTGGTGATGGACGTCATCGACCGCGTCCCCGGCCTGGCCGTGCGCGCGGCCGCCCTGCGGCAGTCCATGACGGACGCCCGTACGCGGCACGCGGCGTGGATCCGTGAACACGGCACGGACCTGCCGGAGGTGGCGGACTGGACCTGGTCCGCGTGACCGCCCGTGCTCCCGCCGACGCGGGGGCACGGACTGGGGCCCGCCGGGAAATCCCGGCGGGCCCCAGCGCTTTCCTGCCGCCTCACAGACCGCGCAGCCACTCCTCCGAGACCTCGCCCATGGCCCTGTCCGCCGGCCGCGTGCGGGAGTCGTCCGTCCGGAAGCGCAGGTTGTCGACGACGTCCACCACGCCGTCGACGCGCCGGGTGAGACCGACGGCGACGGCCACCTCGCCGCTCCGCTCCAGCGTGCCCGTGAGGTTCACGACGCCGTCGCGCACCCGTGCGTCGACCATGTGCGGCGAGCAGCACAGTGTGCCCACGAGGACTTCCTCGATCACCTCGGAGCGGATGTCCATGTCCGGGCGCCGGAAGACGCTCAGCAGGTCGCTGCGGGTGACGATCCCCACCAGCGCGCCGTCGTCGTCGAGCACGGGGAGGCGTTCCACGTGCCGCCGGGCCATGGTCCGCGCGGCGTCGACGACGGTGTCGCGCGGGCCGACGGACACCACGGGTGAGCTCATCAGCCGGGCCGCTGTACGGTCCTTGGGCCGGGGGCGGCGCGGGTCGACGGCCCACCGCTTGTACCAGGGCGGCCGTTCGGCCTCGGGGCGCGACTGCCGGAGCACGAGGTCGGTACGGGACACCACCCCCAGGACGGCCCCTTCGGCGTCGACGACGGGCACTCCGCTGATGTCGTACCGCGCCAGGGTCTCCGCCACGGTCTTGAACGACGCGTCCGGGGGTACCGTGACGACGCCGCGGGTCATGATCCGGTCGATGCGCCGGTGCTTCACGGCGCGCTCCTTCCTGATGACGGTGCGTCAGTCGGCCGGGACGACGGCCACCGGGCAGTGCGCGTGCTGCAGTACCGCGTGGGTGACCGGGCCCAGATGGAGGCCGAGCCGCCGCTTGCGGCGGTGGGCGGCCAGGACGACGAGCTCGGCCTCCCGGCTCGCCTCCGTCAGGGCGTGCCCGGCTCCCAGGCACATCGCCTCGGTGCGGACCGGGACGCCGGGGAACTCGTCCCGCAGCGGCGCTACCGCGAACTGCGGTACGGCCTCGGCCGACTTCGCCAGTACCTCCGCGTCGTCCCAGAGCAGACGTCCGGACGGCTCCGCGCTCGGCGAGGCCGGGAGGCGCCACGCGTGCACCACCCACAGGCCCGCGTCGCGCCGGGCCGCTTCCTCGAAACCGAAGCGCAGCGCGGCGGTGTCGGCGTCCGAGGCGAGGCCGACGAGCACGGTGCCCCGTGGCGGCCGCGGGTCGCCCCGGACGACCAGTACGGGAGCCGTGCTGTGCGCGGCGACCCGCTGCGTCACCGACCCGAGCAGCAGCCCCGCGAAGCCGCCGTGCCCCCGGGAGCCGAGGACGACGAGGGAGGCGTCGCGTCCGTACCGCACGAGGGCGGACTCCGCGACTTCGGCGGTCAGGATCGGTGTGACCGTGAGGCCGGCGGCCTTCCTCCGCGCCCGTGCGACGGCCTCGTCCAGCGCGTCGCGGGCCGCCGCGCACAGGGCCTGTCCGTCGTCGATCGCGACGGCGGAGGCGGGGGCCCAGTGGTTGCCCCACGGCCAGCCGCAGAGGACCGCGAGCCCGGTGCCACGCCTGAGCGCCGCGTCGACCGCGTGGTCGAGGGCGCGCAACGCGGGTCCGGACCCGTCGAAGCCGAGCAGTACGCGGCCCGGCCGGACCGTTTCCCTTTCCACCTCGGGTTCCCTCTCCACCTCGGGCATGTTCCCTCCCTCGTACGAGAACTCCGTCCGCCGGTGTCCCCGGGCGTCGGCGGGGAGGCGAAACACCCGCGGACTCCGGCTTTCTGTCGTACCGTCAGCTTGCGGTCGGCCTCGCGCACCGCCCATGGGCCATGAGGCTCCCCACCCTGGCCGAAGGGCCCCGGCGCAGGGCCCGGGCCGCCTCTGCCCACGTGCTCTCACGAGCGGGGTGATACCGGCCGCCGCCTCCTGGCAGCCGGGAGCGAGCGGTGGTCAGTCCTCCGTGACCAGCACCTCCCGCACGGGCCGACGTGGCGCGCGGGGGCCCTTCGGGCCGTATCCGATGCGCAGCATCATCTGGACGTGGCCCGTGCCGGACGACGGGTCACGCAGGGGCCAGCGCAGGTCGGGCCATTCGAGGGCCTGGGTGGAGAACGAGGTGGCCAGCCCGTCCAGGGTGGCCACGAGCAGGACGCGCTCCATCGCCTGGCCCGCGGTGAGCCAGTCCCGGGGCCGGTCGCCGTCCGTGCTCAGCAGGGCCAGGTGGGGGTCCGTCTCGAAGGGTGTCGCCCCGAAGTCGGCTGTCGGCCTGCCGCCGGAGAAGTCGCGCATGGGCGCCCTGCCGCCGTGTTTCCGCGGCCCGAAGGCGTAGTCGGGAACGCCGTCGGTGGCCGTGTCGGCCTCGGCGATCCCGATGCGGGTCCAGTGGGCCAGGTCCTCCTCGCTGCCCCTGTCGGTGAGATTGCGGGCCTCGGCCTCCTCGGCGAGCTCCTCGATCCAGCGCAGGTGCCAGGAGGAGGGGAAGGTCAAGGTCGCCCCCTCGCGCCAGGCGGCGTCGCTCAGGGCGGTCCGGAGGTTGTCGGGGAGCTCGGTCTCGGCGAACGGGTACCGGCTGGTGTGCCGCTGGTCGATCATCGGGTGGAGAAGAGTCAGGCCGAGGTCGTCGTCGACGGGGTCGGTGAGCCGTACGGTCGCGAGGAGGGACGCGTCGTCGGGGGCCGGCAGGAGCGTGACGTACGGGTGGCAGCCGACGTGCGCGATGGCGACGCGGAGGTTGAACAGGGCGGCCCCGCAGCCCAGGTGCAGGGCGCGGGCATCGGGGTCGGAGTGCGGCATGGCCCGCTCGAAGTCCGCGTACAGCCGGAACGTACGGCTCCCGCGCGCGTACCGGAAACGCCAGGGCTGCGCGTTGTGCATGGACGGGGCGGCGGTCGCCTCCCGCACCAGCTCCGTGACGCGTGTGTCGTCCAGCGTGGGTGAGGCAGTCACCGGAATCTCCCTCCCGGAGGCGGCGGGCCCGTGACCAGGTCCTCTTCCATGGTCGCTCCGTCCCCGCCCCGCCCGGGGAGGGCCCAGCGGCCCGGGGGCCCGGGCCGACCGGCTCATTCCACGAGGGCCGGAGGCTGCCACGCTGGAATGCGGGACACCCACGGCTCCGAGGAAGGAGCAGGACCATGCTGCAGCACCGAACGGTCGACGAGCTCATGACCCGGAAGGTCGTCCAGGTGCGCCCGGACACCCCCTTCAAGGAGATCGTCAGGGAGCTCGCGGAGAACGACGTCACGGCGGTGCCGGTCGTGGCCCACGACGGCCGGGTGGTCGGCGTGGTGTCGGAGGCGGACCTGATGCGCAAGTCCGCCGACCAGCCCGACCCCTTCGGCCGCGTCCCGGTCCCCGACCTGGAGGAATGGGAACGCGACAAGGCCGAGGGCGCCAGGGCCGAGGAGCTGATGTCCGCGCCCCCGGTGTGCGCCCGGCCGGAGTGGAACGTCGTGGAGACGGCCCGGCTGATGGCGGTCCAGAGGGTGAAACGGCTGCCTGTGGTGGACGAGACGGACAAACTGGTCGGCATCATCAGCCGTGCCGACATCCTGCGGGTCTTCCTGCGCGAGGACACGGCGATCCGTGCGGAGATCCGCCACGACCTGCTGGAGCGCACCCTGGGCCTGGCCCCGTCGGCGGTGACCGTCGAGGTCGCGGAGGGGCAGGTCACGCTCACCGGAACGGTCGGGGCACGGAGCATGATCCCGATCGTCGAGCGGCTGTGCCGCTCCGTGGACGGGGTGGTCGGCGTCCACCAGCGCCTCACGTACACGCGCGACGACACGGCCGGTGGTTTCCCGGCCTCCTGAGCACGACCTGAGCACCACCTGAGCACCACCTGAGCATGCCCCGAGCACGACGCACACGACCGGAACCGTCCGAACCGACGAGGAGAGTCGGAGATGAGCAGCAATCCGCGCACGGTCAGCGACGTCATGACACAGACAGTCGTGGCGGTCAGTCGTACCGCCGCTTACAAGGAGATCGCCAAGGTGCTCGCGGAGTGGCAGGTCAGCGCGGTGCCGGTGCTGGAGGGCGAAGGCCGCGTCATCGGGGTCGTCTCCGAGGCCGACCTGCTGCCGAAGGAGGAGTTCAAGGACCGCGACCCGTCGCGCTGGGAACAGCTCCGCCAGCTCGACGACCTGGTCAAAGCGGGCGCGAAGAGCGCCGAGGACCTGATGAGCACACCCGCGGTCACGGTCCACCCGAGCGCGACCGTGGCGGAAGCGGCCCGCGTGATGGCCCGCAAGGGCGTGAAACGCCTCCCCGTCGTCGACGGTGAAGGAAAGCTCACCGGCATCGTCAGCCGCGCGGATCTGCTCAAGGTGTACCTCCGTGCCGACGAGGACATCGCCGAGGAGGTGCGCGAAGACGTCATCGCACGGCTCTTCCGCAACCGGCGGCCCACCGTCGAAGTCCAGGTGACGGAGGGCGTGGTCACCCTGTCCGGCTCCCTGGACGACACGGCGATGGTCCCCCTCGTGACGCGGCTCGTCCGCGCGGTGGACGGCGTCGTGAACGTCGAACTCCGGCTCTCCCCGCCCGCGCTCAGGTCCAGGATTCCGCAGCCGCCTGTCGTGGGCCCGCAATTCTGACACCCGGCTGAATCACCGGGCAGCACCGGCCGCGCGATCGTTGACTTCCTCAGCGGGCCCGACGGGTGGAGCCATGCTCTGGCCGGGCTCGGCACCAGGGAAGTCGGCTTGAAATGGGACGAATTGGCCTGCAAAACCGGGCGGCCCGGCCGCCGGGCAGTTGACCGTCTGCACCGATGCGGCGGGGGTATCCGGTCCGACCCTTCCTCGGCCGGGCGACGGGACGATCGCCTCACCGCCCTGCCAGACGTGGTCGACGAATCGATGACCGGCAAACGTCTCGGCCCTGGCGGACCAGCCCCCGCTCCACATCGGCCATGCCGCGGCGCGGTCAACTTGCGATGCGGGTGGGCCGATTGGGGAACACAGGAGCGGAACGCTCTCCAGCACTTCGAGGCCCGTAGTTCGATGACACGGGCAGCAAGAACGACGGCACCGGCCACCGTCGGCAGGCCGAGCCCTGCGCCGACGGCAGCCTGCGCTTCCGCGGCGAGGCCACGCACCTGTGCCTGGTCCCGCAGCTGAGAGAGAAGGGCAACGTGACCGTCGAGCAGTGCGACGACTTCGGCCGGCAGCGCTGGACGATCGGGAAGTGGAGCGGCAAGCCGCGGCTGCCCCGACCGCCCGGCGCTCGGGGCAGCTCGATTCACAGCCTCCCTTCAGCCTCTCGGCTCTGCCCGGTCAGCCGAAGAAGACGGAGGAGATGTCGTTGTCGAAGCCGATGGTCGCGAGGTCTGCCACGTCACCGTTGACGACCTTGGACTTGCCCGTGCAGTTCCGCTCGGACCAGATCTTCAGGCTGCCCTGGACCTGGAGGGAGGAGGCGACATTGTCCCGGGCCACGTTCTGGCACCCCTTGCCGGACAGGCCCTGGGAGGGATCGCCGAAGTTCCGGTTGTCGAAGAGGACGACGCTGGTGGCGGGCTTGGCCTGCGGGCTGCCACTGCCGGTGCTGCCCCCGGTGCCGCCCGCCTTCTTGCCGTCGGGAGTGACACCGAACCAGGTGCCCCCGACGCCCTGGCCCTTGGTCTCGCCGGGCTTGGTGTCCTTGCTGAAGCGGTAGACAGGCCAGCCTCCGACGGTGACCTGAAGCGTGCCGTCGTCCCGCTTTACGGTGCCGGCCTTCGCCTTGTCGACGCCGTCGAGGAAGACCTTGCCGCCCGGTGCGACGACGACCGGGGGCCAGGTGGACGCGCAGTCGCCGTTGCACGTGGACTTCGACGGGTTCGCGGTGTCCTTGTCGAAACGGTAGAGGGTGAAACCCGCGCCGTTGACCACCACCGGGTCGAGCGCCCTCGCCTTCGAGGCCGACAACTGCACCCAGCGCTGCGCCTCCGGCTTCGTCGCCGGCTTGCCGGGCTCAACTGCCCAGTCACCCGTCTTGGGCGAGGCGTTGTTCGTCTTCGCGGTGCCGTTGAGGAGGCTCAGGTCCTGCCCGGCCGACGGACTGCCACCGGCGGCCTTGCCCTGGCCCGCCGCGGGGGCGGCCGCCGAAGAGGCGGGTGCGGAGCTGTCCTTGTCCCCTGCGCCGCAGGCAGAGAGCAGAAGGACGAGCGCGGTCCGCGACGCCGCCCGGCCGCCGCCCGGCCGCGCAGTCGACCGGCTGGGTGACCCCGAGGGGGTGGCGGCGTCACGGCAACCACTGGAGCATGACCGAGGAACACGCCCACACGACGGCGCGGGCGATCAGGGCATGGCTCGGCATACGGATCACGGCCACTCGGGGCGCCCGGGCCTGACCGCCCCCTCCTTGGGGCCGGTCGCCATGCACGATCGACTCGATCAGCGGGGAGGCGGCAATGGCGACTACTGCGAAAAACAGCGATACGGGAGCCGGGCTGCGGCGGGATGCCGTGGGCGGGGCCGAGGTGTTGTTCCAGAGCGTGACGGCCATGGCGCCCGCGGCGGCCGTGATGGCCTCGATTCCGGGCGGCGCGGCCTTCGCCGGAGGCAGCCTGCCGCTGTCCGTCCTCCTCGCCCTGGCCGCTTCGCTGCTCACGGCCTCCTGCCTGGGCGAGTTGGCCCGGCACCTGCCGGCCGCCGGTTCGGTGGCGACCTACGCCGCCCGGGGCCTGCATCCCGCGGCCGGCTTCCTGGTGGCCTGGGGGTACGTCTTCGCCGAGGCGCTCGTCGCACCGCTGGTGCTGCTCCAGCTCGGCTTCACCGTGGCGGGCACGCTGCACCGCCAGTGGGCCGCCTGTCCGGCGGACCTGTGGTGGCCGTGGGTCCTGGCCGGTGCCGCGGCCGTCGCCGCCGCCGGGTACCGGGGCATTCGCGCCTCCGCGCGGCTCGGCACCGTTCTCGGCGTCTTCGAGATAGCTGTCTTCGTGGCCTTCGCGGTCCTGCTGATCGTCCGGGCGGGCACCGACAACACCTTCTCCGTCTTCACCGCTTCGCATGCCGCCCCCGGCCGGTCCGCCACTGGAGGGGTGTTCGCGGGATCGGTCTACTGCATGCTCGCCTTCGCGGGGTTCGAGGCCGCTGCCCCGCTGGCCGAGGAGGCCCGCCGACCGCGGCAGTCGGTTCGGCGAGCCGTGGTGGGCGGGGCCCTGGGCGTGGGCGCCTTCTACGTCCTGACCACCTATGCCATGACCGTCTACTACGGGCCCGGCCGGTTCTCGGAATTCGGCGCGGACGGCGACGCCTCGTGGGACGGGGTGGCACGCGGAGCCTTCGGCCTCATGTGGGTGCCGGTGTTCCTGGCGGTGGTCAACTCCTGCGTCGCCAACGCCAACGCCGGCGCCAACGCGGCGACACGCACGGCGTACGCGTTCGGCCGCGCCGGACTCTTCCCACGCCCCCTGGCGACTGTCCACCCCCGGCACCGTTCCCCGGTGACGGCCCTCGCGGCACAGACCGCCGTAACCGTCGTGGTGGCCCTCGGCCTGGGCTGCGCATACGGCCCCGTCACGGCCTTCTACCTCATCGCGACAGGGGTCGTCATCGTGGTCATCGGCGTCTACGTCACGGCCAACCTGGCCTGTGCGGGGTACTTCCTGCGGCATCCGGGGCTCCGTCCAGTGCGCCACCTCCTCGCCCCCGCCCTGGCGAGCGCCGCCCTCGTACCGGCTCTGCTCACGGCCACCGGGCTGCCGGTGTTCTCCTTCGTCAACCCGCTCCAGCCACCGGTCTCGTACGCGGGAGCGGCCGTGGGCGCGTGGCTGCTGCTGGGTGCGGGCGTGCTGCTGGTGCTGCGACGGCGGCATCCGGAGCGGCTGAGCGGGTCGGCCTTTCAGGGCGCAGCAGCAGGAGTGGATCGGTGAGTTCGGCTTGAACCCCGCGCCTGGCATCCGCCGCGTGGCTCACCGTGTCCCCGGCCACGACGGGCAGGGCGGTGCCCTCAGGGTGAGCTGATCCGACGCGCTGCCACGGCCGCCAAGGACAACCGGGAGGGCCACCGCTGTCGACGAGGCCGGACAAGGACCGGCACCCCTGTCACACTCCGTGATCGCCGTCCATCGCCTCATTCCCGTCCCCGCCCGACTCACCGGAACCCGCCGCAGACCGCATCACACTCCCGGCCATCTCCTCATGACCGTGTCACGATGATCAGGCGACACCCGGCTGCCCGGCGGGAAGATCTTGATGCCCTCCGGCGTTGACGCCTCGCGCAAGCCTTACGCGCAGCACCGCCTTACCGCTTATCGACGCACGTGACAGGAGTGGACCACCGCAATGCCCAGCACCTCCACCGTCCCCACGGCCACCGCACAGATCGGCGTCACCGGCCTCGCCGTCATGGGCAGCAACCTCGCCCGCAACTTCGCCCGCCACGGCCACACCGTCGCCGTACACAACCGCACCTACGCCAAGACCCAGGCGCTCATCGACGACCACGGCCACGAAGGGAACTTCGTCCCCGCCGAGACCGCCGAGGACTTCGTCGCCGCGCTCGAAAAGCCCCGCCGCCTGATCATCATGGTCAAGGCGGGCGACGCCACCGACGCCGTCATCGACGAGTTCGCACCCCTCCTCAACGAGGGCGACATGATCATCGACGGCGGCAACGCGCATTTCGAGGACACCCGCCGCCGCGAGAAGGCCCTCCGCGACAAGGGCATCCACTTCGTCGGCACCGGCATCAGCGGCGGCGAGGAAGGCGCGCTCAACGGACCCGCCATAATGCCCGGCGGATCGGAGGAGTCCTACAAGG
>NZ_JAINFC010000960.1 GCF_020740835.1 Streptomyces sp. UNOC14_S4
GGGCGCAGCCCGCGCCCTGGAACCCGCTGCCCGGCACGCCGCACACCCCGGACTGGTCGGCGCTGGCCGACGACACCGCGCACAGGAGCCGCCGCCGCAAGTGGCTGCTCCTCGGTGGCGGCGGCGTACTGGCCACGGCCGCGGTCGCCACGGCCGTCACCTTCGCGGTCACCGGCTCGCACGGCGGCGGCGCGAGCGGCCTGCCCGCCCCGGGCAAACTGCCCGGCTCCTCCGCGACGCCCGAGCCGTCCTTCTCCGAGAGCGCGCCACCGCCCCCGCCGAACCCGCTCGACTTCATATCCAGCGCCGACAAGGACAAGGCGCCGCTGAGCACCAAGACGCTCTTCCCGCACACCAAGCCCGTCCTGAGCAAGCGCAAGTACACGCGGACCGCCACCGACACCACCACCGACTGCGCCTCCGCGACGCAGGGCGGACTCGGCTCCGTCCTCGCCGACAACGGCTGCCGCCAGGTGCTGCGCTCGACGTACGTACGCGACGGGATCGCCGTGACCGTCGGGGTGGCCGTCTTCGACGACAAGGCCGCCGCCGACAAGGCGAAGGAACAGTCCTCGGGCAACATCGCCTCCCTCCCCGGCAGCGACGACCCCGCCTTCTGCCGCTCCACCGCGTGCCGCCTGACGGCCAACGCGCAGGGGCGCTACGCGTACTTCACCGTGGCGGGCTACACGAACGGAAAATCGGTGGGCCCCGACGACACCGACGCCCTGACGGCCGGCCGCGACGTCTCCGACTACACGTTCCGCCGCATCATGTACCGGGCGAACGCGCAGGCGCTGGAATCGGTGAAGACGCCGGTACCGCCGGGCAAGCCGGCGTAACCGCCCGCCGCCCTACGGGCGGCCCGGTGGGGGTGCAGGTGGGTGGAAAGTTTCTTCTGGGGGCTCCGCCCCCAGACCCCCGGGGCGCTTGCGCCCCGTAAGGGGCGCGGGGAACTGCGCGACCAGCCACGACGCACCCGCAGCCGCCCGCGAAGCGCAAGCCGTACCCCGGCAGGCGCACCGGCGACGAAAGTCGCAGTCGCGCGCCGACCGCACCACCCACCCCGGTAGGCGCCCCGGGT
>NZ_JAINFC010000961.1 GCF_020740835.1 Streptomyces sp. UNOC14_S4
GATCCACGCGGGCCGTTCGCACATCCGGCGGGGGGTGTCGCCCGCGGCGAGGACGACCGCGGCGGCGCCGTCGCTGACGGGCGGGCAGTCGCCGGTGCGCAGCGGCCCCGCGCGGCGGGGGCCCATCGGCACCCGTCCGCGCAGTTGCGCGTACGGGTTGTCGCGGGCGGCGGCGCGGTTGCGGGCCGCGACGGCGGCGAGTTCCGTCTCGTCGGTGGCGCCCGCGTCGATGAGGGCCTGTGCCTGGAGCGCGGCCAGGTCGGTGGGTCCGGGCCACAGCGGGGCGGTGCAGTAGGGGTCGAGCTGCCGGGTGAGGACGGCGTCGAGGTCGCCCGCGGAGGACTTTCCGCAGGCGTAGACGAGTGCCGTGTCGGTCGCGCCGGTGAGGAGTTCGACCCAGGCCTCGTACAGGGCCCACGCGCCGTCCATCTCCACGTGGGACTCGGCGATCGGCGGCCAGGCGCCGACGCCGTCGAGGGCGAGGGTGAACGAGAAGGGGCGGCCCGCGAGGTAGTCGCTCGACCCGGAGCAGGTGAACCCCGCTTGCCCGGGCGCCAGTCCGGTCCGGTCGAGGACCTCGCGCAGGACGGGCAGCAGCATCTCGGTCTCGGAGAGGTTCTCGGAGGTGCGCCGGTGGACGGTCTGCGCGAAGCCGACGATCGCCACGTCGCGGGGGCAGCGCATCAGAGCAGCTCCTTGTACGTGTCGTAGGCGGCGTCGGGCTCGCCGGTCGGCCGGTAGTGGTCGGGGTACCGGGCGCCGTCGGTCCAGACGGGTTCGACGCGCAGGCCCATGCGCACCCGGTCGCAGGGGATGCCCGCGATACGGCCGTGGAGGGCCTGGTCGGCTCCGTCGAGGGCGATGTGGGCGTAGACGTACGGGACGTCGATCGCGGCGTTCCTGGCCTTGATGTTGACGACGCAGTAGGTGGTGACGGTGCCGCGCGGGCCGACCTCGACCTGTTCGCGGGTGGCGACACCGCAGGTGGGGCAGGCGCCGCGGGGCGGTACGCAGACGCGGCGGCAGGCGGGGCAGCGCTCGCCGACGATCCTGTGCCGGGCGAGGGCGGCCAGGTAGCGACTC
>NZ_JAINFC010000962.1 GCF_020740835.1 Streptomyces sp. UNOC14_S4
CTCCTGGGCCAGGCCGGTGGGATAGAGCAGCACATGGCCGGTGAGGATCGCCAGCTCCAGCAGTGTGGAGCGGACGAGCGCCGCCCTGGGGCGTAACAGGGCGGCGAGGAGAGTGAGCAAGCGCAGGGCCACCATGGCCGACCTCCGGAACGGCACACAGAGGGCGGCGCTTGTCCCCCCGTGCGCAGTCATGGGCAGCAGCTGTGCAGAGGCCGGACGCACCGCTGTGCCGTGCGGCTGTCGGCGCAGCGGTGCGGCGACCTCGCCGCGGCTCCCCTCGCGACCACCCGCTGTCCCGCTCGGCCGGTGGCGCGAGTGGCTCCTTGACCCGTGAGATACGGAAGCGCGAGGGCGGTGCGTAGCGAACGTGTTGTCCCACGTGTGATTTCCCCCTCCCTCTCCACCGCGAAACGGCCGGGTGCGGGATGCTGGCGATAACGTTCGTTCACATCCCGGCCCCCAGGGGGAGCCGGGGACCCTCGCGGCCGGTCACCGGCAGTCGTACATCTCGTACTTGGAGGCAGTGATGGGAGTGGCCGGTCCGATCCGTGTGGTGGTGGCCAAGCCGGGGCTCGACGGCCATGACCGCGGGGCCAAGGTCATCGCTCGGGCGCTGCGCGACGCCGGTATGGAGGTCATCTACACCGGTCTGCACCAGACGCCGGAGCAGATCGTGGACACCGCGATCCAGGAGGACGCCGACGCGATCGGTCTCTCCATCCTCTCGGGTGCCCACAACACGCTCTTCGCCAAGGTGATCGAGCTGCTGCGGGAGCGGGACGCGTCGGACATCAAGGTCTTCGGCGGCGGGATCATCCCCGAGGAGGACATCGCCCCGCTCAAGGCGCAGGGGGTCGCGGAGATCTTCACGCCGGGGGCGACGACGGCGTCGATCGTGGAGTGGGTGAACGCGAACATCAGCCGCGATGCCTGACGCCTGACGGGTGACCCGGTGGTGGCTCCGGCCGCCGTCTTGCGGCTTCCCCGCCGTGTCCGCCCTGCGGCCGCGTCCTCAAACGCCGGACGGGCTGGGTGGGTGGTGAGGTGGGGAGTGTTTCCGGGGGGCTGCGCCCCCGGGC
>NZ_JAINFC010000963.1 GCF_020740835.1 Streptomyces sp. UNOC14_S4
ACCCCCGCCCGCTCCTCCGCATAGTGGCAGGCCGAAGGATGCGTCGCCCCGCCGCTCCCCTCCTCGAACCACTCCGGGATCTCCAGCGGCGGCACCACCCGCGCGCACTTCTCCTGGGCCTTCCAGCAGCGCGTGCGGAAGCGGCACCCCGACGGCGGATGTGCCGGGGACGGGACGTCGCCGGTCAGCAGGATCCGCTCCCGGCGCTCCCGCGCGCCCGGGTCCGGCACGGGGACCGCCGACAGCAGAGCCTGCGTGTACGGGTGGGTCGGGTGGTCGTAGATCTGCTCGTCCGTGCCCGTCTCCGCGAGCCGTCCCAGGTACATCACGGCCACCCGGTCCGAGATGTGCCGGACGACCGACAGGTCGTGGGCGATGAAGACGTACGCCAGGCCGAACTCCTCCTGGAGGCGTTCCAGCAGGTTCACGACCTGGGCCTGCACGGAGACGTCCAGCGCGGAGACCGGCTCGTCGCAGACGATGATCTCGGGGCGCAGCGCCAGGCCGCGGGCGATGCCGATGCGCTGGCGCTGGCCGCCGGAGAACTGGTGGGGGTAGCGGTTGATGTGCTCGGGATTGAGGCCGACGACGTCGAGGAGGTCGCGGACCTTCTGGCGGCGGCTGCCCCGGGGGGCCGCGTCCGGGTGGATCTCGTAGGGCTCGCCGACGATGTCGCCTACGGTCATGCGGGGGTTGAGCGAGGTGTAGGGGTCCTGGAAGACCATCTGGATGTTGCGGCGCACGGCTTTCAGGGCGCGTTTGGGCAGCTCGGTGATGTCCTGGCCCTTGTAGCGGATCTGTCCGCTGGTGGGGCGTTCCAGGTTGACGAGCATGCGGGCGACGGTGGACTTGCCGCAGCCGGACTCGCCGACGATGCCCAGCGTCTCGCCGGGCCGCAGGTCGAAGGAGACGCCGTCGACGGCCCGGACCGCGCCGATCTGCCGTTTGAAGAGGATGCCCTGGGTCAGCGGGTAGTGCTTGACGAGGTCCCGGACTTCGAGGATCGACTCGCCGTTACCTCTCATCGGCGCTTACCTCTCATCGAGCGTGTCCTTCCAGAAGTGGCAGGCGCTGGTG
>NZ_JAINFC010000964.1 GCF_020740835.1 Streptomyces sp. UNOC14_S4
CTCCGCCCCCGGACCCCCGCGCCTACTGGGGTGCCTCTTGGGGCCTGTTTGCGGCTGCGAGTGCGTTGTGGCTGGTCGCGCAGTTCCCCGCGCCCCTGACGGGGCGCAGCCCCGAAGGACAGCTAGTGGTACAGGAGGGCGGTAACCCTATGGGCGGGGTGGTTTTCAAGGCGGCTTGTCCTGATTGCAGGGCTTGCTTCGAGCTTGCCGCGCAGGCGCTGCGGCTCGCGATCGGCGGCAGCCGTCGTACGACGTTCTACTCCTTCACCTGCCCTGACTGCGGCGCGGCCGTCCGCAAGCCCGCGGGGGAGCGGATCGTCGAGCTGCTCACCGGCGGCGGGGTCCGGACGCTGCGGCTGCACTCCTCCGTTCAGTCACCGGTAGGCACAGGGTGACTCTTTTCGGCCATTCCGCCATCCCCCGATAGGCTCGCTCCCATGTTCTGGCCCATGCTCGCCATCGCTCTCGCCTTCTGCGGCATCGCCGTGCTCGGGGTGCTCGCCGTCCGGGTCTTCGTCGAGGTGCGGCGGCTGGCCCGGCAGGTGGCGGAGAGCTCGGCGCGGATCACCCGGGCCGCGGAGGAGCTGGAACGGGCCGCGACCCCGCTGGCGGGGCACACCGCGCAGACGTTCCGAAAGAACTGAAGCAACGGCGATCGCACCCGATCGGGCGGTGATCCGGCTCCGCCTCGGGAGTGACAGGCCCGGTCGCTGTGCCCTCCTGTGGTCCGGGCGCTGACGGTACGCTGTTTCGGGTGGCCCTGTTGATGAGGCGGAGGGCCGCTACCGGGCGTACGCGAGGGGCTTGCCCAGCGTTTACCCCTGCGCGTTACGATCGCTGCCGTACCGCTGGTGGACAAATGTCCGATCGGCAGTACCCAACCCCATGCCGCTTCGGTGAGAAGGTACACGCATATGTTCGGAAGGCTCGGCGCCCCCGAGATCATCCTCATCCTCGTCGTCGTTGTCCTGCTGTTCGGTGCGAAGAAGCTCCCGGACATGGCACGCTCCCTGGGCAAGTCCGCGCGCATCCTCAAGAGCGAGGCCAAGGCCATGAAGTCGGAAGGCCAGGAC
>NZ_JAINFC010000965.1 GCF_020740835.1 Streptomyces sp. UNOC14_S4
CCGCTAGGGGCTGGGGGTCCCCCAGACTCCGTCCGGGGGACCCCCAGCCCCTAGCGGAACGCATGCCCACAACCGGAGGTAGTTAGGGGCGCGGGCAACTGCGCGACAAGCCCCCACCGGACCCGCAGACGCGCGCGCAGCGCAAGAGGAACCCCGGTAGGCGCAGCGGTGCGTGTCAGCGCACCGGCAGTTGGCGGGGGAGCGGCCGTCGGTCCTCCGTCGGCGCGGTGGCGCGTGGGTGGAGGCGGGGTTCGAGGCCGAAGGTGGTGAAGGCCGTGCGCTCGGGGAGCGCGCAGACCGTCTTGCCGGTGATCGCGTTGAGGATGACGGCGCTGCGCCAGGCGGCGAGTCCGAGGTCGGGGGTGCCGATGCCGTGGGTGTGGCGTTCGGCGTTCTGGACGTGGATGGCGCCGGTGACGAGGGGGTCGAGGACGAGTCGGTGGTGTTCGTCGATGCGGGGGCGGTCGTTGTGGTCGCGGCGGATGTAGGGGTCGAGGGCGGCGAGGAGGGTGTCGGTGCGGCGTTCGCGGTAGCCGGTGGCGAGGACGACGGCGTCGGTGGTGATGCGGGAGCGGGTGCCTTGCTGGGCGTGTTCGAGGTGGAGTTCGACGCGGGTGGTGCCGACGCGGCCGGCGGTGCGGACGAAGACTCCTGGGGTGAGGACGGTGTCGGGCCAGCCTCCGTGGAGGCTGCGACGGTAGAGCTCGTCGTGGATGTCGGCGAGGGTTTCGGTGGCGATGCCCTTGTGGAGTTGCCATTGCTGGGGCAGGAGTTGGTTGCGTACGCCTTCGGGGAGGGCGTGGAAGTAGCGGGTGTAGTCGGGGGTGAAGTGTTCGAGTCCGAGCTTGCTGTATTCCATGGGGGCGAAGGCGGGGGTGCGGGCGAGCCAGTGGATTTTTTCGCGGCCGGTGGGGCGGTTGCGGAGGAGGTCGAGGAAGACTTCTGCGCCGGATTGTCCTGATCCGATGACGGTGACGTGGTCGGCGGCGAGGATCTTCTCGCGGTGGTCGAGGTAGTCGGCGGAGTGGATGACGGGGACGGCGGGGGCTTCGGAG
>NZ_JAINFC010000966.1 GCF_020740835.1 Streptomyces sp. UNOC14_S4
GTAGGGGGCGCCTTGCGTCCGCCGTCGGCTCTCCGCCCGCCCGGAGGCGCCCCGTCCGGGCGCGCCCCGTCAGGGGCGCGGGGAACGGCGCGAGCAACCACGACGCGCTTGCAGACGCCGACCGGACAGGGACAACCGAGCTCGTGGGCGGCTTTCAGGGGCGCGGGGAACTGCGCGACAAGCCCCCACCGGACCCGCAGCCGCCGGACGAGCCCAGCACACCGAGCTCGCAGGCGGCATTAAGGGGCGCGGGGAACTGCGCGACAAGCCCCCACCGGCCCGCAGACGCACGCGCAGCACAAGACGCACCCCAGTAGGCGCAAAGGGGCCCCGGGGGCGAAGCCCCCGGACAGAAGCCCGTCAGGTCCGCTGACGCGGCAGCGAGATGCGGCCGTCGCGGAGGAGAGGGCCGCAGGAGATACCGACCAGGAGGGCTATCGGGTGACCCCAGCTCGCCAGGGGGTCGGCGAAATCTATGAGGTCCTGGGCACACATCAGGCCGGCGAAGCCGAGGAGGGCCCGCCCGGCGGGGCGGCGCAGGAGGCCGCCGAGGGCGCCCATGGCGGCCATGACGCCGAAGCTGATGCCGTAGTCGAGGCGGTGCAGCGACGCCTCGGGGAGCCGTCCCGCCGCCACCGCGCCCGCGACCGGCAGCTCCGTGGCGAGGGTGGCGACGACGTGTCCGAGGAGGAAGACCCCGGCCGCGCGCGCGGGCCCGACGCGGCGTTCGAGGGCGCTGAGGACGAGGGCGAAGAGCAGCCCGTACAGCGAGTAGAGGCCGCCCGCCACCCACAGGGCGCTCGCGACGAGGACGACGAGCGGCTGGTCGGCGAGGTGCGCGGCGTCCGTGCTGGAGTCGCGCAGGAGCTGGTTGACGGTGACCTCGTCGCCGAGCTCGACGTAGAGCGCGGTGGCGAGCAGCACCAGGCCGTAGAGGAAGGTGAACGGCGTGCCGGTCGGGGTCGGGAGGGTGCGGCGTACCCAGCTCAGGGAGAGGACCGGGGAGAGGAGGCGGCGGACCGGGCC
>NZ_JAINFC010000967.1 GCF_020740835.1 Streptomyces sp. UNOC14_S4
GACCAAGTCCGCGCCGAACTCGACGAACTCAGCGATCTGCTCCGCAAGGAGCCCCGGGACCGTAGGGAGTACGGGCAGTGAACGGCCGCGTCATCGCCGACCGCTACGAGCTGGCCACCGTCATAGGCCAGGGCGGCATGGGCCAGGTGTGGACCGCCTACGACCGCCGCCTCGACCGCCGCGTCGCCGTCAAGCTGCTGCGCCCCGACCGCATGGCGGGCGGCAGCGGCACCGAGGGTGCCGACGAGATGCGCCGCCGTTTCGTCCGCGAGTGCCGGGTCACCGCCCAGGTCGACCACCGAGGCCTCGTCACCGTCCACGACGCGGGCAGCGACGGCGAGGACCTCTACCTCGTCATGCAGTACGTCGAGGGCGCCGACCTCGCCGACCACCTCGCCGAGAACGATCCCTACCCCTGGCAGTGGGCCGTCTCCGTGGCCGCGCAGCTGTGCTCGGTGCTCTCCGCCGTGCACGCGGTGCCGATCATCCACCGCGACCTCAAGCCCCGGAACGTGATGGTCCGCCCGGACGGCTCCGTCCTCGTCCTCGACCTCGGGGTCGCCGCTGTCCTCGACACCGACACCACCCGCCTCACCCGTACCGGCTCGCCCATCGGCAGCCCCGCCTACATGGCGCCCGAGCAGGCCATGGGCGGTGCCGTCGGCCCGTACACCGACCTCTACGCGCTGGGCGTGCTGCTGCACGAACTCCTCAGCGGCGATGTCCCGTTCGCCGGGTCCACCGCGCTCGGTGTGCTGCACCGGCACCTCTACGAGCCGCCCGTGCCCGTACGGCAGGTCCGGCCCGAGGTGCCGCAGGCGCTGGAGGACCTCGTCCTGCGGCTGCTCGCGAAGGATCCGCTGCACCGGCCCGGCGACGCCCAGGAGGTGTACGAGGCGCTCGCGCCCCTGTTGCCCGTGTCCGTGTCCGGCCCGTCGGGCGCCCTGCCGCTCGGCCTGCCGCTCGGCCCTCTCAACCCCACCCGCCCGTTCCTGATGCCGCACGCGCCCTGGCCCGAGCGGC
>NZ_JAINFC010000968.1 GCF_020740835.1 Streptomyces sp. UNOC14_S4
CCCCACCACCACCTCCCGCAACCCGATCTCCGCGAAGTGCGCCAGTTTCCCCGCCGACGGCCGCACCGCGTACGGCACGACCTCCGGCTCGCCGGCCCGCCCCGCGTCCTCCCAGGCCCGCCGCAGCAGCGGGATGGATTCCCGCAACCCGCTGCCGCCCACCGGAAGCCATCCGTCCGCGTACTCCGCGATATGCGAGAACAGCCCGGGGCCCGCGGCCCCGCCGATCAGTACGCGTGGCCCCACCAGCGGGGACGCGTTCTTGCGGACGCGCGGCTGCCGCACCGGCTTCGGGTGTGCCCAGCTCGCCCGCACGGAGCCGAACTCACCCTCGTAGGAGGTGGGTTCGTCACTCCACAGAGCCCGCATGAGGGCCATGCGGTCGCGCACGAGCGAGCGCCGTCTCGCCCAGGGCACGCCGTGGTCGTCGGCCTCCTCCTTGTTCCAGCCGAAGCCGATGCCCAGGGTGAAACGGCCGCCGCTCACGTGGTCCAGCGTCGCGGCCTGCTTGGCGAGGTGGATCGCGTCGTGCTGGCCGACCAGCGCGACCCCGGTGCCGAGGGTGATCCGTTCGGTGACGGCCGCCGCCTGGGAGAGCGCCACGATGGGGTCGAGGGCCCGCCCGTACTCGCGCGGCAGCGTGCCGCCCTGGGGCGAGGGTGTCTCCCTGCTGACCGGGATGTGGGTGTGTTCGGGGAGGTAGAGCCCGTCGAAGCCGCGCTGCTCCAGCTCGCGCGCGAGCCGGACCGGGCTGATCGTCTCGTCCGTCAGGAAGACCGTGGTGGCAATCCGCATCCGGGGCACCCCTCCGTCGTGGCTGTGGCGGGCCCGGGGTGACGCACATCACTCTCCGGGTGACTGGGGTCACCGTATGCCCAACCGTGCGCCATGGGGACCGACCGGGCTGTGCCGACATGCGACTGTCGCAAACCTGCCGTAACCGACCCGGTCCACCGCTACGGCCGTATGGCCGTACGAGGCGGCCCGCGACCCGCAATCCACCCGCCCGCGCCCGTTCCCC
>NZ_JAINFC010000969.1 GCF_020740835.1 Streptomyces sp. UNOC14_S4
GGGGAGGAGTGGGCAGGGGTCGGCTCAGGGGTGGACGTACGGTCCATCGCGAGACTCCAGAAGGTGTTCCCCGGGCGACGGGGATGCGTCGGTCGGTTGCCGTGCTGGTGCGCGGACCCTGGCGGGCCGCGACGACCGTGGGATTTCCGGGTACGGGTAAGGAGCGCCCACGGAAGGGGAGTTGTACGAACGGCGGGCCCTGTCCCGGGGCCGAGCCGTGATCACGTGCCGAACCGACGAACCGACGTGACTCCTGCGGCGGCTGCGTCACCAGACCGCCCGAGCGGGAGTACTGCTCTTGCCGGGAGATTAACTCACGGGTAACCAAGAGCACCAGGGGAAGGGCTCGCGACTTACGATGGTTCAGGCCACTCGGGGAGGAGAGCAGGCAATGGAAGAGGAATTTCGGGCCCTGCTGAAGCGCGTGCGCGCCGAACTGGTCACCCCCGCCGAGTTCGCGGAGTACGAGCGGCTGGTCGCCCTCGTGCGCACCGGCCGCGGCGGGCGGCGCGACGAGCTCGCCGCTCTCCTGGTGGCCCCCGAAAGGCCCCTGTGGGCGCGGGAGATAGCCGCCTTCGCGCTCGGCGCCGAGCGCGACCGGCGCGCCTTCGAGACGCTGGTCCTCCTGCTCAACTACCGCGAGCCGGTGCGGTGCGCGACCGCGGCCTTCGTCCTCGCCCGGCTCGGCGACCCGCGGACCGCGCGCGCGGCGGCCGCGCTCGCCACGAACCCGCTGCGCACCGCGTACGCCCTGCATCCGGTGCGGCTCCTGACCGAGCTGCGGGCACCGGAGTCGGTGCCCGCGCTCCTCGCCACGCTGGAACGCCTGCTGGCGGCGCGCGACCACTGCTGGCCGGTGGCCCGCGCCTGCGTCGAGGGGCTCGGCGCGCTGGGTGACCGCCGCGCGGAGGACGTCCTCGTGGCGGCGCGCCGCCACGACCGCTTGCGCGTGGCGGCGCACGACGCGCTCTCCCGCTTGCGCTAGCCGACGACGGCGGGTCACCGTCCCCGGGGGCTC
>NZ_JAINFC010000097.1 GCF_020740835.1 Streptomyces sp. UNOC14_S4
CTCCAGGGCCACCCTGGGCCTTCCCGGGGCCACTCTGGGCCCCACCAGAGCCGTCCTCGGGGGCCCCGGGGCCCTCCCCGGGCTTCCCTGACGGCGAGGCGGGACCACCCCGCCCGCCGAACGTCTCGCGCAGCTTCCCGCCCAGCCCGCTCGCCCCGCCCGCGATGTCCCGCACCAGGCCCATCAGCGGATCCTTGCTGGCCCGCACGGACTCCACGTAGTGGCTCGCGGACTCCCGGAAGGAGTCGCTCACCGACGTGTCCTTGTCCTCCGAGCGCCGCGGGTAGTGGCCGTCCATGATCCGCTGGTGGTCGCGGCTCTCCGCCCACCGCTTGAGCTCGGCCGCCCGCACGGTCGTGAAGGGGTGCGACCGCGGCAGCACGTTCATGATCTTCAGTACGGAGTCGCGCAGGTCGCCGCCCGCCTCGTACTCCTCGGCCTGCGCGAGGAACGCGTCCACGTTCATCTCGTGCAGGTGGTTGCCGCCCGCGATCTTCATCAGGCCGCGCATCGATGCCTGGAGGTCCTGGCCCACCAGCAGCCCGGCCCGGTCCGCCGACAGCTCCGACTTGCGGAACCACTCGCGTAGTGCCGTCACGATGGCCATCACCGCGATGTTGCCCAGCGGAATCCAGGCGATCTTGAGCGCGACGTTGGTGAGGAAGAGCAATATCGTCCGGTAGACCGCGTGACCCGAGAGCGCGTGGCCGACCTCGTGGCCGACGACCGCCCGCATCTCCTCCTCGTCCAGCAGCTCGACGAGGCCGGTGGTCACCACGATGATCGGCTCGTCCAGGCCGATGCACATCGCGTTCGGCTGCGGGTCCTGCGTCACGTACATCGGCGGGACCTTCGGCAGGTCCAGGATCGCGCACGCGTCCAGCAGCATCTCGTGCAGGTGCGGGAACTGCTGCTCGCTCACGCGCACCGAGTCCGACAGGAACAGCAGCCGCAGGCTGCGCTCCGGCAGCAGGCCGCTCAGCGCCTTGAAGACCGTGTCGAAACCGGTCAGCTTGCGCAGGGCCACCAGGGCGGAACGGTCCGCCGGATGCTCGTACGCGCGCGAGGAGATCTCCGGGAACCGTTTCCGCTGCCTGCCGGGCACCCGCTCGTGGCCTCCGCCTGCGCTTCCGCCCGCGCTTCCGTCCGCGCCTCCGCCCGCGGAGAAACGCTCGCCGTCGCCGCCGTTGCCGTCACTCATCGCGACCCCCTCAGTGGGCTGATCAGGACCCGTCCCCCGGCCGTCCGACCCGGACGCTGCCTCCCTGGGCCCACCCTAGGCCCACACCGGGCCCCGCAGCAGGCGCCGGCGTCGGCATGGCTACCGTGGAGGCATGCCCGACATGCACGCGCTCGCCGCGCTCCCCGGTTCCACCGACCTGCTCGCCGTCTCCAGCAGCGACCAGGGGCCCGGAAACCTCATCCGCACGGTCCTGGTCGTCGGTGTCGTCGGCATCGTCTTCCTCGCCTGGTTCCTGCTGCGCGGGTACGGCAAGAAGGACTGACCTGTGGAGTCGGCGTGAGCGCGCCCACGCCCCCCGCATACGATGTGGCAGAAATCTCTGCCCGTAACCAACGTTCCGGATAGGTCCTGCCGACTATGAGCGCTATCGCCTCAGCCCACACCGCCCTGGTCTCCCTCGCCTCCGAGGGCGAGCACGTGGACACCCACTCGAGCCTCAGCCCCTACATGACCGGCGGTGCCGCCCTGGTCATCCTGCTGCTGCTCCTGTGGGTCACGACCCGCTTCAACCGCGACCGCTGATCCGGTCGTCCCCGAGGCGGCCGGATCAGCGGTCGCGTTGCAGTGTGCCCTCAGTAGGGTCTGCACGCGTGACTCCTCCACCCACGAAGGGGGCGGCTTCTCACTCGGCTCTGCCGAGCCTCATGACGGCCAAGCCCTGACCGCTGCGCTGGGCAGGGCCTGAGGGTACTACTCTGCCTTGCGGCTCCGAGGGCGAAAGGATGTGCTTCCTTCCCTGCTTCGGTAGCGGGGCCTTAACGAGGAGAGCGTGGTGGGAGAGCAGACAGGGCCCGTGAAGCGGCGGCTCGGAGTGATGGGCGGGACGTTCGACCCGGTCCACCACGGCCACCTGGTCGCCGCCAGCGAGGTGGCAGCGCGGTTCCATCTCGACGAGGTGGTCTTCGTGCCGACCGGGCAGCCGTGGCAGAAGAGCCACCGCGAGGTGTCGCCCGCCGAGGACCGCTACCTGATGACGGTGATCGCCACCGCCTCCAACCCGCAGTTCTCGGTCAGCCGCATCGACATCGACCGCGGCGGCCCCACCTACACCACCGACACCCTCCGCGAGCTGCGTGCGCTCAACGACGACGCGGACCTGTTCTTCATCACCGGCGCCGACGCGCTGGAGCAGATCCTCACCTGGCGGGACACCGAGGAACTGTTCTCGCTGGCCCACTTCATCGGCGTGACCCGGCCGGGCCACATACTGGCCAACCCCGGCCTGCCCGAGGGCGGCGTCTCGCTCGTCGAGGTCCCCGCGCTGGCCATCTCCTCCTCCGACTGCCGCCTCCGCGTGGCGCAGGGCGACCCGGTCTGGTACCTGGTCCCCGATGGTGTGGTGCGCTACATCGACAAGCGCAAGCTGTACCGGCACTGAAGGGCACGTGAGGGGCACCGGTGAACGACCGACAGGACCCGTACGCGCAGGACCCGTACGCCCAGCAGCCGCAGGTGTACGGCTATGACGCCTATGGGCAGCCGGTGTACCGGCCGGACGCCCCGGAGCGCGTGTACGACCAGTACGGACAGCCGGTGCAGCAGCCGGTGGCACCCGCGCAGCAGCAGGGGTACGGCTACGAGGCCCAGGGCGGCGGTTACGACCCGTACGGCCAGGCCGCACAGCCGCAGCAGGGCCACGAGCAGTACTACGACCCCCAGCAGCAGTCCCAGCAGCAGACTCAGCAGCAAGCGCAGCAGACCCAGCAGCAGGAGTGGATCCCGCGACAGGCCGGCGCACCCGGCCACGAGACCCACGTGGCGCCGGAGGAGCACCCCGGTCCCGAGCAGCACAAGGTGCCGCAGCAGGCGCCCGCCCCGGACTACCGCACCGAGCAGTTCTCGTTCATCGAGGAGCCGGACGGCGACTCCGAGGACGTCATCGACTGGCTCAAGTTCAGCGAGAGCCGCACCGAGCGGCGTGACGAACGCAAGCGCAAGGGCCGCAACCGTGTCGTCGTGCTCGTCGTGGCCCTGGTGCTCGTCCTGGGCGGCGTGGGCGCCTACCTGTGGCTGTCCGGCTCGGGCGGCAAGAAGGGCAGGACCGCGGCGGGCGGCGCGCAGAAGCGCGACGTGATCGTCGTGCACCTGCGGCAGACCCAGGGCGGCGGCAGCTCCACCGCCCTGCTGGTCGACAACGAGACCACCGGCAAGGGCACGACGGTCCTGCTGCCCAACGCCCTGGCCGTCGCCAAGGACGGCGGCGGCTCCACCACGCTCGCCAAGTCCGTCCAGGACGAGGGCACCGGCGCGACCCGGGACGCCCTCGGCACCCTCCTGGGCGCCGACATCAAGGGCAGCTGGCGGCTGGACACCCCGTACCTGGAGAACCTGGTCGAGCTGGTCGGCGGGATCGCCGTCGACACGGACACCGACGTCCCCGACGCGAAGCCCGGCGACAGCCCTGTGGTGCGCAAGGGCTCGCAGCAGAACCTGGGCGGCCGGATGGCCGTGGCGTACGCCACGTACCGGGCGACGGACGAGGCCCCCGACAGGCAACTGGCGCGCTTCGGCCAGGTCATGCAGGCGGTGCTGAAGAAGCTCTCCGGCGATCCCGCGGGCGCCACGCGCACCGTGGAGTCCCTCGCCCAGATCCCCGACCCCTCGCTCCCCGTCGAGCAGCTCGGCGCGTCCCTGGCCCACCTCGCGACGCTCGCCAAGAAGGGCTCGTACGACACCACCGCGCTGCCCGTGCAGTCCGACGGGACGCTCGGCGCGCAGGCGACCGACAAGGTCGTCAAGGACGTCCTGGGCGGCACGGTGAAGAACACCGGCAAGAACACGACTCCCCGGGTGAGCGTGAAGAACGCCACAGGAGGCAAGCCCGCCTCCGGCTCGGCCCAGGTCACGCTCGTGAACGGCGGCTACACCGTCGTCGACGCGGGCACCGCGGGCACGGCGGAGGCCACGTCCGCGGTGACCTACGAGGACGACCGGCGGGCCGCCGACGCCAAGGAGGTCGCCAAGACGCTGGGGCTCCCGGACAGCGCGGTGAAGAAGGGTAAGGGCGCGGGCAACGCGGACGTGACCGTGGTCCTGGGCAAGGACTACAAGAGCTGACGCGGCCCGCCTTTTCCGGGCGCCGCCCCGTGTGCCCGGAAAAGGCAGGGAGAGTCGCGTGCCGGCCATGAGACCCTTGGGGCGTAGTACTGACCCCTTTACGAAAGCATGGCTTGTGACCGCCACGGACCGCTCCATCGAGCTCATCAAGGCCGCCGCGCAGGCGGCCGCAGACAAGCTCGCGCACGACGTGATCGCGTACGACGTCAGCGACGTGCTGTCGATCACCGACGCCTTCCTGCTGGCTTCGGCCCCCAACGACCGCCAGGTCAAGTCGATCGTCGACGAGATCGAGGAGCGGCTGCTCAAGGAGCTCGGCGCCAAGCCGGTGCGCCGTGAGGGCGACCGCGACGCCCGCTGGGTGCTGCTCGACTACGTCGACATCGTCGTCCACGTGCAGCACAGCGAGGAGCGCGTCTTCTACGCTCTGGAGCGGCTGTGGAAGGACTGCCCGGAGATCGAGCTGCCCGCCGACGCCGTCGCCACCCGCGGCAAGGCCGCCGAGCACGAGGCCGGGCAGCCCGGCCTGGACGGTGAGCTGAGCTGAGCGGCGGCACGGGCGGTACGGACGCGGACGCCGTGGCCGACCGGGGGCGGCGCATCGTCCTCTGGCGGCACGGCCAGACCGCGTGGAACCTGGAGCGCCGTTTCCAGGGCTCCACGGATATCGAGCTGACCGGCACCGGCGTCGCCCAGGCGCGCCGGTCCGCCCGGCTGCTGGCCGCGCTGCGGCCGGACGCGATCGTCGCGTCGGACCTCCGGCGCGCCAGGGCGACCGCCGCCGAGCTCTCGGCCGTCACCGGCCTCCCGGTCTCCCACGACGCCGCCCTGCGCGAGACCTACGCGGGTGTCTGGCAGGGCCTCACCCACGCCGAGATCATGGAGCGCTACGGCGAGCAGTACGCCGCGTGGAAGCGCGGCGAGCCGGTGCGGCGCGGGGGCGGCGAGCTGGAGACCGAGGTCGCCGACCGGGCCGCCCCGGTCGTCCTCGACCAGGCCGACAAGCTGCCGGACGGCGGCACGCTCGTCGTGGTCAGCCACGGCGGCACGATCCGTACGACCATCGGCAGGCTGCTCGGCCTGGCACCGGCCTCCTGGGAGGCGCTCGGCGGCCTCTCCAACTGCTGCTGGTCCGTGCTCGGCGAGGGCGCCCGCGGCTGGCGCCTGCTGGAGCACAACGCGGGCACGCTGCCGGAGCCGGTCCTCGGCGACGACGCCTGAGGCAGCCTGAGACCACCCGGGATCCCCTGGGACCACCCGGGACGACTGCCTCCGTGGGCCGCCAGTGGCCCGATTTCACATCCGGGCAGGTCACAGGCTAAAGTTCTTCTTGTTCGCGGGGAACGCGGAGGGAAACCTCCGGGGAGCCGAGAACAGCGGGGCTATAGCTCAGTTGGTAGAGCGCCTGCATGGCATGCAGGAGGTCAGGAGTTCAATTCTCCTTAGCTCCACAGTCGGAACGATCCCGTCCTTCCTTACCGGAAGGGCGGGATCGTTGCTGTTCCCCCGTCAGGCCGTGGCAGAATCGGACGGCGGGAGCGGACGGGGCCAAAGGGGAGGGATCGGCTGACCCATGGGTGCACACAGCCGGAAGTGCGACTGGTGCGGCAGCGGAACGCCCATCGTGCGCGACATGGAACCGCTCAACTCCTCCTACCAGTACTGGTGCGTGGAGTGCGCACGGGCGCTGATCATAAAAGGCGACCCCATCGAGACCTACCGCGAGCTCGAAGGCGAGCCCATCTACGGCCGGTTGCTCGACGAGCACTGCACCCTGAAGCGCTTCTACTCCTTCGCCACGGCCTGACGCATTCGTACGGCCTGAAGCATTCGCGCGGCCTGACGCGGAGCCGACCGGAGCCGGCCCGGAGCCGAGCCCGGGGCTGACACGGAGCGCTTTCCTCCACCGCGCTCCCTCCCGCACGACGGAGTGAATTCCCGCGCCGCGAGCAACCCCGGCCGCGACGGCGCGCGTCCTGAGGGGTGAGAGCTGCCGCCGGAAACGGCCGGCGGCACGGGGGAAGCATGGAGGTCACCACGTGACCGAGACCACGATCAGCCCTGCCCTCAAGCAGGAAGCCGCAGCCGAACTCACACCCTTCGTCGACGCCCTGCGCGTGCCGCCCCTGCTGCGGCCCGACCGCGAGGAAGCACTCGCGGGCATCGAGATCGACCTGACCGCCACCTGGGTCCGGCTGCACTCGCAGCTGCCGCCCACCCGGGTCTGGGCCTACGAGGGCCACTTCCCGGGGCCGACCATCGAGGTCCGCCGCGGCCACAGGTTGCGGGTCGCCTGGACCAACCGGATCAGTGGCGACTATCCCGTCACCGCCGTGGAGGCGAATCCCGTACCGGGCGCGCCCGCGCCCAGTGACGTGCCGGGCCGCAGCGGTGCCGTGCCGCTGCCCGAGGTGGCCGCGCTGCCGCCGTGGACGGTGACGCACCTGCACGGCGCCCCCACCGGGGGCGGCAACGACGGCTGGACGGAGAACGCCGTCTCGCCGGGCGACAGCCAGCTCGCCGAATACCCCAACGACCACCGTGCGGTCGCCTGGTGGTACCACGACCACGCGATGGACATCACCCGCTGGAACGTCTACACCGGCCTCGCCGGGATGTACCTCGTCCGGGACGCGGAGGAGGACGCGCTCCGGCTGCCGGGCGACGAGTACGAGATCCCGCTGATCGTCCAGGACCGCAACCTCGACCAGGACGAGGACGGCCGCCTCACCGGACGGCTGCTGCACAAGACGGAGATCGCCACGCAGGACGCGCAGGGCAAGAACGTCGCCAAGGCGTTCCTCGGCCCGTACACGCTCGTCAACGGGGTCATCTGGCCGCACCTGGACGTCGAGGCCCGCTGGTACCGCTTCCGGCTCCTCAACGCCGCCAACGCCCGTATCTTCCAGTTCCGTCTGGTCGACGACGTCACGGGCGAGCCGGTGCGCGGGGCGGTCTGGCAGATCGGCACGGACGGCGGGCTGCTGCCCCGCCCGGTGCCGCTGGACGAGCCGCTGCCCGTGGCGCCCGCCGAGCGGATCGACCTGCTCGTCGACTTCGGCAGGCTGCGCGGGCGCCGCCTCCGGCTGGTCAACGCGGCGCCCGGGGCGCGTTATCCGCAGGTGATGCAGTTCCGGGTGGGCGAGGACCCGGAGCACGACCGGTTCGTGCTGCCGGAGGTCATCTCCAGCTCCTTCCAGCGCATCACCCACGAGACAGCGCCGAAGCACGGCCACCGGCTGATCGCGCTCACCCCGCCGGGGACCGCGGGGAACGGCCATCCGGCGCTGTGGGAGATGCATCAGGTCGACCCGGCGGAGGTGCAGATCCCGAGCGAGGGCGTGATCCAGCTCAAGGCACCGGACGGCACTGTGCGCACGTACCGCAGGGGTGCCCGGCTCTTCGACGACACGCTCGGCTTCATGGTCGGCCACGACAGCTGGGAGCAGTGGAGCTTCCTCAACCTGGGCGGGCCGACGCACCCCATGCACATCCACCTGATCGATTTTCAGGTCCTGGGCAGGGAGCTCTACACGGTGGGCCCGGGCGGCTCCTTCGACCAGACACTGGGCGGCACCCGCGCCCCGCTGGAGCACACCGGCCAGGCGCCGGTGTCGGACAGCGACGCGGGCTGGAAGGACGTCATCCAGGTGCCCGCCGGGCAGATGGTCAACGTCATCGGCCGCTTCCACGGCGCGAAGGGCCGCTTCATGTACCACTGCCATCTGCTGGAACACGAGGACATGGGGATGATGCGCCCGTTCGTGGTGATGCCGGAGGAGGTGATGGCGTTCCACCACGGCGACGGCGGCGACCACCATGGAGGTCACTGACCGCGGGTACTGACGCCCCGGGACGCGATGTCCTGGCGTGAGCCAGCAACAGGAACGCCACAGCGGCGGCCGGATAGCACGCCGAGAGCAGCATCTGGCCGCCGTTCTGGTGGAGTTCGAGCCGTCCCCGCGGCCCGTGGGGCACCAGCCACAGCGCGTACGAGCAGAACAGCGCGCCGCAGGCCACGGTGGCCATCCACCACGCGGCACCGCGGCGGCCCGTCGCGCGTACGGCCTCCGTGGCGAGCAGCAGCACCATGGGCACGCACCACACCCAGTGGTGCGACCACGAGACAGGGCACACGAGCAGTGCCGTCGCCGCGCACGCGAGCACGCCCCAGGCGTGCGCGGTGGGCTCCGGCCCGTACAGCCGCGCCCGGACGGCGACGGTCAGCCCCGCAGCGGCCACCACGGCCGCCGCGGCGGCCCACCAGACGCCCGGATCGCCGGTGTGCAGCAGCCGGGCCAGTACGCCGCGCAGCGACTGGTCGGCGGTGTCCTCGGCGTGCCCGACCCGGTCGGTGGCGAACAGCATGTCCGTCCAGTAGCGCCAGGAGTCGTACGGCAGGACGAGAGCCCCCACGGCCGCCGTGCCCGTGAAGGCCGCGCACGCGACGGCGGCCTGCCGCAGCTCCCGCCCGGAGCCGCGCGACGCCGGGCCGGCGGCGGCCTCGCGCCGGGCCAGGCCGGTCATGGCGAGGAAGACGGCGAAGAGCGCCGGGGTGAGCTTGATGCCCGCCGCGATCCCGATGCCCGCGCCCGCCCAGCGCCCTTCCCGGCCGGTGGCGCGTGTCACGTCCCACAGCACCAGCACGGCGAGGAGGAGATTCACCTGTCCGTAGCGCAGGGTCGTCCACACCGGCTCGCACCACACGCACAGCGCGGCGGCGACCAGCGTCACCGCGGCCCGGGGCGGACGCCCGGCCAGCCGCAGCGACAGGTGCGCGAGGGCGAGCAGCAGCCCGAGGTCGGCCAGGGCCGTCAGCGTGCGCAGCGGGGCGGTGGCGACCAGCGTCAGCGGGGTGAACAGCAACGCCGCGAAGGGCGGGTAGGTGGTGGGCAGGCGCGCGTGGGTGGCCCGCATCGCGTAGAGGTCGCCGCCGGTGCGTACGGTCCAGCCCTCCGCCCGGTAGACCAGCAGGTCGATCATCGACACGTGTGCCGCGCGCTGCGCGAGCCAGAAACAGGCGAAGGACGCCAGGCAGGCCGAGGCCGCGAGGGCCAGGCGGGCGGATGCTGCGACCGGCGCGGCGCGGCGGGCTGTCACAGGGCGCGACTCCGGGGCGTGGGCTGGGGCATGGGCGACAAACCGGACATGGCAGGCCGACGCTACCCCGTCGGCACCCCTTTGATGCGCGCCCCGGGCCCCGAAGAGGAAGCGATTTGGCAGATGGGGGGGAAGGCCGTGTAAGGTAATCCATGTCGCCAGGGGGAACGGGCCGGAAAGGGTCGGGAAAGCCGGGCGGACAACAGAACAAGGGGCTATAGCTCAGTTGGTAGAGCGCCTGCATGGCATGCAGGAGGTCAGGAGTTCAATTCTCCTTAGCTCCACAGTGAATGAGCGGGCCGTCCGGAATGGGCGGCCCGCTTTTCGTCGTGCTCAGGGTTCAGGGATCAGTGCCCGATGCCCGATGCCGGTGCTCAGCGCTCGGTGCCCGGTCGTGTCACCTCTCGTCGGTGCTCCTGTCGAGGTGCAGGGCCAGAGCGGGGCAGCGGCGGACGGCCCGGAGCGCGCGACCCCGCAGATGCGCGGGCACCCCGGTGTCCGCGAGCGCCGGATAGCCGTCCGGGCCGAGCCGGACGAGTTCGGGCAGCAGCCCCGCGCACAGCCCGTGGCCCTCGCACAGCGTCCAGTCCACCGCGAGCCGCTCGGTGCCCGCCGGTCCGCCGTCCTCCGCCCCGGCGGGCCGGGGCAGCGGGAGCACTCCGGCCGTGCCGCGCCCGCAGCCGCCGCCCAGGACGTGCGCGGCCAGGTCGTCGGTGAACGCCGACAGGGCGCTCAGCGTGAACCGGGCGGCCCCGTCCGGATGCCCGCACGCCCCGCGCCCGCGCACGGCCCCGGCGGCCTCCCGTACGGCCTCCAGGGCGCCGCGGCCGCCTCCGGCCACCACGTCCGCCAACGCCCCGGCCACCGACGGCAGGCCGAGCTTGCAGGGCCCGCACTGCCCGGCCGACTCGGCGGCCAGCCAGTGCGCCACCCGGACCGTCTCGCCCAGCGGGCAGGTGTCCGCGGGCAGCGGCAGCACGGCACCCGCGCCCAGTGCCCCGCCGCAGGCCGCGAGGGCGTCGTGGGAGACGGCGGCCCCGCACGCGGTCGCCGCGTCCAGCCACGCCCCGTGGTAGCCACCGGTCAGCACCCCCTGGAGCGCGGGATCGGCGCCGCAGGCCCGCAGCACGTACGTCAGCGGCACCCCGCTCGGCGCCTCGACGACCCGGGGCTCGGGCACCGCGCCGGAGACGGTGAGCAGCAGCGTGCCGGGCTCGGCGGGGGAGCCCGTGGTGGCGTAGCGGTCGGCGCCCAGGTGCGCGGCCAGGGCGAGTTGGGCGTACGTCTCCGTGTTGGACAGTAGCGTCGGCGCGCCGCCCAGACCCTCCTCGCCGGCCCTGCCGTGGCGTCCGGGCGGCAGGGGGAGCCCGCCGTCGGCGGCCCGCAGCAGGGCGGAGGACTCGCCGGAGACCAGCCGCTCGGGAAGGCGGACCACCCGTGCGCGCAGGGCCCGGCCGCGCCGGTCGGAGAGCCCGCGCTCGGCCAGTGCCTCGCGTACGGACAGCTCGGTCGCCGTCCGGGTCACCCCGATCACGAGGGTGTTCGCGCCGAGTGCCTCGGCGGCCAGCAGGGCGCCGTCGAGCACCAGGTGCGGGGCGCGGGCGAGCAGGACGGCGTCCTTGCGGCAGGCGGGTTCGCCCTCGCAGCCGTTGACGACCACGGCGGGCCGTAGCCCGCGCCGCCGGGCCGCGTGTGCCACGGACCGCAGCTTCCGGGCGAGCGGGAAGCCCGCGCCGCCCCGGCCGCGCAGCACGACGGTTTCCGCGAGCCCGGACAGCTGGGCCTCGGTCAGCCGGGGCGCGGAGCCGTGCACGGCCAGGTGTGCCCTGCGGTCCAGCCGTGCCGCGGTGTCGAAGCCCGCCGTGAGCCGGGGGAGGCCGAGTGCCAGTACCTCGGGCACGTCGGGCAGCGGGGCGCTCACCGGCCCCGCCCCGCGCCGCCGTGCCCGCCGGCCCGGCCGAGCGCGGCGGCCCGCCGTGGTGCGGACCGGGCGCGCGGGCGGTCGGGTAGGAGCGCGGCGGGAGAGTGCGCGCCGGACGCGTGGGAACGGACGGGGCGTGGGGCAGGCGCCGTCCCGGCGGAGGACACGGCGTGCCTGCCGGGTGCCGCTGTTCGCGCCGTTCGTGCTGTTCGTACGGGAGCCGCGGGTGTCGCGGGTGCTGCGGATGTCGCGGGTCCGGTGGCAGCGGCCCGGCCGCGGCGGACGCGGACGTACCGGAAGATGAGCGCGGCGGCCACCGCGGCGAGACACAGGCCGTAGCACACGGTCACCCAACCCGCCGGTTCGCGGCCCGCGTTGAGGCCGTGCAGCACGGCCGCGCACCACGCCGGATACGCGCAGGCGTGCAGCACGCGCCAGCGCCGCGCGTGGCTCCTCCCCCTCGTCCCCGCGAAAGAGCTCCGCAGTGCGCCGGTCGCCCCGGCGAGCACCATCAGGTACGCCGCGAGGGAGCCGAGGCCGATCAGGCCGCCCGCGCCGCGCACTCCGGACGTGAAGGGCACCAGGGCGGCGACGGGTGCCGCGTGCGCCTCCGCGACCTTGACGGCGATGTGCGTCAGGAGGAAACCGAGCGCGCAGACGGCGGTCGCCCGGTGCACGGCCTGCGCGAGCAGCCGGGCGCGCGGGCCGAGCAGCAGTCGGCCGGTGGCGATGAGCCCCCAGACGACGGTGGCGGTGAGCGAGACCAGCGCGAGGACGCCACCGGTGTGGTCGAGGAAGCGATTCATGGCGCAGCACGCTAGGGACGTTCGCGGGGGCGAGGGGTCCGCTTCCCGCAACCCCGATGCGGTGGGGGTCTCCGCTGCTAACGTCTGTCTGTTCTTCAGGTGCGCCTGTCGGGTTGCCTCTTGCGCTCGGTGCGCGGCTGCGGGCTGTCGTCGGCTGGTCGCGCCCACGCGGCGGAGCCGCATAGGGAAACAGCCCCGCGCCCCTGACGGGGCGGAGCCCCGTTCGAGTGCAGGCCCCTTCGCGACATATGCCTTCATGTCGCACACCGGCGAGAAGGCGGCAAAGTGCCCTGCGTAAAGACCGGTTGATGGTCTTCCCCTGACTCTTCCTTGGCCTCATCTTGGCGAACACATGCCCCATGGATGAACGGTTCATCGAGAGAGTGGCGCGACGTATATGCGCGTCCACGCAAGGACCGCCGTACGCGACCACGAACGCATCGCAGGGGGTTACATGAGATCGACCCGCTCCAGAGCCCGCGCAGGGCTGGCCCTGGCGGCATCGCTGCCGCTGGCCGCCGGCGCCCTCGCGCTCGGCATCCCGGCCGCCCACGCCGACTCGGACCCGCACGGCAGGCAGACGCTCCAGGGCACCAAGCCGCTGTGGGCCACGCCGTCGGCCGACCGCGGCACCGTCGCCGACTCCAACAGGGTCGGCGCCCGCGTCTACCTCGCGGGCCGGGACGCCAAGGGCCTCGCTTCCTACGCGCAGGCCGTCTCCGACCCGAAGTCGGCGTCCTACGGCAAGTACCTGTCCGCGAAGCAGGCGCAGGAGCGCTTCGGCGCGACCAAGGAGCAGATAGCCAAGGTCACCTCCTGGCTGACCTCCTCGGGCCTGAGGGTGACCGGCACCAACCAGCACTACGTCACCGTCAGCGGCGACGCCGCGGCCGCCAAGAAGGCGTTCGGCACCGAGCTGCACAACTACGCCAAGGACGGGAAGACGTACCACGCCCCGGAGAAGGCGGCCACGGTCCCCGCCTCGCTCGACGGCGCCGTCCTGACGGTCGTGGGCCTCAACAACGCCCCGCGTCTCGCCCACCACGACGAGACCCTGCCCGGCCCGAGCACCGCCTTCCGCAACGCCGGGCCGTTCTCCACGTACTACGGCTCCAAGGTCAACACCAGCCTGCCGTCCGCCTACGGCGGTCACGTGCCCTACGCCGTCAAGGGCTACACCGGCAAGCAACTGCGTGCCGCCTACGGGGCGAAGAACTTCACCGGCAAGGGCGTCACCGTCGCGATCACCGACGCGTACGCCTCGCCGACCATCGCCAAGGACATCGCGGAGTACGCCAAGCGCAACGGCGACCGCGCCTGGCGCAAGGGCCAGTTCTCCCAGGTGCTCCCGGCCGACTGGACGCACACCGGCCCCAAGGAGTGCGACGCGGCCGGCTGGTACGGCGAGGAGACCCTGGACATCGAGGCCGTCCACGCGGTGGCCCCCGAGTCCGACGTCGTCTACGTCGCCGGCGCCTCCTGCCAGGACGACGACCTGATCGACGCCCTGCACAAGATCGTCGACGGCCGCCTCGCCGACATCGTCTCCAACTCCTGGGGCGACGTCGAGGCCAACGAGACCCCGGACGTCGCGGCCGCCTACGACCAGCTCTTCCAGCAGGGCGCGGTCGAGGGCATCGGCTTCTACTTCTCCTCCGGTGACGACGGCGACAACGTCGCCAAGCACGGCAAGAAGATGGTCGACACCCCCTCGAACTCCGCGTGGGTGACCTCCGTCGGCGGCACCTCGCTCGCCGTCGGCAAGGGCGACAAGTACCTGTGGGAGACCGGCTGGGGCACGCACAAGGCGCCCCTGTCCAAGGACGGCCTGACCTGGGAGGGCTTCCCCGGCACCTTCACCGGTGGCGCGGGCGGCGGCACGAGCGCGGCCGTCGAGCAGCCCTTCTACCAGCGCGGGGTCGTCCCCGAGGCGCTGTCCAAGGCCAACGGCACCGCCAAGCCGATGCGCGTCGAGCCCGACATCGCGGCCGTCGCCGACTCCAGCACGGGCTTCCTCGTCGGCCAGACCCAGACCTTCCCGGACGGCTCGCAGAAGTACGACGAGTACCGCATCGGCGGCACCTCGCTCGCCGCTCCGGTGATCGCGGGCGTCCAGGCACTGGCGCAGCAGGCCCGCCACGGCGTGCCGATCGGCTTCGCCAACCCGGCGATCTACGACCGCTACGGCACGGCCGCCTACCACGACGTGACCGACCACCCGCTGGGCCAGGGCCAGGGCCTCGCGGTCGCGCGCGTGGACTTCGTCAACAGTGTCGACGACAAGGCGGGCACGACCACGTCGCTGCGCAGCCTCGGCGGCGACAGCTCCCTGACGGCGACCCCCGGCTACGACAACGTCACGGGCGTCGGCTCCCCGGCCGATACGTACGTGACGTCGTACATCCCGGGCAAGAGGCACTGACGGGGGCGCCCCACAGGGGCGCGGGGCTGTGACATCGTGCGGCTCCGCCGCGCGGGCGCGAGCAACCGCTGACGGCCCGCAGCCGCCGACGGACGGGCAGCCCCGAGCCAGTAGGCGCCCACCGGATAAAGAGAGGCCCGCACCGTTCACCCCGGTGCGGGCCCTTCGGGCCCTGCGGTAACCTGACCCCATGCGTGCCGTACGCCTTCTGCTTAGCGGGCCGCGCTGATCAAAACCGACCGGCAGCCCGGTCGGTATCGGCGCGGCGTCCCCTCCTGTGCGAGGGGATTTTTCATTTCCGCAGGTACCGCAGGTAGAGACGACGACGATCGATGGAGCTTTGAGGACGATGAGCGAGACCAATACCGCCGCCGAGGTGGCCCCGCACCGCTACACGGCCGCGCTGGCCGCTGACATCGAGGCACGCTGGCAGGACGTCTGGGACGCCGACGGCACCTACGCGGCACCCAACCCCAGCGGTGACCTGGCGGGCGACCCCGCGGTCGTGGCCCGGCCCAAGAAGTTCATCATGGACATGTTCCCGTACCCCTCCGGTGCGGGCCTGCACGTCGGTCACCCGCTCGGCTACATCGCCACCGACGTCTACGCGCGCTACCACCGCATGACGGGCCACAACGTCCTGCACACCCTGGGCTTCGACGCCTTCGGCCTGCCCGCCGAGCAGTACGCCGTGCAGACCGGCACGCACCCCCGGGTCTCCACCGAGGCCAACATCGAGAACATGAAGGCCCAGCTGCGCAGGCTGGGCCTGGGCCACGACAAGCGCCGCTCGTTCGAGACGATCGACCCGGCGTACTACAAGTGGACCCAGTGGATCTTCCTGCAGATCTTCGACTCCTGGTACGACCCGGAGGCGCGCAAGGCCCGCCCGATCGCCGGGCTGGTGGAGCAGTTCGAGCGCGGCGAGCGCCAGGTGCCGGGCACGCGCGCGTGGAGCGAGCTGACGGCCGCCGAGCGTGCCGACGTGCTGGGCGAGTACCGCTTGGCGTACGCCTCCGACGCGCCGGTCAACTGGTGCCCCGGCCTGGGCACCGTGCTGGCCAACGAGGAGGTCACCGCCGACGGCCGCTCCGAGCGCGGCAACTTCCCCGTCTTCAAGGCCAAGCTGCGCCAGTGGAACATGCGGATCACCGCCTACGCGGACCGCCTGATCGACGACCTGGAGGAGCTGGACTGGCCCGAGGCCATCAAGCTCCAGCAGCGCAACTGGATCGGCCGCAGCGAGGGCGCCCGCGTCTCCTTCGACGTGATCGGCCACGACGAGAAGATCACCGTCTTCACCACCCGCCCGGACACCCTGTTCGGCGCCACCTACATGGTGCTCGCCCCCGAGCACGACCTGGTCGACGCCGTCGTCCCGGCCGCGTGGCCCGAGGGCACCAAGGAGGCCTGGACCGGCGGCGCTCGCACCCCGGCCGACGCCGTCGCCGCCTACCGCAAGGCCGCGCAGGCCAAGACCGACGTCGAGCGGCAGACCGAGGGCAAGGACAAGACCGGCGTCTTCACCGGCGCGTACGCTCGCAACCCGCTGACCGGCGAGCCGATCCCCGTCTTCGTCGCCGACTACGTCCTGATGGGCTACGGCACCGGCGCCATCATGGCCGTCCCCGGCCAGGACGAGCGCGACTGGGAGTTCGCGACCGCCTTCGAGCTGCCCGTCGTGCGCACCGTCGCCCCGCCGGAGGGCTGGGAGGGCGAGGCGTACACCGGCCAGGGCCCGGCCATCAACTCCGCCAACGACAAGCTCGACCTGAACGGCATGGAGGTCGCGGAGGCCAAGCGCGCCGCCATCGACTGGGTCACCGAGCAGGGCATCGGCGAGGGCACCGTCAACTTCCGCCTGCGCGACTGGCTGTTCAGCCGCCAGCGCTACTGGGGCGAGCCCTTCCCGATCGTCTACGACGAGCAGGGCATCGCCCACCCGCTGCCCGAGTCCATGCTCCCGCTGGAGCTGCCGGAGGTCGAGGACTACTCCCCGCGCACCTTCGAGCCGGACGACGCCGACACCTCCCCGGAGACCCCGCTCTCCCGCAACGAGGACTGGGTCAACGTCACCCTGGACCTGGGCGACGGCCCCAAGCGCTACCGCCGCGAGACCAACACCATGCCCAACTGGGCGGGCTCCTGCTGGTACGAGCTGCGCTACCTGGACCCGCACAACGACGAGCGCCTGGTCTCGGCCGACGCCGAGCAGTACTGGATGGGCCCGCGCGAGGGCCAGCCGCACGGCGGCGTCGACCTGTACGTCGGCGGTGCCGAGCACGCGGTGCTGCACCTGCTGTACGCCCGCTTCTGGTCCAAGATCCTCTTCGACCTGGGGCACATCTCCTCGAACGAGCCCTTCCACAAGCTCTACAACCAGGGCATGATCCAGGCGTACGTCTACCGCGACAGCCGCGGCATCGCCGTACCGGCCGCCGAGATCGAGGAGCGCGACGGCGCGTTCTACTACCAGGGCGAGAAGGTCAGCCGCCTGCTCGGCAAGATGGGCAAGTCCCTGAAGAACGCCGTCACGCCGGACGAGATCTGCGCGGAGTACGGCGCGGACACGCTGCGCCTGTACGAGATGGCGATGGGCCCGCTGGACGTCTCGCGCCCCTGGGACACCCGTGCCGTCGTCGGCCAGTACCGCCTGCTGCAGCGCCTGTGGCGCAACGTGGTGGACGAGAACACCGGCGAGGTCACCGTCGTCGACACCGAGGCCGACGAGGCGACCCTGCGCGCCCTGCACAAGGCCATCGACGGCGTCGGCCAGGACCTGGCGAACCTGCGCTTCAACACCGCCATCGCCAAGATCACCGAGCTGAACAACCACGTGACCAAGCTGAGCGAGGTCCCGCGGACCGTCGCCGAGGGCCTGGTGCTGCTGGTCGCCCCGCTCGCCCCGCACATCGCCGAGGAGCTGTGGCGCAAGCTGGGCCGCACCGGCTCGGTCGTCCACGCCGACTTCCCGGCCGCCGACCCGGCCTACCTGGTCGACGAGGCCGTGACGTGCGTCGTCCAGATCAAGGGCAAGGTCAAGGCGCGCCTGGAGGTCGCCCCGTCGATCTCCGAGGAGGAGCTGGAGCGGGTCGCCCTGGCCGACCCGGCGGTCGTCGCCGCGCTGGGCGGCGCGGGCATCCGCAAGGTCATCGTGCGGGCGCCGAAGCTGGTGAACATCGTCCCGGCCTGAGGCTGAGCCCGAGCCTCAGGAGGGCCGAGCCTGAGCCTGAGGAGGGCTGAGGGAAGCTGAGGGCAAGCGCCTTCGGGATTTCCCCTACGGGCAGGTTGGGGGTTCTCAAGGAACCCCCAACCTGCCCTTTGCGTTTACGGTGGAGGGGTGCCGCACGGGCCCGGACGGGACCCGTTCTTCATCCGTCAACATTCGTGAATCATGCGACCGACCCGCTGAGGAGCGTTCATGGAAGCCGTGGCCGTGATCGTCGCGCTGGTCTTCGCGGTCCTCGTCACCCTCGGGGTGATCGCCACGGTCAAGACCGTGCGCGCCGTCAAGCGCGGCGTGGACCGCACGGTCGGCCAGGCCCGCCGCACCGTCGAGGACACCCGTCTCAAGGCCATGAAGTACACCCAGCCCGGCGCGGCGGCCGAGGTCGCCGAGCTGCGCCTCGCTCTGCGCACGTCGATGCGCGCCACCCAGGACGCGCTGCGCCTCGCCGCCGCGGAGGACCCCTCCCTCACCGAGGCGACGGCCCTCTTCGAGCGCCTCAGCGTGCACGGCCGCGAGCTCGACGACGACCTCAAGCGGCTGGAGAACGAGCCCGACAAGACGCGCGTCGCCGAGCGCCTGCCCGAGCTGCGCGAGCGCACCGAGCGCGTCAAGGGCAACGCGGACGCGCTCCGCTGGGCCGCACAGGACCGCGCCCAGCGCTTCGCCGACGACGACCTGGAGACCCTGAGCGGCCAGATCCAGATGGAGGCGGGCGCACTGCGGCACTGGACGACGACGGAGGACACCACGGAGAAGCCGGTGAACACCGCCGCCGCCCCCGCCCCGGAGCAGCCC
>NZ_JAINFC010000970.1 GCF_020740835.1 Streptomyces sp. UNOC14_S4
GAGTGGGAGGGGTTGGAAGGGCTGAGGGGACGTCAGGCGGCGGCCTTCGCCGCCGCCCGTTTCCTGGCGATGGTCGCGGCGTCGGGTTCCCTCAGGTCCCAGACGACGCGCGCCTTGCCGAGGCCGAAGAGCACCCAGCCGCTGAGGTCGGGCTCCCACCACGTCACGCCGTGACGGTACGAGCCGGGGAACGCGTGGTGGTTGTTCTGGAGCCCCTCGCCGAAGGTGAGCGCGGCGACGGGCCAGTTGTTGGCGCTGCGGTCGTTGTTGTCGAAGGGCCGGGTACCGATCGCGTGACAGACCGAACCGACACACCAGGCCGCCTGGTTGGCGACGAAGATCCTCGCCAGCCCGCCGAACACGAGGCCCGTGAGCGCGGACATCGGCGTCTGCTCGACGGCGAAGCCGACCACGGCGGGCAGCAGCACGCCGACCAGGACCCAGGTGGGGTAGGTGCGGTGGTACCACATCAGCCTGCGGTCGCGCAGGACGTCCGGGGCGAAGACCGTCCACTTGGACGTGTCGTCGCTCAGCATCCACGGCATGTGCGCGTACCACAGGCCGCGCAGCCGCCCCCGCAGGCTCCGGCCGTGCAGATTCGGCGAGTGCGGGTCGCCCTCGCGGTCGCTGAAGCGGTGGTGCCTGCGGTGGGTCGTGACCCAGAACATCAGCGGGCCCTGCGCGCCCATCGACCCGGTGACCATCATGACGCCCTCGAAGAAGCGCGAGGTCTTGAACGCCTTGTGCGACAGGTAGCGGTGGAAGCCGATGGTGATGCCGCCCATGTGCACGAAGTACATGACGGCGAACAGGACGAAGTCGGTGGTGGTGTAGAGGCCCGCCCACAGGAAGTAGACGGCCACGCCGGTGCCGAGGAGGGGCAGGGTCATGGTGGTGAGCGCGGAGAAGCGTTTGATGCGGCGGCTGGCGGGGTCGAGCTTGACGATCGCTGCCGCGAGGGGGTCGACCGGGGTGGGTGCGGGTGCGCTTGCGGTTGTCACGGGGTACTCCTTTCT
>NZ_JAINFC010000971.1 GCF_020740835.1 Streptomyces sp. UNOC14_S4
GGTGGCGGCGGATGTCGGGTGACGGCCACGGGCAAGGCTGTGCCCCTTTTGGGTTGTTTTCTGGGGTGCGTCGCGCGCTCTGGGCGGGCGTGAGCGGGCAGTAACTGCGCCAAGTTACTGGCGCCGCACGGTCGGTGACCGGGGTCCGGCAGGCTTTCGCCCGATGGTGGTATCCGTACGACGGTGGGGAGTTGGGTCTGCTAATGGGGTGCGAGGCGGACTTCCGGCTCGGCGTCGACTAATCTGCACCCCATGGCCATGAACTTTCTCGCTCTCGACGTAGGGCCGCTCAAGCCCGAGCCTGCGCCGCTCGTGCTCGGGGCCGTCCTGTTCTTCATCCTTTTCGCCGTGATGGCGAAGGTGATCCTGCCCCGGATCAACAAGGTGCTCGTGGAGCGCGAGGAGGCCACCGACGGCCGCTTCGACGAGGCGGAGTCGACGCGGGCCGAGGCCGCGCGTGTGCACGCCGAGTACCAGGAGCTGCTGGCGGAGGCCCGGCACGAGGCCGCGCGGCTGCGCCAGGAGTCGCTGGAGGAGGGCAACAAGATCATCGCCGAGCTGCGGGCCGAGGGCCAGAAGCAGCGCGAGGAGATCATCTCCGCCGGTCACGCGGTGATCGACGCCGAGCGCGCGGTCGCCGAGGCCGAGCTGCGGGAGCAGGTCGGTGTGCTGGCGACGGAGCTGGCGGGCCGGATCGTCGGCGAGTCGGTCGCGGAGCACGCCCGCGAGTCCGGCATGATCGACCGTTTCCTGGAGGAGCTGCGGACGGCGGAGCCGTCGGACGCGGTGAGCGACAAGCGCGACTGACGTCGTACGGCGCGCGGCGCCGTGGAGCGTATGAGGCTCCTGTGACCCGGAGAGGGTCACAGGAGCCTCTTTGTGTTCCCGTGGTGTTCCCGTGACGTTCCCGTGCGGACGGGTGCGTTCGGATGCGGGCGGGTTACGGGTGTGTGGTCCTGATCTTCAGGGCGCGGCGGAGGTCGTCGAGCTGGTCGACGAGCTTGCGGCTGG
>NZ_JAINFC010000972.1 GCF_020740835.1 Streptomyces sp. UNOC14_S4
GTCCACCACCCTCGCCACCACCCGCGAGTGGGCCCTGCGCGGCCTCGACGACGACCTCACGATCCCCGCGCTCGCCGACCACGCCGGCGTCTCCCCGCGCACCCTGACCCGCCTGTGGCGCCAGGAAACCGGCGTCAGCCCCCACCAATGGCTCCTGACCGCCCGCATCAACCGTGCACGGGAACTCCTGGAGACCACCGACCTCCAGGTGGAACAGATCGCCACCCGATGCGGCCTCGGCAGCGGCGCCAACATGCGCGCCCGGTTCCGCGACGTCATCGGCGTCACGCCGACGGCGTACCGCCGGGCTTTCCAGCACCGGGCCGCCTGACGGCGCGGGGCGGGCGCGGGTACGAAGTGCCGGTTCGGACAGCGCCGGGGCTGAAGCCGGCAGGGGGTAGGGACGTCAGAGGAAATCACGTCTGCCTGGGAGTGTGGCGGTTACGCAGCGAAAGCCCGTATCTTCATCCTGCATGTCGGCCGACGCATCATTAAACGACGACGGGGCGGCTCGATCGAAACGGCTCGTGAAGGCGCTGCCCTTCAGCTCGAATCGGTCATGCTTGGTAGGCGTCGAACACCACTCCCACACGTTTCCGCACAGGTCGTAGACGCCAAACGGGCTGGCTCCACTCTGGTATCGACTCACAGGTGTTGTGTGCCCGATACCGGATTCACGGACGTTGCATTTGGCGGCTGTCGCGCCGTTTCCCCAAGGGTAGGCATCACCCATCGGTCCACGAGCTGACTTCTCCCACTGCTGGCTGGAAGGCAGCGCTTTACCGGCCCATGCGGCATACGCTTCAGCGTCATGCCAGGTTACCTCACACGACTGGGTGATCAAAGACGCTGTCCGGGCAGCGTCCTTCGGCGCCCCAGTGCTTAGCCTTGATCCACCGAGCGATGACCGGTCCAGGGCCTGGACATGAAGACGCGGATGCCCCTTGAACTGGGACGATGGGACTTCCTACGGTTCCATATCCACAGATCGAGAGAACATCCGCGAG
>NZ_JAINFC010000973.1 GCF_020740835.1 Streptomyces sp. UNOC14_S4
GGGCGCGCAGGGCGCGTTCGGCGGCGGGGAGGTGGGCGGGGTCGCCGTCGTCCTGCCAGCGGGCGTGGTGGGCGGAGGCGAGCTCCAGGGCGGCGGCGGTGTGCTGGGGGCCGCCGGGTCCGGTGTGCTCGTGGGCCTCGGTCAGCAGCTCGACGGCCTGCGCGAGGGCGGCGGCGCGGGCCGCCGGGTCGTGGCGTACGGCCTCGGTGCCCGCGAGGGCGCGCAGGACGCCGCCGAGCACGAGGCGGCCGCGGATGCCCTCGGCCGTCCCGGCGGGGGCCTGGGCGTGCGGGAGCGCGTACGCGCGGGCCTCGTGGAGGAGGGTGGGGTCGGCCTGGAGCTGCCAGAGCCGCAGCAGGCGTTCGGCCTCGGCGAGCCCGCCGCTCTCGTCGCGTTCCGCGCGCAGTGGCCGGTACCAGCGGACGACGCGGGCGGGCACCTGGGCGAACAACTCGGGTTCGGCGCCGTTGTCCGTGGCGTCCGTGGTGTCCGTGGCGTCCGTGCCGTCCGTGACGGGGGTGACCGGCCAGAGGCCGTCGTCGGGCTCCGCCGGGTCGGAGAGCTGGGCGACGGCGAGCGCGGAGAAGTTGCGGGCGCCCTTGCCGAAGTGGCGTTCGACGTACTCGGAGCAGTGCTTGAGGACGAGGGCCGCGGCCCCCTGGTCCAGGGAGCGCAGCAGCAGTTCGCGCACGCCGTCGGCGAATTCGTACCAGGGGCCGCCGCCGGTGCCCGGGGGCGGCCCGGGCAGTTGCCACAGCAGGCCGGACAGGAGCACTTCGGCGAGTTCCATGGGCCCGGTGTCGGGCAGCATGGCGCGCTGGACGAGCTGCATGACGGGGAGCGCGAGCGGTACGGCCGCGAGGTGCACGGCCAGGCGCAGCGCTCCCGGGGAGGCGGTGGCGCGGAAGGCGCGCAGGAGGTCCTCGGCGGTGGGCGCGGGGGCGGGTGCCGCGGGCGCGGCGCCGGCGTACGGGCGCGCGGCGGGTACGGGGC
>NZ_JAINFC010000974.1 GCF_020740835.1 Streptomyces sp. UNOC14_S4
GTGATGAGCTGGGTGGGGGTGTGGGTGGTGAAGGTGGCGTACCAGTCCGGGTAGTGGTGGCCGGCGCCGCCTCGGAGCCACCAGCGGGAGTAGTGTCCGGCAATCTCGCTCTGGTGGTCGGGGGCGAGGTGCTCGTAGGTGAGGCGTGCGAGGCTGTCGGGAGCGGTAAGTTCGTCCGCCCAGGCGCGCCGGTCGTGCTGCCAGTCGGCCGCGGTCAGAGGAGTGAACGCCTGGTCGGGTTCGTTGGTCGCGCCGTGGAGGTAGGTGTCGGGGCCTTGGGTGTATGCCTGGGCGAGGGCGGTGGTGAAGGCGGTGACGAATTCGGTGGGAGTGCGGTCGTTGAAGGTCGCGGCCCAGCGTACGGAGCCGAAGGAGTCGTCGTAGGCGTTGATGCGCCACAGGCCGTCATCGTCTCCTTCGGGCAGGTAGCCAAGGCGGATCCGGTGGTCTGGTGCGGAGACGTAGGTGTTGCCGAGGTCGTCGTGGTGCAGGGCCCAGCCGAGGTCGCGCAGGGGCTGGAGTCCGGGGTCGCCGATGGCGGTGGAGCCGGCGAGGTGGCGCGGGGAGACGAGGTACTCCTGGAACGGGTCCTCGCGGACAGAGGGGGACAGCGGTGGCTCCTGGGAACCAGGGCGGCGCCCGCCGACTGGCGAGCGCCGCGAGATGTGCAACGGAACGGGGAGGCTGCCGCAGGGGTGGGTTCCTGGCCGGGAGGGTTTTCAGACCTCCCGGCCAGGAACCGGGGGGTTACTCCTGCGGGTCGGTGGTCTCGTCCTCGGCGGCGGTCTTCTGCCGGCGGCGGGTTGCCCACAGGGCGCCGCCCCCGGCCAGCAGCAGCGCTGCGGCCCCGCCAAGCGCCCACGCAGTGGTCTCAGCACCGGTGTGGGCGAGTGCTCCGTCCGGGGTGTCGGGGGTCTTGGGTTTGTCCGGCCGGTGCGGCGGGGTAATCGGCGGCGTCGCGGGAGGCGTGGTGGGCGGGGTCGTCGGC
>NZ_JAINFC010000975.1 GCF_020740835.1 Streptomyces sp. UNOC14_S4
CGTACGGCCCCCGCCGAGGCCCGCCGGGCGCGGGAGGCCGCGGAGGCGCCCGTCCTGCCGCCCGTCCCGGAGCGGCAGGCGCTGCCGGCCCCGGCGGACCGGGAGCGGCCCGCCACCGGCTGGGCGCAGCAGGTCCATCAGCTCGCGCAGCAGCCCGGAGTGCCCGGCGCCGTCGGGTCCCTGCCCTGGAAGCCGCCGAAGGACGACCCCTTCCTGCGTGCCGCACAGGAGCAGGGGCGGCCCGCGCCGCTCGGCCGCCGCTTCCTCGCCCGCCTCGTCGACACGGCGGTGCTGGGCGCGGTGGTGAGCGCCGTGGCCGTGCCGCTGTGCGAGAAGTCCGTCGACCACATCGACCTGAAGGTGCAGCAGGCCAAGCAGTCCGGGCAGACCGTCACGGTCTGGCTCCTCGACGGCACCACCGGCCCGTACCTGGCGATCGTCCTCGCCGTCCTGCTGGTGGGCGGGCTGTTCTACGAGGCGCTGCCCACCGCCAAGTGGGGCCGCACGCTGGGCAAGAAGCTGTGCGGGGTGCGCGTGCTCGACATCGAGTCGCACGACACTCCCTCGTTCGGCGCGGCGGCGCGCCGCTGGCTGCTCTACGGGGTGCTGGGCGTCGTGGCCGTCGGTGTGCTCGACGCGCTGTGGTGCCTGTTCGACCGGCCCTGGCGGCAGTGCTGGCACGACAAGGCGGCCCGTACGTTCGTGGCGGCCGACGGAGGACGCTGAGCGGTACGTCCTCCGTACCGGGCTCCGTATCGGTCTCCGTATCGGTCTCTGTACCGGGCTCCGTGCCGGGCACTCGAACGGCACACGGCCGGATGCGGTCACCGGGACGCTGGGTTCTACTCGGGGCATGAGCACCCCCCAAGAGCCTCCGGAAGACGACCCGTTCCGGAAGAAGCCGCCGGAGCCCGCGGAGGGCGGCCCGTACGGCGGCGGCCCGGGCCCGTACGGCGGGGCGAGCGGCACCCCGCCGCCTCC
>NZ_JAINFC010000976.1 GCF_020740835.1 Streptomyces sp. UNOC14_S4
GTCTGGGCGTGGCCGGGCAGGGCCACGTCGGCGGCCTGGCGGGCGGCGGGGCTGATCGGCAGCAGCCTGCGCCGGTCCCGCGGGGTGTGGGAGGCGTGGACGCCGCCGGAGAGGATGGTCTGGAGCCGGTCGGAGATGTTCGCGTAGTCGTCGAAGCCGAGCACGCCGTCGGCCTCGGGCAGCGCCTCGGCGAGCTCCTTGCCGTACCGTTCGGCCATGCAGCCGACCGCGACCACGGCCTGGGTGCGGCCATGATCCTTGAGGTCGTTGGCTTCGAGGAGGGCGTCGACGGAGTCCTTCTTGGCGGCTTCGACGAAGCCACAGGTGTTGACCACGGCGACATCGGCGTCGGCGGCGTCCTCGACGAGGTCCCAGCCATCCGCCGCCAAGCGGCCTGCCAGCTCCTCCGAGTCCACCTCGTTACGGGCGCAGCCAAGTGTGACAAGAGCGACGGTACGGCGTTCGGGCATAGGGCTCAGCCTACTTTGTCCCGGCACCGCTTCCGCTGCCGAGTGCCGACGAGTACCGAGAGGATGGTCACCCGGCGGTGCGCCGCACCGGTCGGCACCGCGCCTTCCCGGTGCTCGGCATCCGGCCGGAGCGCCGGGTGTCTCCCCTGGTCAGCGGGGGTGTGCCGACCGGGTCAGCCCGCTACGGGGTCGCCCTTGGTGTAGCTCAGCCGCTGGACCTTGCCGTCCTCGCCCAGGTTCTTCACCTGCTTGCCGTTCACGAAGAGCTGCACCGCCTGGGCGTTCCCGAGCACCAGGTCGATGCGCTTGCTGTCGGTGAAGGTCTTGGAGGTGCCCTGTTTGAGCACGCCCTCCTCCAGCACCTTGCCGTTGTGGTCCTTGGCGGACATCCAGGTCTGGCCGTTCTCGGCGGTGAGCTTGACGGTGACCATGTTGGCGGGGGCGCCCGCGACGGCGCCGGACTGCTCGGGCTTGGGGTCGGCGGGTTTGGCCGGGGTCCTGCTCGGGG
>NZ_JAINFC010000977.1 GCF_020740835.1 Streptomyces sp. UNOC14_S4
CTGCACAACGGCTTCATCGTGGAGCGGCTCGCGGAGAGCGACTACCGGGGTCCGCTGGCGCCGATCGCCCAGGTGCTCTCGCCGGAGCCGGTGCTCTCGCCGGGGCTGCTGCGGCTGTGCCGGGCCGTGGCCGACCGTTACGCGGGCACGCTCGCCGATGTCGTGCAGCTCGCGGTGCCGCCGCGCCGGGCGCGGGCCGAGGCGGCCGCGTCGCCCGAGCCGCTGCCGCCGCCCGCCGCGCCGGAGCCCGGCACCTGGTCCCGTTACGCGACCGGGCCCGCCTATCTGTCCGCTCTCGCCCGCGGCGACTCCCCGCGCGCGGTGTGGACGGCCCTGCCCGGCCCGTCCTGGCCGGACGAGCTGGCGCGTGCCGCCGCCGCCACGCTCGCCTCCGGGCGCGGCGCGCTGATCGTCGTGCCGGACGGCCGCTGCGCGGCCCGCGTCGACGCCGCACTGACCGGGCTGCTCGGGACGGGCCGCCATGTGCTGCTCACCGCCGACACCGGCCCGGAGGAGCGTTACCGCAGGTGGCTCGCCGTGAGCCGGGGCTCGGTGCGGGCCGTGGTCGGTACCCGGGCCGCGATGTTCGCCCCCGTGCGCGACCTGGGGCTCGTCGCCATCTGGGACGACGGGGATTCGAGCCACAGCGAGCCGCACGCCCCGCAGCCGCACGCGCGCGAGGTGCTGCTGTTGCGGGCGGCGCACGAGAAGGCGGCGTTCCTGCTCGGCGGCTTCGGCTGCACGGTCGAGGCCGCCCAGCTCGTGGACACCGGCTGGGCGCTGCCGCTCGCCGCCGCCCGCGAGCAGGTGCGCGTCGCGGCGCCCTTGGTCCGTACGGTCGGCGACGCCGACCAGGCGCGGGACGAGGCGGCCCGTGCCGCGCGCCTGCCCACCCTGGCCTGGCAGGTCGCGCGCGAGGGCCTCAAGCACGGCCCGGTGCTCGTGCAGGTGCCGCGCCGGGGCTACGTAC
>NZ_JAINFC010000978.1 GCF_020740835.1 Streptomyces sp. UNOC14_S4
GGGTGGGGGCGGCGGGCATCGGGGTCAGATCCGGTATCCGGAGCCGGGCACGGTGACGATCACCGGGGGCTCGCCGAGCTTGCGGCGCAGGGTCATGACCGTGACGCGGACGACATTGGTGAAGGGGTCGGTGTTCTCGTCCCACGCCTTCTCCAGTAGCTGCTCCGCGGAGACCACGGCGCCCTCGCTGCGCATCAGGACCTCCAGGACCGCGAACTCCTTGGGCGCCAGCTGCACCTCACGGCCGTCGCGGAAGACCTCGCGGCGGTTGGGGTCGAGCTTGATGCCCGCGCGTTCCAGGACGGGCGGCAGCGCCACGGTCGTACGGCGCCCGAGGGCGCGCACGCGCGCGGTGAGCTCGCTGAAGGCGAAGGGCTTGGGCAGGTAGTCGTCGGCGCCGATCTCCAGGCCCTCCACGCGGTCGCTGACGTCGCCGGAGGCGGTGAGCATCAGGACGCGGGTGGGGATGCCGAGCTCGACGACCTTGCGGCACACGTCGTCGCCGTGGACGAGGGGAAGGTCGCGGTCGAGGACGATGACGTCGTAGTCGTTGACGGCGACGCGCTCGATGGCGGCCGCTCCGTCGTACACGACGTCGACGGCCATGGCCTCCCGGCGCAATCCGGTGGCGACGGCATCGGCGAGCAGCTGCTCGTCCTCGACGACGAGTACGCGCACGGCGTTGATCCTTCCCTTGGAGCCCAGGTGGGCAGGCGTGTGATTCCCGTGGCCGGGTGCATCCATCCTGCCTCGGACGCCGGTAAACCGGCTGTAAGGGGCGCCGGGGGGCCGCGCCGGGGCCTGTGGCGCGGAGGGGGCAAGCCCGGAACGAGCCCGGAACCGCGCCGCCACGGCGACCGGATTCGGATGTGATTTCGATTGTGATTTCGGATTGGCCGACGGTCACAGGTTTCCGCGCGGAGACGGGTGGGGAAGACGACTGCACACCCGCGATCACGCCC
>NZ_JAINFC010000979.1 GCF_020740835.1 Streptomyces sp. UNOC14_S4
GGACGAGACCCTCATGGACCGCTACCTGGGCGGCGAGCACGGGGTGGAAGGAGCCGCGTGCCACGGCCCGTTCGAGGTCCTGGACGAGGGTTTTGACGTCGATCTCCTCGCCGCCCAGGTAGCGGTCCATGAGGGTCTCGTCCTCGCTCTCGGCGATGATGCCCTCGATGAGCCGGTTGCGGGCCTCCTCGATCAGCGGGAGCTGGTCGGGGGCGGGGGCGGTCTCGGCGCGTTCGCCGGAGGAGTAGTCGAAGACGCGCTGCGAGAGCAGGCCGACGAGGCCGGCGACGGTGCGGTGGCCGTCGGCGCCCGCGGGCCCGTGCAGCGGGAGGTAGAGAGGGAGGATGCTCTCGGGGGAGTCCGCGCCGAAGGCGGTGCGGCAGGCCTCGGTCATCTCGTCGAAGTCCGCGCGGGCGGCTTCCAGATGGGTGATGACGATGGCGCGCGGCATGCCGACGGCCGCGCATTCCTCCCACACCATGCGGGTGGCGCCGGTGATGCCCTCGGTGCCCTCCGCGGCGGAGACGACGAAGAGGGCCGCGTCCGCGGCGCGCAGACCGGCCCTCAGCTCGCCGACGAAGTCGGCGTAGCCGGGTGCGTCCAATAGGTTGATCTTGATTCCGGCCCAGCCCACGGGGACCAGGGACAGCTGTACGGAGCGTTGCTGGCGGTGTTCGATCTCGTCGTAGTCGGAGAGTGCGCTGCCGTCCTCGACCCGGCCGGCCCGGTTGACCGCGCCGGTGGCCAGGGCCAGTGCCTCGACCAGAGTGGTCTTTCCGGACCCGCTGTGGCCGACCAGCACCACGTTGCGCACGTGGCTCGGCCGGTCGGCCTCCGCTGCACTGCCCGCGGCCCCTGGGTACGTGCCCGTCTTCTCGCCCATGTGTCCCGCCTCCCGGTCGACACCTGCGGTCCTTCGAGCTTTCCACTGTGGTAACGCTGCGTCCATACATCGCACAC
>NZ_JAINFC010000098.1 GCF_020740835.1 Streptomyces sp. UNOC14_S4
GGTTGTCGGCTGCCGGTAGGGGGCGCCTGCGTCCGCTGTCGGCTCTCCGCAGGACTGGGGATGCGGACGCGCCCCATCAGGGGCGCGGGGAACTGCGCGAGAAGTCCCCACCGGCCCGCAGCCGCCGGACGGGCAGAGGCAACCGAGCTCGTGGGCGGCTTTCAGGGGCACGGGGAACGGCGCGAGCAACCAGCGACGACCCGCACCCGCCGGACGGGCAAGGGCGACCGAGCTCGTGGGCGGCTTTTAGGGGCGCGGGGAACGGCGCGACAAGCCCCCACCGGACCCGCAGCCGCGCACACAGCGCAAGACGCACCCCAGTAGGCGCAGAAGGGGGCTGGGGGCGCAGCCCCCAGGAGGAGGGTGCGGCCGCAGGCCGCTTCCGCCCGTAGGGCGGCAACGGTGAGAACCCCACCGCGGGCAAGCGCGGCGGCGCTACGCCAAAGACTCCACCGCCGCCACGAGCGGCGCCAATTCCTCGCGCTGGGCGGCGGACGCGAGCGCCTCGCGCAGGGCCTGGTCGTTCGTGGGGCGGGCTGCTGCCAGGAGGGTCAGGCCGGCGTCCGTGACGTCGGTGTAGATGCCGCGGCGGTCGGTGAGGCAGAGGTAGCGGGTCAGCAGGCCGCGGTCCTCCAGCCGGTTGACGAGGCGGGTCGTCGCGCTCTGGCTGAGGACCACCGCGTCGGCGACCTCGTTCATGCGCAGGTGGCCGCCTTCTCCGTTGTGCTGCCTGCTGAGCACGTCGAGGACGCTGAATTCGCGCACGCTCAGTCCGTGCTGCGTCTGGAGGGCGCGCTCGATGTGGGACTCGATCCGGCCGTGCAGCGCCGAGAGCGCGCACCAGCCCTGTGCCAGTCCGAGGAGCGCGGGATCCGGGGTCCGGGTCATGAGGCGGGCCCTCCTTCGCGTGCGGAGTCGTCGTGGTGCCCGTATCGAACAGGATAGACCCCTGCCGCAATAGCCCGCGCTTGCAAGTAATCGGCGTATGCAATTATTGTGTACGCATGTAAAGGTCGCCTGCAATCAATCAGGGCGGCCACCCGCCCCCGCTCGTCGGGCCCGGCCTCCTCGATCCCCAGCCCTGAAGGACCCCGTCATGCCTCTCGCACTGCTGGCGCTCGCCATCGGCGCCTTCGGTATCGGCACCACCGAATTCGTGACCTCCGGGCTGCTCCCCGAGATCGCGGACGAGTTCGGCGTCTCCATCCCCACCGCCGGCTACCTGACCACGGGCTACGCGCTCGGGGTCGTCGTCGGCGCCCCGATCCTCGCGATCATCGGCAGCCGTGTGTCGCGCAAGACGATGCTGATGGCCCTGATGGGGCTGTTCATCGTGGGCAACGCGCTCTCCGCCGCCGCCCCCGTCTTCGCCCTGATGCTCGCCGGGCGGATCGTCGCCTCGCTCGCGCACGGTGCCTTCTTCGGTATCGGCGCCATCGTCGCCGCCGGGCTCGTCGCCCCGGAGAAGAGGGCGGGAGCGATCTCGATGATGTTCACGGGGCTGACCGTGGCCACCGTGGTCGGTGTGCCGCTGGGGACCGTGGTCGGCCAGAGCGCGGGCTGGCGCCTCACCTTCTTCCTCATCGCCGGGCTCGGCGTGCTCGCCGTCCTCGGCGTCGCCGCCCTCGTGCCCCCGCAGCCGCGCCCTGAGCGCAACCCCGTCCGCGGCGAGCTCGCCGCTCTCCGCAACCCCCAGGTCCTGCTGGCCATGGCGATGACCGTGCTCGGCTTCGGCGGCGTCTTCACCATGAGCACCTACCTCGCCTCGATGGCCACCGAGGTCGCGGGCTATGCCGCGTCCTCCGTCACGTGGCTGCTGATCCTCTTCGGCCTCGGCATGCTCGTCGGCAACCTCGTCGGTGGCCGCTACGCGGACCGGGCGCTCATGCCCCTGCTCTACGTGACGCTGAGCTCCCTCGCCGTCGTGCTCGCCCTGCTGCCGCTCGCCGCGCACGACGAGATCGCGTTCGCCGTCGCGATCCCCCTGGTCGGCGCCTTCGGTTTCGCGTCCGTGCCTCCGCTGCAGAAGCGCGTCCTCGACCAGACGGCCGACGCGCCGACCCTCGCCTCCGCCGCCAACATCGGCGCCTTCAACCTCGGCAACGCCATCGCCGCCTGGCTCGGCGGCCTGGTCATCTCCGCGGGCTTCGGCTTCGCCGCGCCCAATCTGGTCGGCGCCGTGATGGCGGCCTCCGCGGTCGCCCTGGCCGTGCTGTCCGCGTCGCTGGAACGGCGCTCGGGCCGGGGCGGCGGCAGCCGCCGGATCGTTGCCCAGTCCGGTACGGAGGCCGGAGCCGTGACGGCGGGGCGCTGATCCCCGTAGCGACGGCGACAGACCCGCCTGCCTGTGTCCCCCCTGAAACACCGCGTGCCACACCACGCACGCACTTTCCCTCCAAGGAGCACCACCCCATGACCGCCACCTCCACCACCCCTGTCACTGCCCCCGGCACTGTCCGCCCGCTCACCGCGGACGAGGCGGACGCCCTCGTCGCCGCGGCCCGCCGCGCCGCCGACGAGCAGGGCGTACGAGCCGCCGTGTCCGTCCTCGACGCCGGTGGCCATCTGCTGGCCTTCCGGCGCGACGACCGGGCGGTACTGATCGCGGGGGAGACCAGCACCCGGAAAGCGTTCACCGCGCTGCAGCTGGACGCCCCGACCGCCGACCTGGTCGACGTCGTGCGACCCGACGGCCTCTTCCACACCCTGCCGACCGCGCTCGACCGCCCGCTGCTCTTCATCGCGGGCGGCGTCCCCCTGCACCGCGACGGCAGGCTGATCGGCGCGATCGGCGTGGGCGGCGGCGCGCCGGAGCAGGACCACGGCATCGCGCGGACGGCGATCGGGACGGTGCTGGGCGCCTGAGGCCGTACGGACCCGCGTCGTCCGAGCCGGGGCCGTCCGCGTCGGTCACCGCAGGTCCGCCGCGGTCGCGCGGGTGATTCGTACATGCGAGGGGTCCGGGGCTACTGCCACCGGACCCCTCGCACGCGTGATATACCCCTCTTCAAAGGTTGCACAATCGCGCAACCTTTCCCGCGGCTCCGGCCCTCCTTCAGAAGAGAAGCCGGTCACCTGCCGAAAGCGGGGTCGTCCAAGCCGAGGGGGAAAACGAGATGAGCGCTGGAACGCGGGCCGGGGCCCGCACGGCGCGGAGCCGGAACGCGGAGTTGCTGCTGCTGGGCGCGGCGGTGGTGCTGACGGTGTTCGGCTATGCCTCGGTGGGCCTGGCCACGACCGGGGAAGTGCCCGGTGAGCTGCTCATGTACGGCATCGGGCTGACCGTCGCCGCGGGCGTCGCGCACCTGGCCGTACGCCGTTTCGCCCCGCACGCGGACCCGCTGATCCTGCCGCTCGCCGTGGCGCTGAGCGGCCTGGGCCTGGTGCTCATCCACCGGCTCGACATCTCGTACAAGATCCGTTACAACTCCCCGGCCGCCGCGTCGAACCAGGTGATGTGGAGCGCCGTCGGACTCGCAGTCCTGCTGGCGATCCTGTTCTTCCTCAAGGACCACAGGCACCTCCAGCGGTACACGTACATCATCGTCTTCGCGGCTCTGGTGCTGCTGATGGCGCCGGCCTTCTTCCCCGGCGACTCCTACGGCGCCAAGCGGTGGATCCGGCTCGGCGCGCTGTCCTTCCAGCCCGGTGAGTTCGTGAGGATCGCGATCGCGGTGTTCTTCGCCGGGTACCTCACGATGCACAAGGACGCGCTCGCGCTGGCCAGCAGGCGTGTGATGGGTTTCTACCTGCCGCGCGGGCGCCAGTTCGGGCCGATCGCCGCGGTGTGGGTGCTGAGTCTGCTCGTGCTGATCTTCGAGCGCGACCTCGGTACGTCCCTGATCTTCTTCGGGCTCTTCGTGATCATGCTCTACGCCGCCACCGAGCGGTCGAGCTGGGTGATCTCGGGCCTGCTCATGTTCGTCGTCGGAGCGGCCGTCGTGGGCTCCATGGAGCCGCACGTCCACGGGCGCGTGGTCGCCTGGCTGCACCCGATGGACATCTACCTCCCCCATCCGCCGAAGGGCCTCACCTCACCACAGGCGGCCGAGGCGCTGTTCAGCTTCGGCAGCGGCGGCGTGCTCGGCACCGGGCTCGGCCGCGGCCACTCCGACCTGATCGGCTTCGCCGGGCGCAGCGACTTCATCCTCACGACGGTGGGCGAGGAGCTCGGGCTCGCGGGCATGATGGCCGTGTTCCTGCTCTACGCGCTGCTCGTCGAGCGCGGGCTGCGCACGGCGCTGGACGCCCGCGACCCCTTCGGCAAGCTCCTGGCGACCGGGCTGTCCGGTGCGCTGGCCCTCCAGGTGTTCGTGGTCGCGGGCGGTGTCACCGGGCTGATGCCGCTGACCGGCAAGGCACTGCCCTTCCTCGCGCAGGGCGGTTCCTCACAAGTGGCGAACTGGGTGCTCATCGCCCTGCTCCTGAAGATCAGCGACGCGGCCCGCAGGCCGGCCCCGGAACCCGCGAACGACCTGGACGACCAGGCGACGCAACTCATAAGGCGCTGAGCGAGGGCGCCCCAAAGGGGCGCGGGGAACTGCGCGACCAGCCAGGGACGGACCCGCAGTCGCCGGACAACGGTCGTGGCACATCCGTAGGCGCCCGGCGAACCCAGCGGAGCGCCTACGCTCGGAGACCGTGACCAGACTGCATTTGTTCGACATGGACGGCACCCTGATGCACGGCTCCGCCGCGGCCGTCGAGATATCCCGGCAGCTCGGCCTGGAGCGGGAGATCGCCGAGCTGGAGCGGGCCTTCGCCGCCCGTGAGCTGACCGCGCCCCGCTTCGCGGTCCTGGTGTGCGAGCTGTGGGCGGACCTGACCGAGGAACACATCGCCGCCGCGTTCGAGGGCGCCCCGTGGCTGGACGGTATCGAGGAGGTCTGGGCGGACATCCGGGCCCGCGGCGAGCGGTGCGCGGTGATCTCGTTGTCCCCCAATTTCTTCGTGGACCGCCTGCTCGCCTGGGGCGCGGACGCGACCCACGGCTCCCGCTGGCCCGACCCGCCCTTCCGTGAGCCCATCGACCCGGCGAAGATCCTGAACGCGGGAGCGAAGGTACGGATCGCCGACGAGCTCTGCGAGCGGTACGGACTGGGCCGCGCCGACTGCGTGGCCTACGGGGACTCGATGTCGGACGCCGAGCTCTTCGCCGCGGTGCCGGTCTCGGTCGCCGTGAACGCCGACCACCACGTGCGGGACGTCGCCGTGCACGCGTACACCGGTACGGACTTGAGGGCCGCGTACGAACTGGTCGCCACCGCCTGACCGCAAACCGGCCGCCGGGGCAGAAGCGCACCATCTTAGCCCCAACAACCCCCGTCACACCCGGAGTTCCGCCGATTCGCCTCCACCGCACACGGGCAGTGCGATGCTGCCGTGGACGAGCAGAGCGGATCGTGAGGCGAGACGATGAAGGACGCTCCGACGACGTCCCCCGACGGCGGCAGAGACGCCCACCGGCGTGACCGCGGTTGGTTCACCCCGAGGCCGGGCGTGGAACCCGAACGCCCCGCCGTGCGCCCCGCGAAGTGGGTGCCCGTGCAGTCCGCGGCGCCGGCCCGCCCGGCCGACCCCGTGCGCCGCCACTACGCCGCCCCACCCGACGACCGGCACCGGGCCCACCCCGCGGACCCGGAGCCGGACCGGGAGCGAGAGCGGGAGCGAGAGCGGGGACGAGATCGGGGGCCGGATCGCGAGCAGGCCTCAGCGCTCCAGGAGCAACCCCAGGAACACCGGGAACGCCAGGAACACCAACGCCCGGCGGAGCTCCCCCCGGAGCACGCGGCGTCCTCGGAGCACGCGGCACCCCAGGGCCGCACAGCGTCCTTAGGAAGTACGGCGCCCCCGGACCGTACAGCGCCCTCGCACCGCGCCGACCCTCCGAACCAGCCGTGCCCCTCTGGTCACTTAGGTCACTCCGACCTCCCGGACCTCTCAGACCTCCTGGACCCCTTCGGGCCACCCGGTTCCCCCGACGCGCAACTGATCCGTCGGACGTTGGCGGAGATCGCCCCCGTCGCCGACAAAGTCACCTCGTACTTCTACGCGTTGCTGTTCCTGCGCCACCCCGATCTGCGTGCTCTCTTCCCCGCCGCCATGGACGTCCAGCGGGACCGGCTCTTCAAGGCGCTGCTGGCCGCCGCCCGGCACGTCGACGACGCCGCCACGCTCACCGATTACCTCTCCGCGCTCGGCCGTGGGCACCGCAAGTACGGCACGCTGCCCACGCATTACCCCGCCGTCGGCGAATGCCTGATCGAGGCGCTCACCCGTCACGCCCCCCTGACCTGGGACGAGGAGGCCGAGGCCGCCTGGGTGCGGGTCTACACCGCGATCTCCCAGATCATGATCGACGCGGCCGCCGCGGACGAGGCGGTCGCCCCCGCCTGGTGGCAGGCGGAAGTCGTCGGCCATGAACCGCGCACGCCGGACATCGCCGTCGTGACCGTACGCACCGACCGGCCCTACCCCTTCCGCGCCGGGCAGTACACGAGCCTGGAAACTCCCTGGTGGCCGCGTGTGTGGCGGCACTACTCCTTCTCCACGGCCCCCCGCCGGGACGGGCTGCTCTCCTTCCACGTCAAGGCCGTGCCCGCGGGGTGGGTGTCCAACGCGCTGGTGCACCGCGCCCGCCCCGGCGACGTGCTGCGCCTCGGACCTCCCACCGGTTCCATGATTGTGGACCACACCACTGACAACGGCCTGTTGTGCCTGGGCGGCGGCACCGGCATCGCCCCCATCAAGGCCCTGGTCGAGGACGTCGCCGAGCACGGCAGGAGCCGTCCCGTCCAGGTCTTCTACGGTGCCCGGCACGACGGCGACCTCTACGACCTCGAAACCCTGCTGCGGCTCCAGCGCGCGCACCCGTGGCTGCGTGTCCGCCCGGTCGTCGGCGAGGGACCGCAACGCGGGCTCAGCGGACAACTCCCCTCCATCACCCGGCGGTACGGCCCGTGGCCCGACCACGACGCGTACCTCTCCGGGCCGCCGGGGATGATCCGCTGCGGGGTGGACGCCCTGACGCGCATCGGCATGCCCGCGCACCGCATCCGGCACGACGCGGTCGACGAACTGACGGTCCCCGCCATGGAGTGACGGCGCCCGGAGCGGGGTCAGCCGAGGTCGGGCGCGAGCAGCGCCCGTACGCCCTCGATGTTCGCGTCGAGGTACGCGCGCAGGGACGGCGGGACGAGCCGGACGGAGGCGATCCCGGCCCGGGTGAACGGGATGCGGATCACCTCGTACGTCCCGCGCGGCTCGTCCACCTCGGGGCCGTGGCGCTGCGCGAGGTCCATGGAGGCGAGGCGGCAGACGAAGAAGTGCTGCACTTTCACGCCGTGAGCCGCATGGTGTGTCGAGTGGGAGACGGTGTCGACGAAGGCCGGGACGACGTCGACGACCTTGGCGCCGAGCTCCTCGTCGACCTCGCGGTGGAGGGCGGCGACCACGGTGGGGTCCTCGGGTTCCACGCCTCCGCCGGGCGTGATCCAGTACGGCTCCTCACCGGGCTTGGTCCGCTTGATCACGATCATCTCGAGGGCGGATTCGGGCCCGCAGGGGGCGGGGTCGTCGAGCAGGATGGCACGTGCGGTGCGTTTGACCACTGGACGTTCGGTCATACGGGACATCTGCCGCACTGCCGCTCCGGCGAAACCCTCCGGGCAGCCCTTTCGTATCGCGCCTCACCAGGACACGGCAGCGCGCAGCAGCCACTCGTGTGCGCGTGCCAGGTGCGGGTGCGCGAGGCTCCCGGTGCGTATGACCAGGAAGTACGTGCGCAGCGGCGGGACGGGCGGGTCGAGGAGCGCGACGACCTCCCCGCTGTCGAGGGCGTCGGAGCACAGGTAGCGGGGCAGCACGCCGAGCCCGGCTCCCGCGGCCACACAGGTCAGGACGGCCCGCAGGTCGGGTACGACGACGCTGCCGCTGGCGTCCGGCTTGGTGTCGAAGACGGCCGCCCAGTAGCGGGTGACGAGCGGCAGGCTCTCGTGGACCTCGACGACGGGCAGGTGCTCCAGGGCCCGTACGCCCTTCTCGCGCACGACGGCCGCGCCGCCGAGGCGGGCCGCCCAGCGGGGCGCGGCGACCAGGACGTGTTCCTCGTCGCAGAGCGGAGTGGCGGTGAGCAGGCGGCCGCGTGGCCGTGCGGTGGTGATGGCGAGCTCGTGGTGGCCCGCGGCGAGGCCCTCGAAGAGCTCCTCGGCCGTGCCGTGCGCGGCCCGCACGTCCAGCCCCTGGGCGACGAGCGGGGTGAGCGCGGGCAGGGCGCGCACGGCCAGGAACTCGGGCGGTCCGGCGAGGTGCAGGGTGCGCTCGGCGGCGGGGTCCTCCAGGCCGCCCGCCTCGGCGATCTCCAGCAGGGCGTCGACATGCGGGGCGATCTTGTGGGCGAGTTCGTCGCCGATGGTGGTGGGCGTGACGCCGCGCGCCCGGCGGAGGAAGAGCGGGCGCCCCAGTTGTTTCTCCAGCGCCCTTATCTGGCTGGTGACGGCCGGCTGCGAGAGCCCCAGAAGGGCCGCGGCCCGGGTGAAGGAACCGGCCCGGTGCACCGTGACGAACGTGCGTAGCAGGGTCAGATCCATGCCGGCTCCCCTGGGCCCGAGGCAATCGCCCGTAGGGGAACTATAAATAAGTCGATAGGGCTGTGTCGCCCGAGTGATTGGACACTGACGCAGAGTCAACTAGCCTTGGTCGGGCGGCTCGTCGTGAATTCACCGACCGGCCGGACGGCTCAAGCCATGAGGGGGGAGGCTTGAGCCGTCTTTCCGCGCGGAACTGCCGTGTCGTTTCTGCACCGGGCCACCGGGCCCGTTCAGTCCTCGTCGTCCGGCAGGATCATGTGCATCGCCCAGGCCACGACCGAGACGATCACACCGCCGACCAGGGCGCTCCAGAAGCCCGCGACGTGGAAGCCGAGCCCGATCCTGCCCGCGATCCAGGACGTCAGCAGCAGCATCAACGCGTTGATCACCAGCGTGATCAGTCCGAGCGTCAGGATGAACAGCGGGAAGGACAGCAGCTTCACGACCGGCTTGACGGCGAAGTTGACCGCGCCGAAGACGAGCGCGACGAGCAGGAGCGTGAGCACCTTGTCCACCGTGGTGCCCGCGCCCGCCAGCGTGATCCCCTTCAGCAGCCAGACGGCCGCTGCCAGGGCCGCCGCGTTGGCGATCGTCTTGACTACAAAATTCTTCATGGTGAGATCGTTGCAGACGGGACCGGCTGCCGGGCCCCTGAGCTGCGACGAACGGCGAGCAGGGGGCCGGGGCGCCGGCTCCGGGGCACAAGTGACCAGGGGCACCGGGCCCCGGCGGAGAGCGACGAGGTGGGCGTGGGATGAAGGCGTTCAGGCTGGACGAGCTCGAGGCGGAACGCGCCGCCAATGAGGGCGCGTATCTGCAGTTCCTGCGCGAGCGCAACATGTCCGTCGGGCTGTACGCGCTGGACGCGGGGGACCAGGACCCGCAGTCGCCGCACGCCCAGGACGAGGTCTACATGGTGGTGAGCGGCCGGGCCGCGATCACGGTGGGGGACGAGACGACGGACGTGGGCCGTGGGAGCGTCGTGTACGTCCCGGCCGGCGTGACGCACCGGTTTCACCACATCAGCGAGGATCTGAGGGTCCTGGTGGTCTTCTCTCCGCCTGAGAGCTGACCCGCGCCCCCGGGAACCCGTAGGGGTGCGCTCAGGGACGGACGGGGGCTGCGGGGCCCCCGCCGGGCGGCCCCGTCGCCCTAGCATCGAGAGCGAGGCCGGAGCACTTCCGCTCCTGGCCCGCCGCAGAGCGAAAGCAGGGACGGACGACATGGGTGAGAAGGGGATTTTCGCAGGGATGCCGTGGTGGGTGAAGTGGATCGCCGTGCCGGTGCTCGTCCTCATGGTCTTCGGCAGCCTGATCATGAGCGCGCTCGGTTTCGTCATCGCGCTGATCTTCAAGGCGCTGCTGCTCGTGGTGCTCGTCGGCGGCCTGATCTTCATCGTCAGGAAGTTCACTTCGGGCTCGTCGTCGAAGAACGACTGGTAGCCGTGGCCCCGTGGCCGGTCGCCGGGCACACCGCCCCGGCCGCCGCAGGCCCGCCCGCGCCGTCAGGCCTGCCATCGGTGTGCGGGAGACAGCAGTGCGTCACCCGCACCCGCCGATGGCACCGCCTTCCGACTGTCGCCCCCGGTCGGTGTTGACGGCTCCGGCGAATTCTCGCGCTGAATCGCCGGGAATGACTCCACCCCGTAGTCGAGTCGCTACGCTCCAGAGTCATAGAGCTCGTAAGCTCACTCTCGATCTCTATTGGTATCTGAAATATCACTCCCTGTGATCCACGGATGTCCTCGAAAGCGGAATCCATGGACATAAGGAGCAAATCCCGGCCAAAGCGACGAATCGGGGCATTGGGCGATGCGCGAAACGGTTCAGGCAGAAGTGATCATGACCTTCCTCGTCTCCGAGGAGCTGTCCTTCCGGATTCCGGTCGGGCTGGTCTACGACAGCAGTGATCCCTACGCGGTGAAGTTCACCTTCCATCTCCCCGGCGACGCGCCCGTGACCTGGGCGTTCGCAAGGGAGTTGCTGCTCGACGGGCTCAGCCAGCCGTCGGGCGAGGGCGATGTGCACATCGCCCCCGCCTCTGCCGAGCACCTCTCGGACGTCTTCATCCGGCTGCAAGTGGGCTGCGAAGGAGCCCTGTTCCGCGCCGGGGCGGCGCCCCTCGTGGCGTTCCTCGACCGGACGGACCGCATCGCGCCCCTGGGCGAGGAGCGCTCGGTCGCGGACTTCGAGTACGACCTCGCCGCGGCCCTCGACAACATCCTCACGGGCAACCCCGAGGGGCAGAACGCCGGTTAGCGGCCCGGAATGGCTCCCCCGGCTCCGCCCTCCTGCTGGATCGGCACGCGCTCGGCGCGCGAGGCCGTTCCCGTCGGCGTGGCCGTGCCACCCCGGCGCGCGGGGATCCCGCCACCGCCCCGGGACGCGGCGCCACCGAGACCAGCGGCATCGCCGGCAGCAGTGGTCTCACCGACACCGCCGCCCGTACCGCCGTGGTCGCCCGTACCGCTGCCGTGCGCGGCAGCACCGCCGTGGCCGTTCGCCTCCGGTGCGCCCTGGCTGCCCGCCGTGCCCATGCCGGCGAGCAACTGCCGCGCCAGGCCCAGGCCCGTACCGCCCATCGTCAGGGCCTTCGCGAAGAGGTCGGACATGCCGTCCGCCCCGTTCAGCAGCACCATATGATCGACGTTTCCGAAGGCCTGCGCTCCGGCGCGCACGATTTCCGGCCAGTTCTCGGCCAGTTGCTGGGCGACCACCGCCTCCTGGTTCTCCGCCAGGGCCGCCGCCCTGGCCTTGATCGCTTCCGCTTCCGCGAGACCCTGGGCCTTCGCCGCCTCGGCCGTCGCCAGACCCCTGGCCTGCGCGGCCGCGGCCTCCGCCTCACCCGTCACCCGGGTCGCCTCGGCGGCCGCGGAGCCGCGCGCCTTGGTGGCCTCGGCCTCCGCCAGCGCCGCCGTCTTCACCCGCGTCGCCTCGGCGGCCGCCGCGAGCTCCGTCTCCCGGGCCTTCGCCTGCGCGGCGGAGATCCGGGCGTCGCGCTCCGCCTCCGCCAGCGTCCGCTTCTCGTACGCCGCCGCGTCCGCGGGCTTGCGCACGTCCGTCTGGAGCTGCTGCTCCCTGCGATGCGCCGTGAGCTCGGCGACCCGCGTCTCCTGGACCACGACCTCCTGCTGTGCCGCGGCATCCGCCAGCGGGCCCGCCTGCCGGGCCTTGGCCGCGGCGCTGTCCCGCTCGGCCTGGTAGCCGGCCTGGAGGATCTCGCTGTCGCGCTTCGCCTCCGCCATCCGCGCCGCCGCCTGCTGCTCCGCCTCGGTGGCGAGGCGGTCGGCCTCCGCCTGGGCGATGCGCGCGTCACGGTGGACCGCGGCCGCGTGGGGCGCGGCGAGATTCTTGATGTAGCCCGTCGGGTCCTGGATCTCGTGGATCTGCAGGGAGTCGATGATCAGGCCCAGCTTCTCCATCTCGCTGCCCGAGGCGGCCCGGGTCTCACCGGTCAGCCGCTCCCGGTCGCGGATCATGTCCTCGACCGTCAACCCGCCGACGATCGAGCGGAGGTGACCCGCGAAGACGTTGTGCACCCGCTGGCCCATGATCTTCTGCTGATCCAGGAAGCGGCGGGCGGCGTTGGCGATCGACACCAGGTCGTCGCCGACCTTGAAGATCACCACGCCGTGCACCTTGAGCGGGATGCCCTGCTTGGTGACGCAATCCACGTTCAACTCGGCCTCGTTGAGATCGAGCGACAGCTTGCGTACCGCCTGTACCCCGGGCACCACGAGCGTTCCGCGACCGGTAACGATCCGGAACCCCATGCCGTCGCCCAGGCCCTCGGTACGGTGCTTGGAACCGGAGATGACCAGGGCCTCGTTGGGCTCGGCCACCCGCCACATGAGTTTGAACAGACCTACGAGGATGCCGACGCCTACGACGACGGCTCCCGCGACGATGCCGAGAAGCATCGCTCAGCCCCCCTTTGCGGCTCCCCTGTACAGGAGCCCGTGATCAAAGTGTGCGCCTGGGGAGGGCGGGGGTGAAGGGGTGTTGCGGCTTTGTCGCGTTCTATACGCTGCCGGTTGCGCCGCAGGTCATGCCGGTGGTCGCGCCTACTGGGGTGCGGCTTGTGCTTGGTGCGCGGCTGCGGGCCCGGTGGGGGCTTGTCGCGCAGTTCCCCGCGCCCCTTTCGGGGCTGCGGTCGCGCCCGCGCGGCGGAGCCGCAAAGGAAACACAGCCCCGCGCCCCTTTCGGGGCGCAGCCCACTCCTCAGCCGTACGCCGCCGTCACGTACACCGTGCGTGGAGCCTGGTACTCCACTATCACCACGACGGTGCCCTTCTCGAAGCGTTCGCCCGGCTGCATCGCGTAGGCCAGGAACGCCTCCGCTCCGCCTCTGACGCGGACGATCACCTCGCCGACCAGACCCGGGCCGATCGCCCCCGTGACCCTGCCCTGCTCACCGACCATCGGTATGCCCCCCCGTGATCACTTCGCGCGGCGGCGTCTGCCGCGTGCGCCCCTCGCTCTCTTCCCCTGCTTCGTATTGTGCCGGTCGGCACTGACAACGAGCGCGGCCAGGGCCGTCGTCACCGGTACCGAGGCCACCAACCCGATGCTGCCGACCAGCGTCCGGACGATTTCCTCCGCCACGATCTCGCTGGTCGCGACCTTCGCCACCCCGCTGTCCGCGATGGAGAACAGCAGCAGCAACGGCAGCGCGGCGCCCGCGTACGCCATCACCAGGGTATTGACCACGGACGCGATGTGGTCCCGGCCGATGCGCATCCCGGCGCCGTAGAGCGTGCGCCAACTCGCGCTCGGGTTGGCCTCCTTCAGCTCCCACACCGCCGACGTCTGGGTCACCGTGACGTCGTCCAGCACACCCAGGGAGCCGATGATGATCCCGGCGAGCAGCAGACCGCGTATCTCGATCCCCGGGTAGAGGCCGTGCACCAGGCCCGTCTGGTCGTCGGTGTCGCCGGTCAAGTGCGCCCAGCCGGTGAACACGGTGCTCAGGAGGCCGATGAGCATCAGCGAGGTGAGCGTGCCGACGACCGCCACGGAGGTCCGCGCGTTCAGCCCATGGCACATGTACAGCGCGATCAGCATGATCGCGCTGCCCCCGACCACGGCCACCAGCAGCGGGTCGGAGCCGTGCAGGATCGCCGGGAGGATGAACATCGTCAGCACCGCGAAACTGATCACCAGGGCGACGAGCGCGAAGACGCCGCGCAGCCTGCCCACCACGATGACGGCCAGCGCGAAGATCCCGGCGAGCACCGCCATGGGCACGTTCCGGTCCACGTCGGTGACCGCGTACTGGAGGTTCTTCGGTGCCTTCGGCGCGTACGCCAGGACGACGTTCTGGCCCACCGAGTAGTGGCGCGAGGCGTTGGGCTGCACCAGTTCGGTGAACGTCCGGCCCTTGTCGGGGCCCGAGGTCACCTCGATCTCGGACTTCTCGCAGGGACCTTTCGGCGGTTCGGCGCCGCCCGGCTGCGGCCCGCTCTCCTGCTGCGGCTGGGCACCCGCCGCCGCGCAGTCCTGCTCCTCGATCTTCACCACCCGGCCCGACCGCGTCTCCCGGTCGAGCCCGAGCCCGGAGTGCTTGTGCGGCGGCGCGCCACCCGGCCACATCACCACGAGACCGGCCAGCACGGCGACGGCGAACGGGATGAGCACCGCCGCGATCACTTTGCGGAGGTGCGCGGAGACGGGATTGGGCGGGCCGTGGCTGTGGGAATGGCCGTGGCTGTGACCGTGGTGATGCGTGGGGGTGAGGGACTGCTGTTCCGTGGGGGACATGCCCCGCATCATCGCAACCCCCTACTGGTCCTCGGCGCAGGGTAAGCGCTAGCGTGGTGCCACCTTTGCAATCGCGGGAGCTCGGAGCACCGGGCTGAGAGGGCGCTGACCTTTCGTACGACGGTACGAGGACCGCTGCGTCGACCGCCGAACCTGTTACCGGGTAATGCCGGCGTAGGGAGTTCTGGTCTCATGACCTCGCAGGATGCACGCACGTCCGCAACCGGCCCGATCGGCTGGCACAAGGACTACGTGACCGGCTCGCGGCCGGACCTTCGGGTTCCGGTGCGGCGGGTGCATCTCACCAACGGGCAGGACGTACGGCTGTACGACACCTCGGGCCCGTACACCGACCCGGCCGTCGAGACGGACGTCCGCCGTGGTCTCCAGCCGCTCCGCGAGAACTGGATCATCGGCCGCGGCGACACCGAGGAGTACGCGGGCCGCCCGCTCCGCCCGGAGGACGACGGCATCAAGCACACCTCGCCGCGCGGAGGGCTGCGGAACCTCGACGCGGTCTTCCCCGGCCGCCCGCGGCAGCCGCGCCGGGGCCGCGACGGCGCCGCCGTCACCCAGCTCGCGTACGCCCGCCGCGGTGAGATCACCGAAGAGATGGAGTACGTGGCGCTGCGGGAGAACGTCTCCCCCGAGACCGTCCGCGAGGAGATCGCGGCGGGCCGCGCCGTGCTCCCCGCGAATGTGAACCACCCGGAGATCGAGCCGATGATCATCGGCAAGAAGTTCCTGGTGAAGGTGAACGCCAACATCGGCAACTCCGCCGTCACCTCCTCCATCGAGGAGGAGGTGGAGAAGATGACCTGGGCCACCCGCTGGGGCGCCGACACGGTCATGGACCTCTCCACCGGCCGCAACATCCACACCACCCGTGAGTGGGTGCTGCGCAACTCCCCCGTGCCCATCGGCACCGTGCCGCTCTACCAGGCCCTGGAGAAGGTCGACGGCAAGGCCGAGGAACTCACCTGGGAGATCTACAAGGACACCGTCATCGAGCAGGCCGAGCAGGGCGTGGACTACATGACCGTCCACGCGGGCGTGCTGCTCCGGTACGTCCCGCTCACCGCCCGCCGCAAGACCGGCATCGTCTCGCGCGGCGGTTCGATCATGGCCGCGTGGTGCCTGGCACACCACAAGGAGTCCTTCCTCTACGAGAACTTCGAGGAGCTCTGCGAGATCCTCGCCTCGTACGACGTGACGTACTCCCTCGGCGACGGCCTGCGCCCCGGCTCGATCGCGGATGCGAACGACGAGGCGCAGTTCGCCGAGTTGAGGACGCTGGGCGAGCTCAACACGATCGCCAAGCGGCACAACGTGCAGACGATGATCGAGGGGCCGGGCCATGTCCCGATGCACAAGATCAAGGAGAACATCGACCTCCAGCAGGAGATCTGCGAGGAGGCGCCGTTCTACACGCTCGGCCCGCTGACCACCGACGTCGCCCCCGCGTACGACCACATCACCTCGGGCATCGGCGCGGCGATGATCGCCTGGTGGGGCACGGCGATGCTCTGCTACGTCACGCCGAAGGAGCACCTGGGCCTGCCGGACCGCGACGACGTCAAGACCGGTGTGATCACCTACAAGATCGCGGCCCATGCGGCGGATCTCGCCAAGGGCCACCCGGGTGCCCAGGAGTGGGACGACGCGCTGTCCGACGCCCGCTTCGAGTTCCGCTGGGAGGACCAGTTCAACCTGGCCCTCGACCCGGACACGGCCCGCGCCTTCCACGACGAGACGCTGCCCGCCGAGCCCGCGAAGACGGCGCACTTCTGCTCGATGTGCGGGCCGAAGTTCTGCTCGATGAAGATCTCGCAGGACATCCGCCGGGAGCACGGCGGGGAGTTGGCGGCCGACGTGGCGGCCGACGTGGTCGCTGCCGAGGAAGGCATGGCGGAGAAGTCCCGCGAGTTCGCCGCGGCGGGCAACCGGGTGTACCTGCCGATCGCGGACTGACGCCCGCCGCGATCGTTCACGTGCCGAGGCCCTGGCGGCCGGAATCGACCAGGGCCTCGAACCGGAGCCGTACCCGTCCTGCTCGTCCGGAGCCCGTGTCCCGTCACTCCGGCTGGTGGTCGGGGCCGCCGTAGTCCGGGCTGGTGAAGTCGGGGCTGGTGTAACGGGGGCGCGAGCCGGGGGAGGACTCGCTGTCGGGGCTGGTGAAGCCGGGCCGGGAGTACCCCAGGTGCGGGGTGCGGCTGTTGCCCCCGGCGGGCCGCCGGGGGACGTAGGAGGAGGACGGCTCACCCTCCGGCGCGGTGGCGAGCGCCTCGCGCAGGAACGGCAGTATGCCGCGGTGCAGCAGCGCCTGCCGCCATGCCTCACCGGCCCGCTCCGTCTCCTCGTACAGGCTGAGGCCCCGGGCGTCGCTCACCTCGCCGACGCCGTTGCGCAGGGCCGTCACCACCATGCCGACCATGGCGACGAACGCACCGGCCGCGGTGAGCCCGGCGAACCACCAGCCGATGGTGACCATCGGCTCGGCCACCGACGCGTTCGAGCCGATCGTGCGGAGCGCGTAGCCGATCACGAGGAAGAGCAGCGCGGCTATCCCGGCCAGCACCGGTGCCAGCACGGCGAGTACGGCACCGGCGCCCGCGCCCGCGGACCCCTCGGCCTCGCCGTCCATGGCCGAGAATCCACCAGCGGGCGGCAGGACGTCGGAGGCGCTTTCCTCGCAGTGTGCGCCCCCGGCGCTCACCGTCTGGGGGTGCACGCTCGGGGAGAGCGCTTGCAGCGCGTCGCGCGCCTTCACGTAGGTCTGGTATTCGGAGCTCGCGCAGGCCGCGATGGCGTCCATGGCGTCCTGCGCCATGCTGCGGAGCTGTGCTGCGGTGAGCCGCCGGCCTATGGCGGCGGCCAGTTCCGGGTCATGGTTCGCGGTACGCAACGCCTGGTCGAGGACATGCTCGAATTCCGGGCGGTCCTCGGCCAGTAGGTGCGGAGCGCTGTTCATGTGCATCCCCCGATGCTCCGTAGGGCCTTCTTGCTCCGGCTTACACCGGGCAGTGGGCGGAAACGGAGGAGAGCCTGCTACGGATAAGCCGATGGTAGAGCGGTACCGGCGCGCGGTGACAGCATGTTTCATGAATTGCCCCGCGCCGGTGGAACTCCCTACCTGCCCCCGCGCTTACCCGCTGAACCCTCAGCCACCCAGAGGAAGTTGCACCACCAGCAGTTTTCCGGCCATTGTGACCCCTCCGTCCATCGCGAGCGCGAGTCCGTCCGCGTAAAGATGGGGTCCGTCGACCGACGGCGCGCCGTCGTCCTCGTCGTCCGCGTCCTCGGCACCGACCTCGCCGAGCAGATACGGAATGGGGCTGTGCCCGTGCACCAGGCGGCCGCCGCCGTAGGTCCCCAGCAGCTCCCGCACGGCAGCCGGGCCCGCTTCCTCGTCGCGGAAGGCGAACCGCTTGGTGAACTTCCGGAAGAGCTCCCAGCACTCGTCCGGGTCGTTGCGCTGGAGCGCCTCGGTCACCGCGTCGTTGACGGCCTCGATGGAGTCGCCGAACTCGAGGTAGACGGTGGTGTCGGAGTGGACGAGCAGGTGCCCGTCCTCCTCGGCCATCGCGTCGAGCCGCGACATCCACTGGAGGTGGTGGTCCTCCAGGCGCTCCATGTCGGTGCGCTGGCCGCCGTTGAGCAGCCACGCCGCCTGGAAGGAGGCAGTGCCCGCACCGGAGTTGACCGGCGTGTCGGCGAACCGCTTGGCGCCGATGATCAGCAGCTCGTGGTTGCCCATGAGGGCCTTGCAGTAGCCGCCCGCCGCCGCGGCCTCGGCGGACAGCCGCATCACGAGGTCGATCACGCCGACGCCGTCCGGGCCGCGGTCCGTGAAGTCGCCGAGGAACCACAGCCGGGTGTTGCCCGCGCACCAGCTGCCGTTCGCGTCGATGAGCCCCGCTTCCTGGAGCGCCGCGACCAGCTGGTTCAGATAGCCGTGGACGTCGCCCACGACGTAGAGCGGCCCGGGGCCGGGGTGCGAGGACGGCGCGCGGTGGTCGGTGAGGGGCGTCAGCGCGACGGTCGGCACGTCGTCGGGGACGATCTCGCCGATGACGGGCAGGTCGCGCTCGGTCGGCGTGTAGCCGTCCGGGGCGTAGCCGTCGGGCGTGTCGACCGGGTGCAGCGGGACCGGCTGGTCGTACGGGGGCATGGGGGGAGGAGGCGCCGCGTACC
>NZ_JAINFC010000980.1 GCF_020740835.1 Streptomyces sp. UNOC14_S4
AGTTCCAGCACCACCGCCACCGCCACCACCTGCACCCCCATCAGCGCCACAAGGACGAACAACTGCACCGCCCCCGCCAGCAGCGGCGACGCCCCGCCGAGCAGCATGCCCACGAACGCCCCCGGCAGGGTGACGAGCCCCACAGTCCGGGTCTGGTCCAGGCCCGGGAGCAGCGCGTCGGAGGCCGCCGGGCGGGCGATCTCCAGGCGCGCGTCCCGGTCGAGGAGCCCGAGCGCCATCGCGGCCTCCACCTCGCCGTGCCGGGTGCGCAGCTCGTCCAGGGCCCGGCGCCCCGCCAGGACGGTCGCGGTCAGCGCCCCGCCGATGAGGATGCCGGTCACCGGGATCAGGGCGACGCCCTTGACCGGGACGAGCCCGGTGAGCAGCAGCACCGCGACGACCGGCAGCACGCCCGCGGCGATCGGCACGGCCGTCCACCACCAGGTGTCGTTGTCCGTGACGCGGCGCCCGGCGGTCCGTACGGCCACCGCGTACATCAGCAGGAGGAAGCCCAGGAGCAGCGGCACCGCGTGCACCACCCACCCGATCAGGGCGGACACGGCCGCGAGCTGGGCTGCCGCGCGCAGCCCGGCGACCGCGATCGCCCGGCCGTAGCCGCGCTCCCGCCCGTCGGCCAGTCGCGCGAGCGCGGCCACCGTCACGGTGGCGAGCAGGAGGACGGCGAGCACCACCCCGAGCGTGGTGTTGACAGGCAGCAGCGCTGCGGAGGCGAGCACTCCGCCACCCTACGTCGGTGAACTCCCCCGCACCCCGGGGCACGTTGACCGCGCGTCGGCCACGCGGTCGGCCACGTGCCGGCCACACGTCAGCCACACGTCAGCCACACAGCCGGTCACATATCGGGGTGATCCCGCACCAGCCTGACCACTTCCGCCCCACCCCTTGCGCCTGACATGTCCGCGTCGCCACGCTGTAACCCGGCGAGCACCCCC
>NZ_JAINFC010000981.1 GCF_020740835.1 Streptomyces sp. UNOC14_S4
GACGTCGACTGCCGGTAGGGGGCGCCTGCGTCCGCTGTCGGCTCTCCGCAGGACTGGGGGCGCCCCTTCAGGGGCGCGGGGAACTGCGCGAGAAGTCCCCACCGGCCCGCAGCCGCCGGACGGGCAAGGGCGACCGAGCTCGCAGGCGGCCTTCAGGGGCGCGGGGAACTGCGCGACAAGCCCCCACCGGGGCCGCGGCCGCAAGACGCAGCGCAAGACGCAACCCGGTAGGCGCCGGGCCGACGGCGGGAAGCCCTCGCCGTCTACTCCGGCCGCATACGGAAGTCGTAGTGGTGCGGCATCGGCTCCGACGGAGCCACCGTCCGCCACGTCGCCGTGAGGACGCCGTCGCCCTCCCGCAGGTCGTCCACCTCGAAGCCGCTGTCGAAGATCGCCCGAGCCCCCTCCGTGTCGCCCTGTGCGAGGAGGATCCGTGCGTGGAGCAGCCGGAAGCGGCCTCGTTCGCGGACGGCGGGGCGGAGTCGGAGCAGGACGGACGCCGCTTCGTCGGCGCGGTCGACGGCCAGCAGGGCCTCGATCGTCTCGCGGCCCAGGGCGGTTGTCGCGGCGGTCCATTCCGGGCCCTCGCGACGGGCCGCGCAGGCGCCTTCGAAGGCGGCCAGGAAGCGGTCGGCGGCTCGCCCGGGGTGGCCGTCCTCCTCGTCGGCGACGGCGAGGCAGCGCATCGAGGGCCAGTGGGCGTCGGCGATCTGCTCCCAGCTGCGGACGGCCTGGGAACGGTCCCCGGCGTGCCAGCGGGCGACGCCGAGGTGGTAGGCCACGTGACGGTCGTAGAGGCGGTTGCCGGTCTCGGCGGTCTCCAGCTGATCGCGCCAGTACGGGGACACCAGGGTGGGCGGCGGCAGGTCCTGGCGGGGCGGCGACATGTAGCCGGAGCGCAGCAGTTCCAGCCAGGGCTTCTGTTCCTCGCCCAGTGTGGTGG
>NZ_JAINFC010000982.1 GCF_020740835.1 Streptomyces sp. UNOC14_S4
GCACGCTCCGCGGGGCGCCGTGGGGACCGTGCAGCAGCACATGGAGGCGCGGGGCGACGAGGCGGGCGAGGGTGTCCGTGTCGCGCAGCGCGGCGGCGCCGTGGCGGAGCCCCCGCTCACCGGCCCGGCCGTGTTCGCGGCCTCCGGGGGACGCGGCGGTGCCCCGGCCGCCGTCGATCGGCCGGGTGGTGTCCGGCGGATGGCGCAGGGCCCCCAGGCGCAGCCAGCCGTCCTGCTCGTAGCGGCGCAGGGCCTGCGCGAACCAGGCGGCCTGTTCGGGACCGAGCCAGGCGTACTGGTCCTCCGGCCGGTGGCTGTGGGCCATCGAGGAGTTGAGGCCGGCGACGACGGTGCGCAGGGCGGGCACCGGGAACAGGCTCCAGGGCTGATCGGCGTCGAAGACGACGTCGAGGCCCTGGTAGAGCTCCTGGAACAGCCGCGCGTAGTGGCGCCACTTGGGCCAGTAGGGCGGCCTGGGCCGCAGTTCGTCGGCTTCGCAGGAGCTGAAGTAGGCACGGCTGGCGGCCAGGCTGACATCCTGGCCACCGGGCACCACCACGAGCCGGTCGGCCGCCAGCCCGAGGCGGGCCCGCAGCCCGGTGAGGAAGGCCAGCGCCTGGTCGCACTCGCGCGGGCCGCCGGACGCGGTCAGGTCCCCGGTGACGACGAGCAGATCGGGTGCGGGTGCCCCCGCGTCGGTGAGTTCGACGAGGCTGCCCCAGATCGCGGCCTGGAGGTCGGCGGGGTCGGCTCCCCGGCCGAATCCGGGCCCGGCGAGGTGCAGGACGGAGACGGCCTGGCGGGCGTGGGCGCCCTCGGCCGCCAGAGGATAGACGGGCTGCGCGGCGGGACGGCGCCGCCCGGTCCACCCCGGACCGCCCGGCTGCGGCCCGGACGGCGGGAGCGGGGCCGCAGCCGGGCGGTCCGGGGTGGAC
>NZ_JAINFC010000983.1 GCF_020740835.1 Streptomyces sp. UNOC14_S4
GCCGTCGTGGGCCGAGTTCACCGCCGCGCCCAGGAGGGGGTGCCCGGCGGACACGAGCCCGAGACCGGCCGGGTCACCCGTCCGCACGCCCTGGTCGAGCCAGTAACGGCGGTGCTGGAAGGGGTAGGTGGGGAGGTCGACGTGCGTGGTCGCGTCGGCGTGCTTGAGCTGACCGGCCCAGTCGACGGGCAGGCCGCGTACGAAAGCGGCGGACAGCGCCGTCACCAACCGATCCGGACCACCCTCGCCACGGCGCAGGGTCTCCAGGACCGTACCGCCCGGAACGTCTTCCAACTGGTCGGCGATGGGCACGACGAGTCCCGGGTGCGGACTGCACTCAAGGAACACCGTGTGTCCGTCCGCCACCGCCGCACGCACCGCCTGATCCAGCCGAACGGTATTGCGCAGATTCTCATACCAGTACGAGCCCGACAGCGCCCCAGAGTCAGTGACGGCCTCGCCGGTCACCGTCGAGTACATCGCCACCGCGCCCTCACGTGGCGTCGCTTGCGCGGACAGCTCCATGACCTCGTCGCGCACCGCGTCCATGTGCGCCGAGTGCGACGCGTAGTCCACCGGGATCCACCGCGCGCGTACACCCTCCGCCTCGCATACGTCGACCACGGCGGCCAGGGCCTCGACGTCACCCGACAGCACCACACTGGCGGGCCCGTTCACCGCCGCCAGAGACAAGCGACGGTCATCCGCGACCAGTTCAGCGGCACGCTCGGCGTTCATGCCGACAGACAGCATCCCGCCACCCACCGACGACACCCGCCGCAACGCCCGACTCCGCAACACCACAACCCGCGCCGCGTCCTCCAGCGACAGCAACCCCGCCACATGCGCCGCAGCAATCTCACCCTGCGAATGCCCCACCACAGCAGCCGGACGCACCCCGCACGACTCCCACCACCGCGCCAACCCCACC
>NZ_JAINFC010000984.1 GCF_020740835.1 Streptomyces sp. UNOC14_S4
CGCCGGACGAGCAGGGGCGACCGAGCTCGTGGGCGGCTTTTCAGGGGCGCGGGGAACGGCGCGAGCAACCAGCGACGACCCGCAGCCGCCGGACGAGCAGGGGCGACCGAGCTCGTGGGCGGCTTTTCAGGGGCGCGGGGAACGGCGCGAGCAACCAGCGACGACCCGCAGCCGCCGGACGAGCAGGGGCGACCGAGCTCGTGGGCGGCTTTTAGGGGCGCGGGGAACTGCGCGAGAAGTCCCCACCGACCCGCACTCGCCGGACGAGCAGGGGCGACCGAGCTCGTGGGCGGCTTTTAGGGGTGCGGGGAACTGCGCGACAAGCCCCCACCGGGGGCGCACCCGCGCGCGGAGCGCAAGACGCACCCCAGTAGGCGCGGGGGTCCGGGGCGAAGCCCCGGTGGGGGTGACCCTCAGGTCACATCCAGCCGCAGCAAGCGGTCGTCGTCACCCCCCGGACGCCCCCTCCCGTCCGTGTTGCTCGTGGTCAGCCACAAACTCCCGTCATCCGTCGCCACAACCGTCCGCAGCCTCCCGTACTCCCCGGTCAGAAATGCCTGTGGTGCGGCCGCGGCGGAAGCGCCGCGCAGGGGGATGCGCCACAGGCGCTCGCCCCGGAGGGCGGCCATCCACAAGGAGCCCTTCGCGTAGGCGAGGCCGCTCGGGGAGGCTTCGGAGGGTTTCCACTGGAGGACAGGGTCGCGGAAGCCGGGGCGGCCGGCGCGGCCCTCGGTCTCGGGCCAGCCGTAGTTGGCGCCGGGCTCGATGAGGTTGAGCTCGTCCCATGTGTCCTGGCCGAATTCCGATGCCCACAGGCGTTTGTCCGGGTCCCAGGCGAGGCCCTGTACGTTGCGGTGGCCCAGGGAGTAGACGACCGAGTCGGCCCGGGGGTTGCCGGGGGCGGGGCGGCCGTCCGGGGTCATGCGG
>NZ_JAINFC010000985.1 GCF_020740835.1 Streptomyces sp. UNOC14_S4
GCCGGAGAGTGGGGGCATGGCACACAGAGCGTACTGATGAGTGTGCGCACCGTAAACTCCGGCAGGTCGGCGCGGGGTCCGCGGGGGAGAATCCGGTACGGGGCGCGAGGCCCGGCGCGATAAGGTCGTACTGGACGTCAATGGGCGTCCGCAGACGTCCCGACGGCCAGCGAGCGGTCGAGCAACGACGACCAGCAGGGAGCGGTGCAGCGTGTCCGGTGGAGAAGTGGCCGGGATCCTCGTGGCCGTCTTCTGGGCGATCCTCGTGTCGTTCCTCGCCCTGGTGCTGGTGCGGCTCGCGCAGACGCTGAAGGCCGCCACCAAGCTGGTGGCCGACGTCTCCGAGCAGGCCGTGCCGCTGCTGGCCGACGCCTCCGCGACCGTCCGCTCCGCGAACACCCAGCTCGCCCGCGTCGACTCGATCGCCGCGGACGTGCAGGAGGTCACGGCGAACGCCTCCGCGCTCTCCTCGACCGTCTCCTCCGCCTTCGGCGGGCCCCTGGTCAAGGTCGCGGCGTTCGGCTACGGCGTCCGGCGGGCGATGGGGCGCAAGGACGACGCGCCCGCGCCGCGCCGCTCCGTGATCGTCGGCACGTCCCTGCCGTCCGCCCGGCGCGGCAGCCGTCGTACCCGTGGGAAGGGCTGACCCCAGGAATGTTCCGCCGCACCTTCTGGTTCACGACCGGTGTAGCCGCCGGTGTCTGGGCCACGACCAAGGTCAACCGCAAGCTGGCCCGGCTCACCCCGGAGAGCCTGGCTCTCCAGGCGGCGGACCGCGCGGTCGTCGCGGGCCGCCGGGTCAAGCTCTTCGCCCTCGACGTGCGCGACGGCATGGCGCACCGGGAGGCGGCGCTCAAGGACGCGCTGGGCCTCGCGGCCGCCCCCGGCCCCGCCCCCGATCCCGAGCGCCAGGAGCTCCCCGAGC
>NZ_JAINFC010000986.1 GCF_020740835.1 Streptomyces sp. UNOC14_S4
GTGTAGGTGATGCGGAGGCGGCCGAGCGGCATGGGGTTGGCGTCGAGGACGGCCGTGCAGGCCCGGCGTACCTCGCCGGGGTCGGGGGCGGGCAGTCCGAGGCCGCGGGCGGAGGCGGCCAGCCTGGCGAGATGGCGGGTCAGGGCGAAGGGACGGCCGTGGACGGCCTTGACCGTCTCGAAGACGCCGTCGCCGACCGTGAGCCCGTGGTCGAAGACCGAGACCCGGGCGTTCTCCTCGTCCAGCAGGGAACCGTTGAGCCAGATCGTCACCGTTTCGTCCCTCCGAGCGACTGGTGTGTGCCCGACGCTATCGCGAGCAGCCGGGAGGCCTTCAGTTCCGTCTCGGCCCACTCGCGCTCGGGGTCGGAGCCCCAGGTGATCCCGGCGCCGGTGCCGAAGCGGAGGGTGGGGCGGGCGGTGCGGTCGATCCAGAAGGTGCGGATGCCGACGGCGAGTTCCCCGGTGCCGCGGTCGGCGTCGACCCAGCCGATGCCGCCGCAGTAGGGGCCCCGGGGCGTGGTCTCCAGGGAGCGGATGATGTCCATGGCGCTGGGCTTGGGGGCGCCGGTGACCGAGCCGGGCGGGAAGGTCGCCGTGAAGAGCTCGGCCCAGCCCGCGCCCTCGGCGAGCCTGCCGCGCACGGTGGAGACGAGGTGGACGAGGCCGGGGTGGGGTTCGACCGCGCAGAGCTCGGGGACGGTCACCGTGCCGGTGGCGCAGACGCGGCCGAGGTCGTTGCGGACGAGGTCCACGATCATCACGTTCTCTGCGTGGTCCTTCTCCAGCAGGTCCTCCGCGGTGCGGCCGGTGCCCTTGATCGGGCCGGACTCCACGGTGCGGCCGGTGCGGCGCAGGTAGAGCTCCGGGGAGGCGGTGGCGACCTCCACCCCGTGGGCGGGGAGGCGGACCGTGCCCGCGT
>NZ_JAINFC010000987.1 GCF_020740835.1 Streptomyces sp. UNOC14_S4
GAAACCACCCGAAACGGTGAAGCCCGGACCTTGGGGGTCCGGGCTTCCACCGACTGAATTGCGCGTGTTTGCGCACTGCTTGGGGGTCGGTTCCTGATCGGTCGAGAGGGCTTCCGGATGTTTACCGGTCGCTCGCCGATTGCTTTCCCGCGGTTCCCGCCGTTCGGCGGCTACTTCTTCTCGGTCTCCGCGGCGAGCTTCGTGAGCACGGCGTCATAGATGCGGCCGAGGCCCTTGGGGGCGAAGGTGCGCTCGAAGAAACCGCCGATGCCGCCGGCGCCGTTCCACACCGTGGAGACGACGACCTTGGCCCTGCCCTCGCCCGCCGGGGTGACGGTCCAGGTCGTGACCATCGAGGAGTTGAGGTCCTTCTCGACCAGCTGGCCCGTGGTGGGCTCGGTGACGTCGAGCAGGCAGTCACGGACGCGCTTGCTGGTGGCCTGGAGCTTCCAGTGCACCTGGGTGCCCTCGCCGTCGCCGCCCTTGCGCACCTCGTACTCGCTGAAGTGCTCGGGGAGCAGCTTGGCGCGGGTGCCGGAGTAGTCGGCGAGCGCGTCGAACACCTCCTCCGGGTCCGCCGCGATGATCCGCTCCGTGGTGGCCTCGACCTGGCCCATGGGTGTCCTCCCGGACGTCGTACGGTGTCCCTGCGGGGCTCAGCCAACCACCAACCCGATCCCGGCCCAAATCGGTACCCACCACGGGGCTGCGCCGCTGGGCCCGCTGCGCCCACCGGGGTGCCACTTGCGCTCCGCGCGCGGCTGTAGGCCCGGTGGGGGCTGGTCGCGCAGTTCCCCGCGCCCCTGACGGGGCGCGCCTTCCGCTCTGCCTTCCCGTTTGTGGGCAGGCGTTCCGCACGGCGGAACGGGTGGGCACAAACGGGACCACGGACCGCAACCGACCACACGGGGGTCCGGCTG
>NZ_JAINFC010000988.1 GCF_020740835.1 Streptomyces sp. UNOC14_S4
GGGCGGGACTGGGGCTAGGCACTCCGCCGGTTCCTGGACCAGGGGCCGCGCCCCCGGACCCCCGCCGCGCCTGCCGGAGTGCCTCTGCGCTCGGCGCGCGACCGCGAGCTGCGGTCGGGTGCGCCTACCGGGCTGCCTCTTACGCTGCGTTCGCGACTGCGGGCCGTCGCTGGTTGCTCGCGCCCACGCGGCGGAGCCGCATATTGAGCACTGTCCCGCGCCCCTTGCGGGGCACTCTTCGCATGTTCGGCCGGATTTCGCCGGTTATACGCAGGAAACTCGTGACAGATTCAACCGTGCGAGACAGCTGACGAATTCCCAGCGCATGTCGACGACGGGAGTACGACGATGAGCCCCACCCCCACCCCGAACGCCGGTGAGAACGCGAACGACGCCGTGGCCGCCCTGTCCGCCATCGCCTACGGCCCCCTCTACTCGTCCGCGCTGCGCGCCGTGCTCGTCCACGGCATCCCGGACCTCCTCGCCGACGGCCCCCTCCCGGTCGACGAACTCGCCCGCCGCTCCGGGACCCACGCGCCGTCGCTCGGGCGTGTCCTGCGCATGCTGGCCATGCGCGGCATCTTCCGGATCGACGAGGCGGAGTCCGTCCACCTCACCCCCACCTCGGAGCTCCTGCGCACCGGCGTGCCCCTCTCCCAGCGGTACACCCTCCTGCTGCTGTCCGACGAGGCCTTCCTCCGGGGCTTCTCCGGCCTGGAGGAGACCCTGCGCACCGGCGTCCCGGGCTTCGAGGCCGCCCACGGCAAGCCGTTCTTCGAAAAGCTCCGGACCGACCCCGACCTGCAGCACTCCTTCGACCTGGGCATGTCGTCGCTCTCCCGGCGGGCCGAGCCGAAGATCGCGGCGAGCTACACGTTCCCCGCCGAGGGCACGGTCGTCGACATCGCGGGCGGGAGG
>NZ_JAINFC010000989.1 GCF_020740835.1 Streptomyces sp. UNOC14_S4
ATCAAGGGGGTGGCCGCCGCGCCCCGCTCCCCCCGGCGGAACTGGCGGCCACCCCCTTGATCCTGCGCGAGCGCGGCTCGGGCACCCGCCAGGTCCTGGACGCGGCCCTCGCCGCGCACGGCGGCCTGGCCGCCCCGCTGCTCGAACTCGCCTCCACCACGGCGGTGAAGTCGGCCGTGGTCAGCGGCCTGGGCCCGTCGGTCCTCAGCGAACTGGCCGTGGGGGAGGAACTCGCGGCCCGGCGCCTGGTGGAGATCCCGGTGACGGTACGGCTGCGCCGCGACCTGCGAGCGGTCTGGCCCCTGGGGCAACGGCCGGTGGGGCCGGCACGGGAGCTGTTGTCGCTGACGCGGGGGTGAGGCGACCGTTCCGCTCCGCTGTTCCGCTCCGCGGCGGGCCCGGTCGTCGCGGCGGAGGCGGGCGGCGGCCGGAGCACTCTTCTTCGACCGCGCGGGCGGCCTTGCTGGCCGATCCGGTCGTCGTTCAGGGGACGGCGTATCCCGGGACGGACGGCCACCGCACGGTCAGCACCACCGAATCCTCCTCCGCGGCCCAGGAGTGGTCCACGCCCTGACCCCACACGACGTAGTCACCCTGCTGTTCCAGGAGGACGCTGCGGCCGGGAAGCTCGACGCGGAAGCGGCCGCTGACGAGAACCAGCACCGCCGTACGCTGCTCGCCCCGCACCCACCGTGCTCGCCGGTCGCCCCGGGCATGGACACCCCACTTGACCTCCACGGCGTCGCTCCGACGAGGGTCGCCGTCCTCCTTGAAGTGCCCGAGGAGCCAACCCCGGTCGAGTGCCGCGTCCTTGCCCGCGTTGCCCACGTACACGCTGTCGTCCATGTGCTCGGACGCCGGGGCGATGTGGACCGGTAGGGAGGCGATGGGGTCGGCGGGGTCGGTGGGTTCGG
>NZ_JAINFC010000099.1 GCF_020740835.1 Streptomyces sp. UNOC14_S4
GGGGTACGGCACGAGGGGGCGGGGTTGGACGGCTTGCCGTCGATCGTCGATCAGCACAGTCATGGCATCGGCCACGGTGACCTGGGGCTCGGCGGGTTCGAGACACACCTGGCCGCGGCCGCGGGAGCCACGGGCCCCGCGCCGCCGGGCACCACGTATTTCGACAGCAGCACGGGACTGGCCGTGCGCCGCTGGTGCCCGCCCCTGCTCGGCCTGGAGCCGCACTGCGCGCCGGTGCGCTACCTCGCGCGGCGGCGGGAGCTGGGCGCCTACCGGGCCGGGCGGCTGCTGCTGCGCGGCGCGGGCATCGGCACCTTCCTGCTGGAGGCCGGGGCGCCGTGCGGCCTGACGTCGGCCGCGGAGCTGGCGCACACCGCCGACGGACGCGCCCACGAGGTCGTACGGCTCGAACCGCTCGCCGAGCAGATCGCCGACACCTCAGGGAGCGCCGACTCCTTCACCGCCTACGCGACGGAGGCGCTCCTCGCGGTGGCCAAGAGCGCCGTCGCCTTCTCCTCGGGCGTCCGCTCCTGCGACGGGACACCGCCGGAACCGGCGGAGGTCCGCGAGGCGGTCGCCCGCTGGCTGCGCGCCCGCCGCACCGGCGGCCCGCTGGACGAGCCCATGGTCGCCCGGCACCTGCTGTGGAGCGCGGTCGGCACGGGGCTGCCCGTACAGCTGCACTGCCGCGACCCGCGGCGCCTGGCACGGTTCCTGTGCGCCACCGAGGGCCTGGGCACGGATCTGGTGCTGCTGCCGGACCCCGGGCACCACCGGCAGGCGGCGCGGCTCGCGGCGGCCTTCCCGCACGTCTACGCGGACGTGGGCCCCCGGCCCGAGGAGAGCCTGGCGGAGGCGCCGTTCGGCAAGCTGCTGTTCTCCACCGGGGCGAGGACGCTGCCGGAGCTCTACGTGGTCGGCGCCCGGTCGTTCGCCCAGGCCATGGGCCGGGTCATGAACGACTGGGTCGCCGAAGGGGTGTGCCGGTGGGCGGAGGTGGGGCGGATCGTCTCGCTCGTCGCGGCGGGCACCGCGCGGCGGGTCTACCGGCTGGACGCGGAGGCCGCCCGGGAGGCCGGCTGAAGCGCCTCGTGCTCGCCGGAGTGCTCGCCGGAGGGGGACGGCAGTACCGCGGCCTCGCCGCGCTCGCGCAGGGAGAGGAAGACCCGCAGCACGGCGATCCACATCAGGCAGGAGCCGAGCATGTGGAAGCCGACGACCAGCGCGGGCGAGTCGTTGAAGTACTGCACATAGCCGATGGCGCCCTGGAGCATGATCACGACGAACAGCTCGACAACCCTGCGGCGCGGCGCCTCGGGGGCCTTCAGGGCCCGCAGCGCGAACCACAGCGCCACGGTGAGGCCGATGACGATGTAGACGAAGTCGACGTGCAGCTGGGTGACCTCGCGCCAGTCCAGCGGGATGCGGTGGACGTCCTTCTTGGCGTCGCCCGCGTGCTGGCCCGAGCCGGTGACGACCGTGCCCGCCACGATCAGCAGGGCGGTCGCGACGACCAGCACCCAGGTGAGCTGGCGCACCGGACGGGCCACCAGGTCGCGCGGCTCGTCGTCGCCCTCGCGCGAGCGCAGCCACATGATCACGGCCACGGTCAGCAGCGTGGTGGCCGACAGGAAGTGCGCGGCGACGATGTACGGGTTGAGGCCCGTCAGCACCGTGATGCCGCCGATGATGCCGTTGCCCGCGACGATCCAGAACTGCGCCCAGCCCAGCTTCGTCAGGCTGCGGCGGCGCGGGGCACGCGCGCGTGCCGCGATGATCGCCACGCCGACCACCGCGCACAGCACATAGGTCAGCATGCGGTTGGTGAACTCGATGACGCCGTTGATGCCCATCTCGGGGGTGGGCGTCAGGCTGTCCTCCGTGCAGGTCGGCCACGTCGGGCAGCCGAGCCCGGACTGGGTGAGGCGGACCGCGCCGCCGGTCACCACGATGATCACGGCCATGACCACACAGGCGAACGCCGCTCGCTGGACGAAGCGCGCGGAGGGCTGCCAGCGGTCGGCGATCAGCTGGAGGGGGTTCATGGAATTGGGCACGGAGTCATCGTAAGGGCCCGCTTGTGCATGGATTCACGAGGGGGGTGCGTGGCGAATTGCCCGGCTGTGACCCGCCCTCGGCTCACCCCTCGCTCACTCCCAGCGGAACCAGCGGGCCGCCGCGCCCAGCCCGAGCACCGCCCAGGCGGCCAGGATGCCGAGGTCGGCCCACGGCATGCCGGCGCCGTGCTGGAGCACGTCCCGCAGGCCGCCGGAGAGCGCCGAGATCGGCAGCAGCTCCAGCACCGACCGGGCGGCGTCCGGGAACTTGTCCAGCGACACGATCACGCCGCCGCCGACCAGCAGGAGCAGGAAGACGAGGTTCGCGGCGGCCAGCGTCGCCTCCGCCTTGAGCGTGCCCGCCATCAGCAGCCCCAGCCCCGAGAAGGCCGCGGTGCCCAGGACGAGCAGCAGGACGACGGCGAGGGGATTGCCCTGCGGCGACCAGCCGAGCGCGAACGCGATCACCGTCAGCAGGACCACCTGGAGCACCTCGGTCACCAGGACCGAGCAGGTCTTGGCCGTCATCAGCGCCCAGCGCGGCAGCGGGGACGCGCCCAGCCGCTTGAGCACCCCGTAGCGGCGCTCGAAGCCGGTCGCGATGGCCTGGCCCGTGAAGGCGGTCGACAGCACGGCGAGCGCCAGGATGCCGGGCGCGAGGAAGTCGACCGCCTTGCCGTCGCCGGTGTCGACGATGTCGACCGCGCTGAAGAGGACCAGCAGGAGGGTGGGGATGACGACGGTGAGCAGCAGCTGCTCGCCGTTGCGCAGCAGCATCCGCGTCTCCAGGGCAGCCTGCGCGCGGATCATCCGGCCCAGCGGGGCGGCGCCGGGCGCCGGGGCGAAGGCGCCCGCGTTCGTGTCGGCGCTCATGCGCGCAGCTCCTTGCCGGTCAGCTCAAGGCTGCAGTCCTCCGGGGGGTAACCCCCGGACCCCCAGCCGGTCGGTGTGTACCCGCTCATGCCCGCAGCTCCTTGCCGGTCAGCTCCAGAAAAACGTCCTCCAGCGTGTGCCGTTCGACCGCTATGCGGTCCGGCATGACGCCGTGCTGCGCGCACCACACGGTGACCGTCGCCAGCAGCTGCGGGTCCACCTTTCCGGTGACCCGGTACGAGCCGGGCGTCAGTTCCACCGCGGCGCTGTCGGCGGGCAGGGCCTTCAGGAGGGAGACGAGGTCCAGCGCGGGGCGGCCGGTGAAGCGGAGCGTGTTCTCGGCACCGCCGCGGCACAGCTCCTCGGGGCTGCCCTGGGCGATGACCCGGCCGCCGTCGATGATCGCGACGTCGTCCGCCAGGGACTCCGCCTCGTCCATGTAGTGCGTGGTCAGCACGACGGTGACGCCGTCGCGGCGCAGCTCGCGCACCAGCTCCCAGGTCGCGTGCCGGGCCTGGGGGTCGAGCCCCGCGGTCGGCTCGTCGAGGAAGACCAGCTCGGGGCGGCCGACGACGGCCATCGCGAGGGAGAGGCGCTGCTGCTGCCCGCCGGACAGGCGCCGGTAGGGCGTGCGGCCGCAGCCCTCCAGGCCGAGCCGTTCGATCAGCATGCCGACGTCGAGCGGGTCGGCATGCAGGGTGGCGGTGTGGCGGAGCATCTCCTCGGCGCGCGCGCCCGCGTAGACGCCCCCGCTCTGCAGCATCACGCCGATCCGGGGCCGCAGTGCCGCCGAGTCGGCGACCGGGTCGAGACCGAGCACCCGCACGGTGCCCGCGTCGGGGCGGCGGTAGCCCTCACAGGTCTCGACAGTGGTGGTCTTGCCCGCCCCGTTGGGGCCGAGCACGGCGGTGAGGGAGCCGCGGGTCACGGACAGGTCGAGCCCGTCCACCGCGGTCTTCGCCCCGTACCGCTTCACCAGACCGCGGATCTCGACCGCGGGTCCCCCGCCGGAGGGCGGGGGACCGACCGGGTTCTGCCCCGGGAAGACGCTGCGCATGGCGGGAAGTCTACGAACCCGGGGGCGTCCGCGGCTGCCCCGGGGTGGCGGTCGGGACCGGCGCTCCGGAGGTCCGCCCGGGGGCGCTCCGGAGGGGGTTCCGCGCCGTTTTTCCGGTGTGCGCGGGGCACTCTTCCCGGACTGCGAGGGGCCTCGCCGCGGTGATCTTCGCCGTGGCGGTTAGGTGACCCTTAGTGATCGAGACCACCGCGGTCGGCCCGGGCGAGGCTTGTTCCGGCCCCCTTAATTACGCAACAATGGTGTTGTGAAATACGCGAGCGAGGCTCCGCAGGACCCCGCGGCCCAGGCGGCCGCCGGGCCGGGCGTGCCTGCGCCCGGGTCCGTCCATGACGAGCAGCGTGTCCACGACGAGCAGCGCGGCACCCGTAACCGCGTCGTCCGGTCCATCCTCGATCACGGTCCGTCCACAGCGGCCGAGCTGGCCCTGCGGCTGGAGCTGACCCAGGCCGCCGTCCGCCGCCACCTCGACACCCTCGTCACGGAGGGCGTCGTCGAGCCCCGGGAGAAGCGGGTCTACGGCGCGCGCACGCGCGGCAGGCCCGCGAAGGCGTTCGCGCTGACCCCCTGCGGCCGCGACGCCTTCGACCAGGCCTACGACAAGCTGGCCGGGGACGCCCTGCGCTGGATCGCCCAGGCCGCCGGCGGCGGCGAGATGGGCGAGGCCGCCGTGGCCGCCTTCGCCCGCGCCCGGATGGCCGCACAGGCCGAGGGGTATCGCAGGGCCCTGGAGGCCGCAGCCCCGGAGTCCCGCGCGGAGGCCCTTGCCCGGGCATTGACCGACGACGGGTACGCTGCTACGGCGCGTAGCGCACCGGTCGGCGAACAGCTCTGCCAGCACCACTGCCCGGTCGCCCATGTCGCCGAGCAGTTCCCGCAGCTGTGCGAGGCGGAGACCGAGGTCTTCTCCCGCCTGCTCGGGACCCATGTGCAGCGTCTTGCCACCATCGCCCACGGCGACGGTGTGTGCACGACGTTCATTCCGCGCAGCGAGAAGCGGCGCACCACCAAGACCACCACAGCATCCGCCAGCACGGCCGGGAGGAACCCCGCATGACTCTCCCCACGGAGACTGCCCACCCTGAGCTCGAGGGCCTGGGCACGTACGAGTACGGCTGGGCCGACCCCGACGTCGCCGGTGCCGCGGCCAAGCGCGGCCTCAACGAGGACGTCGTCCGCGACATCTCGGCGAAGAAGTCCGAGCCGGAGTGGATGCTCAAGCTGCGTCTGAAGGGCCTGAAGCTCTTCGCGAAGAAGCCCATGCCGACCTGGGGCTCCGACCTCTCCGGCATCGACTTCGACAACATCAAGTACTTCGTCCGCTCCACCGAGAAGCAGGCCGCTTCCTGGGAGGAGCTGCCCGAGGACATCAAGAACACCTACGACAAGCTGGGCATCCCGGAGGCCGAGAAGCAGCGCCTCGTCGCCGGTGTCGCCGCCCAGTACGAGTCGGAGGTCGTCTACCACCAGATCCGTGAGGACCTGGAGGCGCAGGGCGTGCTCTTCCTCGACACCGACACCGCCCTGAAGGAGCACCCCGAGCTCTTCCAGGAGTACTTCGGCACGGTCATCCCGGTCGGTGACAACAAGTTCGCCTCGCTGAACACCGCCGTGTGGTCCGGTGGCTCCTTCATCTACGTCCCGAAGGGTGTCCACGTCGACATCCCGCTGCAGGCCTACTTCCGTATCAACACGGAGAACATGGGCCAGTTCGAGCGGACGCTGATCATCGTCGACGAGGACGCCTACGTCCACTACGTCGAGGGCTGCACCGCCCCGATCTACTCCTCGGACTCGCTGCACAGCGCCGTGGTCGAGATCATCGTCAAGAAGGGCGGCCGCTGCCGCTACACGACCATCCAGAACTGGTCGAACAACGTCTACAACCTGGTCACCAAGCGCGCCGTGGCCTACGAGGGCGCGACCATGGAGTGGGTCGACGGCAACATCGGCTCCAAGGTGACGATGAAGTACCCCGCCGTCTACCTGATGGGCGAGCACGCCAAGGGCGAGACCCTGTCCATCGCCTTCTCCGGCGCGGGCCAGCACCAGGACGCAGGCGCCAAGATGGTCCACATGGCCCCGAACACCTCGTCCAACATCGTCTCCAAGTCGGTGGCGCGAGGCGGCGGCCGCACCTCCTACCGCGGTCTGATCGAGATCGGCGAGGGTGCCCACGGCTCCAAGTCGAACGTGCTCTGCGACGCCCTCCTGGTGGACACGATCTCCCGCTCGGACACCTACCCCTACGTCGACGTCCGCGAGGACGACGTCTCCATGGGCCACGAGGCGACCGTCTCCAAGGTCAGCGACGACCAGCTCTTCTACCTGATGAGCCGCGGCCTGTCCGAGGACGAGGCCATGGCCATGATCGTGCGCGGCTTCGTCGAGCCGATCGCCCGGGAGCTGCCCATGGAGTACGCGCTGGAGCTCAACCGGCTGATCGAGCTGCAGATGGAAGGCGCGGTCGGCTGACCCGAGCCCCCGCCCCGTACGCAGCGACCCTTTTGTGACAGGAAGAGAGCACGACGACAGCCATGGCTGACAACACTCCCGCCGGCAGCACGACCGACGGCGCCATCCAGGTGGGTGGGGCCCAGCAGCCCATCGAGTCCCGCTACTCCGCCCGCGCCTCGTACGACGTCGCGGACTTCCCCGTGCCGCACGGCCGCGAGGAGGAGTGGCGGTTCACCCCGCTGGAGCGCCTCCGCGGGCTGCACGACGGCACCGCCGTCGCCGGCGGCGCGGGCGTCAAGGTCGAGGTGAGCGCCCCCGCGGGCGTCACCGTCGAGACCGTCGGCCGGGACGACGCCCGTCTCGGCCGCGCGGGCGCGCCGGTCGACCGGGTCGCCGCCCAGGCGTACAGCTCCTTCGAGAAGGCCTCGGTCGTCTCGATCCCCAAGGACACCGTGCTCTCCGAGCCCGTGCGGATCTCCGTGCAGGGCGAGGGCGGCGTGGCCTTCGGCCACCAGGTCGTCGAGGTCGGCGCCTTCGCCGAGGCCGTCGTCGTCCTCGACCACACCGGCGACGCCACCCTGGCCGCCAACGTGGAGTACCTGATCGGCGACGGCGCCAAGCTCACCGTCGTCTCGGTCCAGGACTGGGACGCCACCGCCGTGCACGCCGCCCAGCACACCGCGCTGGTCGGCCGCGACGCCTCCTTCAAGTCCGTGATCGTCACCTTCGGCGGCGACGTGGTCCGCATCCACCCCCGGGTCGTCTACGGCGCCCCCGGTGGCGACGCCGAGCTCTACGGTCTGTACTTCACGGACGAGGGCCAGCACCAGGAGCACCGCCTCTTCGTCGACCACGACACCCCGCACTGCCGCTCGAACGTCGCCTACAAGGGCGCGCTCCAGGGCGAGAACGCCCACGCGGTGTGGATCGGTGACGTGCTCATCCGCGCGGCCGCCGAGGGCACCGACACCTACGAGCTCAACCGCAACCTCGTCCTCACCGACGGCGCCCGCGTCGACTCCGTGCCCAACCTGGAGATCGAGACCGGCGAGATCGCCGGCGCCGGCCACGCCTCGGCGACCGGCCGCTTCGACGACGAGCAGCTCTTCTACCTGATGGCCCGCGGCATCCCCGAGCACGAGGCCCGCCGCCTGGTCGTGCGCGGCTTCTTCGCCGAGCTCGTCCAGCAGATCGGCATCCCTGAGCTGGAGGAGCGCCTCATCGCCAAGATCGAGGCCGAGCTGGAGGCGTCGGTCGCATGAGCGCGTTCGTGAAGGCAGCCGCCCTGAGCGAGCTGGAGGAGGACACCCCCAAGCGGGTCGAGATCGACGGCACGCCGGTCTCCCTCGTCCGCACCGAGGGCGAGGTGTTCGCGATCAACGACATCTGCTCGCACGCGAACGTCTCGCTGTCCGAGGGCGAGGTGGAGGACTGCGCCATCGAGTGCTGGCTGCACGGCTCCAGCTTCGACCTGCGCACCGGCAAGCCCTCCGGCCTGCCCGCCACGCGTCCCGTCCCCGTATACCCCGTCAAGATCGAAGGGGACGACGTGCTCGTCTCCGTCACCCAGGAGTCCTGAGTTCCCCATGGCAACGCTTGAGATCCACGACCTGCACGTCTCCGTCGAGGCCGAGAACGGCCCGCGGGAGATCCTGCGCGGCGTCGACCTGACCGTGAAGCAGGGCGAGACCCACGCCATCATGGGCCCCAACGGCTCCGGCAAGTCCACCCTGGCCTACTCCCTGGCCGGTCACCCCAAGTACACGGTCACCGGTGGCACCGTGACCCTCGACGGCGAGGACGTCCTCGCCATGTCGGTGGACGAGCGCGCCCGCGCCGGTGTCTTCCTCGCCATGCAGTACCCGGTCGAGGTCCCCGGTGTCTCCGTCTCCAACTTCCTGCGCACCTCCGCCACCGCCATCCGCGGCGAGGCCCCGAAGCTGCGTACCTGGGTGAAGGAGGTCAAGGAGGCCATGGAGCGCCTCAACATGGACCCGGCCTTCGCCGAGCGCAACGTCAACGAGGGCTTCTCCGGCGGTGAGAAGAAGCGCCACGAGATCCTCCAGCTCGAACTCCTCAAGCCGAAGATCGCGATCCTGGACGAGACCGACTCCGGCCTCGACGTGGACGCGCTGCGCCAGGTCTCCGAGGGCGTCAACCGCGTCCGCGAGACCGGCGAGGTGGGCACCCTGCTGATCACCCACTACACGCGCATCCTCCGCTACATCAAGCCCGACTTCGTCCACGTCTTCTCCGGCGGTCGCATCGTCGAGTCCGGCGGCGCCGAGCTCGCCGACAAGCTGGAGAACGAGGGCTACGAGGCCTACCAGACGAAGGGGGCGTAACCGCGTGACGATACTGCCGGGGCTCCTCGACACCGAGGCGATCCGCAAGGACTTCCCGCTGCTGGACCGCACGGTCCACGACGGCAAGAAGATCGTGTACCTGGACTCCGCGGCGACCTCCCAGAAGCCGCGCCAGGTCCTCGACGCCCTCAGCGCGTACTACGAGCAGCACAACGCCAATGTCCACCGCGGCGTGTACACCATCGCCGAGGAGGCAACGGCGCTCTACGAGGGCGCCCGTGACAAGGTCGCGGCGTTCGTCAACGCGCCCAGCCGCGACGAGGTGATCTTCACCAAGAACGCCTCCGAGTCGCTCAACCTCGTGGCCAACATGCTGGGCTGGGCCGACGAGCCCTACCGCGTGGACCACGACACCGAGATCGTCATCACGGAGATGGAGCACCACTCCAACATCGTGCCGTGGCAGCTGCTCTCGCAGCGCACGGGCGCGAAGCTGAAGTGGTTCGGCCTCACCGACGACGGCCGCCTGGACCTGTCCAACATCGACGAGATCATCACCGAGAAGACCAAGGTCGTCTCGTTCGTGCTGGTCTCCAACATCATGGGCACGGTCAACCCGGTCGAGGCGATCGTCCGCCGGGCCCAGGAGGTCGGCGCGCTCGTCGTGATCGACGCCTCCCAGGCCGCCCCGCACATGCCGCTGGACGTCCAGGCGCTCGGCGCCGACTTCGTGGCCTTCACCGGCCACAAGATGTGCGGGCCGACGGGCATCGGCGTGCTGTGGGGCCGCCAGGAGCTCCTGGAGGACCTGCCGCCGTTCCTCGGCGGCGGCGAGATGATCGAGACCGTCTCGATGCACTCCTCGACCTATGCCCCCGCGCCGCACAAGTTCGAGGCCGGTACGCCCCCGATCGCCCAGGCCGTCGGCCTCGGCGCCGCGGTGGACTACCTCACCTCGATCGGCATGGAGAACATCGCCCGCCACGAGCACGCGATCACCGAGTACGCGGTGCGCCGTCTCCAGGAGGTCCCCGACCTGCGGATCATCGGCCCGACCACGGCCGAGGACCGCGGGGCGACGGTCTCCTTCACGCTCGGTGACATCCACCCGCACGACGTGGGCCAGGTGCTCGACGAGCAGGGCATCGCGGTCCGGGTCGGCCACCACTGCGCGCGGCCCGTCTGCCTGCGGTACGGAATTCCCGCGACCACCCGGGCGTCGTTCTATCTGTACTCCACGCCCGGCGAGGTCGACGCCCTGGTCGAGGGCCTGGAGCACGTCCGGAACTTCTTCGGCTGACGCGAGGGCTGCTGACTGTGAAGCTTGATTCGATGTACCAGGACGTCATCCTGGATCACTACAAGCACCCGCACGGCCGGGGCCTGCGTCCGGGTGACGCCGAGGCGCACCACGTCAACCCGACGTGCGGCGACGAGATCACCGTGCGGGTGCGGCTCTCCGGCGAGACGATCGAAGATGTCTCGTACGAGGGCCAGGGCTGCTCCATCAGCCAGGCGAGCGCCTCCGTGCTCAACGAGCTGCTGGTCGGCAAGGAGCTCGCCGAGGCGCGTCGGATCCAGGAGACCTTCCTGGAGCTGATGCAGTCCAAGGGCCGGGTCGAGCCGGACGACGCGATGGAGGAGGTGCTGGAGGACGCGGTCGCGTTCGCCGGTGTCTCCAAGTACCCGGCGCGGGTGAAGTGCGCACTGCTCAGCTGGATGGCGTGGAAGGACGCGACGGCGAAGGCGCTGTCCGAAGGGAAGACCGCATGAGTGACAACGTGGACGTGACGACCACCAAGCCGGCCACCGAGGAGGAGGTCCGCGAAGCGCTGTACGACGTGGTCGACCCCGAGCTGGGCATCGACGTCGTCAACCTCGGCCTCATCTACGGCATCCACATCGACGACGCCAACATCGCCACCCTCGACATGACGCTGACGTCGGCGGCCTGCCCGCTGACCGATGTGATCGAGGACCAGGCGCGGTCGGCCACCGACGGCATCGTCAACGAGCTCCGGATCAACTGGGTCTGGATGCCGCCGTGGGGCCCGGACAAGATCACGGACGAGGGCCGCGAGCAGCTCCGAGCGCTCGGCTTCAACGTCTGAGCTCTCCCTTTTTCCGCAGTCGGCAGCCCGTCCCCCGGCCTTATGGCCGGGAGACGGGCTGCTGCTGTGTGGGACGCGCCCCGTAAGGGGCGCGGGGCTGTGACATTGTGCGGCTCCGCCGCGTGGGCGCGACCAGCCACGACGCAACCCGCAGCCGCCGGACGGGCGTGGTGGATCGAGCTCGTAGGCGCAGCGGCGGCGAACAGAGGCGTCACGCCATCCAGAAGAAGACCGCCGTCATGCGCTTGTCCTCCAGCGTGCTGCCGCAATAGGCGCTCGCGCTGTGCATCATGTTGGCGGTGTAGAGGAGCAGCCGGTTGTAGCGGTGCGGTACGCGCACGTCCTCGGTGAAGGAGTCCGGCGGGACGAACCGTGTGCCCAGGGCGTCCACCAGGTTGTTGTGCGGCGCGGTCACCATGTTGCCGCCGAGCCCGCCGTCGGGCAGCCGCTGCCGGTGGAAGCTGGTCCCGCAGTCCCTGGGTACGCCCGGGTTGAGATACAGCACGGCGGCGTAGCGGCACAGCGCGCGGGAGTCGGTGTGGGGACGGGGCTCGCTCTCGCCCGCGCCGACGACCTGGACGCAGTTGTGGTTCAGGGTCCCGCCGCCGGGCGCCGTCTCCCGCCAGACGCGCCGCGCTCCGGTGGCCTTGCGCACCAGCCGCTCGACGTGCTCCAGCTCCGCGGGCTCCAGCGCCGGCATGGCCCGCAGCCCGGGCCAGCTCTCGGGCTTGTGCGGATATCCCTCGACCCAGTCGTCCTTCGCGAGACATCGCGCCCGCACGGCGTCCACCCCGGGCAGCACGTCGTCCAGCACCCAGTAGTCCCGCCCTCGGGTGGGTTTGCGATAGGGGAGCACCGGCAGCGACGGCCTCCGCCCGGCATCGGCTGACATGCGCAGACCATACAGTCGCCAACTGCCAGTACTCGGTGGTGAATTGGTCAACGTTGACCCAAGTCGATCAAGGGCTGGTCGGGTACTCCCTTGGGCCGGCCGGCGCTGCTCACCGGGCGGCCCCTGGTCCACGAGGAGGTGCGCCGGGCCGTCGCGGGTGTGGTAGGCGGGGGGACCGGTTCGCATTGAGCGGCTGTGTCCGGTTAGCTTTCGACCATGACCGATGCAGCAGCTTCCCTCCCCTCCGGCGCCGTCGCCGCCGGTCTCGCCACGATCACCGAGGACGGCACCGTCCTCGACACCTGGTTCCCGGCCCCCGAGCTGGTGGCCGAGCCCGGCCCGGCCGGGACCGAGCGCCTGACCGCCGAGCGGGCCGCGGAGCTGCTGGGCGAGGGCGCCCTCAAGGCCGTCGGCCCCGACCCGCGCCGCGGTGTCGAGGTCGTCGCCGTCCGTACGGTCATCGCCTCGCTGGACGACAAGCCGCTCGACGCGCACGACGCCTACCTGCGCCTGCACCTGCTCTCGCACCGCCTGGTCAAGCCGCACGGCCAGAACCTGGACGGCATCTTCGGCCTGCTCGCGAACGTCGCCTGGACCTCGCTCGGCCCGGTCGCCGTCGACCAGGTCGAGAAGGTCCGCCTGAACGCGCGTGCCGAGGGCCTGCACCTGGCCGTGACCAGCATTGACAAGTTCCCGCGCATGACCGACTACGTCGTGCCCTCCGGCGTCCGCCTCGCCGACGCCGACCGCGCCCGCCTCGGCGCGCACCTCGCGGCCGGCACCACCGTCATGCACGAGGGCTTCGTCAACTTCAACGCGGGCACCCTCGGCACCTCGATGGTCGAGGGCCGCATCAGCGCGGGCGTCGTGGTCGGCGACGGCTCCGACATCGGCGGCGGCGCCTCGATCATGGGCACGCTGTCCGGCGGCGGCAAGCAGATCATCTCCATCGGCGAGCGCTGCCTGCTCGGCGCCGAGTCCGGTCTCGGCATCGCGCTGGGCGACGACTGCATCGTCGAGGCGGGCCTCTACGTCACCGCGGGCACCCGCGTCACCCTGCCGGACGGCGAGGTCGTCAAGGCCCTGGACCTCTCCGGTGCCACCAACCTCCTCTTCCGCCGCAACTCCACCACCGGCCGCGTCGAGGCCCTCCCGCGCTCCGGTTCCTGGGGCGGTCTGAACGCCGCGCTGCACAGCAACGACTGATGAAGAGGAGAGGGGCGGTGCGGCCGAGCCGCACCGCCCCTCTCCGTATGCCCTACGGCCTCCAGCGCAGCACCTGCGGGTCGTGGTCGCTCGCCTGGTCGGCGAACTCCGCGTTGATGTGCACGATGTCGTAGTCCGTGCGGCGGACGTGGGAGCTGGTCAGGATGTGGTCCAGGACCTGCGAGTTGCCCTGGAAGACATAGCCGTACCGTTCCTTCTTCGGCAGCTTCGTGACCTGGTCGGTGAGGGCGCCGCCCGCGGTCAGGGCCTTCAGCGCGGGCGAGAACTGGTAGTCGTTGAGATCGCCCGCGACGATCACGTTCGCGCGCCGGTCGGCCTTCAGCAGGTCCTTGACGAAGGCGTTCACCAGACGTGCCTGCTGCGTCCGCTGGATCTCTGACGAGCGGGCCGGGGGCTGGAAGCGGCTGTCGAGGCCCTGGTCGCCGCCCTTGGAGTTGAAGTGGTTGGCGACGACGAAGACCCGCTGCCCCCGGAAGGTGAACTGCCCGGCCAGCGGCTTGCGGCTGTTCGTCCACGCCGCGTCGGCCGGGGCGACGCGGCCCGGGGACGCGGAGAGCGCGGCCTTGCCGCCCTCGCGGACGGCCCGCACGGCGGTCGTGGAGTCCCCGCCGGGGCGGTCGTCGAAGGAGACCCGCGCGGGGTTGAAGAGGAACGCGGTACGGATGTTGCCGCCCGGCTGCCCGCCGTCCTTGTCGTTCACCGGGTCGATCTGCCGCCACTCGTAGGCCGGGCCGCCCGCCGCCCTGATCGCGTCCGTGAGCTTGCGCAGCGTCTGCCCGGCGGCCACGGTCCCGTCGTCCGTGGTGCCGTTGTCGTCCTGCACCTCTTCGAGGGCCACGACGTCCGGCGCCGCCAGGTTGGTCACGAGCGCGCCCGCCAGCCGGTCGAACTTCGCCTGCGGGGCCTTCGGCGAGAGGTTCTCCACGTTGTACGTGGCGACCGCCAGCTCGTCGTCCCGCTGCTTGCGCGTCGTCTCCCGCTTCAGGCCCTTGTCGGCGAGCGTGCCCAGCTCGGTCGCCTGGAGGGTGTAGCCGCCGTGGTTGTCGTAGTCCAGCGGGCCGGTGGTGGTGCCGGTCAGCACGTCACCGACATTCGCGACGGGGAAGGACCGCTGCGCGTACGGGATCAGCGAGGCCACCTTCACCCGGGCCGCGTTGGGGTCGTCGTACGCGCCGTAGAGCACGCCGCCGCGCGCGGTGCGGTCGTGGCGGGGGTCGGCGGTGACCCACAGGTCCTTGTACGCGCTGGTCGCGCCGACCACGGGCGCGTCCTTGACGGAGACCCGCATGCCCTCCAGCGACTCGAAGCGGTCCAGGGCGTACTTCCCGGGCTTCAGCGGCAGCTTCTCGACCGAACCGCCGTGCGCGTCCGGCGCGTACCGCCCCGGGAGCTCCGAGGCCTTCAGCACCACGGGGGCGGGCAGCGCGTTGCCCGAGGACCGCACGGTCCAGGCGGCCTTGGTGAGCTGGGTGACCGACTGCAGGCCCGCGGCTTCGCCGCCCGGGTAGTACTCCGTGACCGTGCCCGAGACGCGTACGTCGTCGCCCACCGCGACGGACGGCGTGACCGACCCCGTGAACACGAAGATCCCCTCGCTGGTCGCGGGGTCCGCGTCCGGCTCCGGGTCCTGGAGCCAGAAGCCGCGCGCCGAGCCGAAGGCGCGTACGGCCGTGACGACGCCCGGCACGCCGTCCACCTGCCGCCCGGCGAACGGGGATATCCGGGTCGAGCCCTGGATGTCGTGGATGCGCACGTCGGCGGCGCTCGCCGACTGCGGGACGGCGAGCAGGCCCGCGGCGAGCGCGGCGGCCACCAGGGAGCCGACGGTCGCGGATCTGCGCAGGGGAGTGGGCACAAGGGCCTCCGGGAGAAGGAGAAGGGAAGAAGGGCCGTACGGGGCGAGCCGCCGCTGGATGCGTCACTCGGGGCGCCCGGACCGGCCGAGCAAGATCTACGCGCGTCAATGTCCGGTGCCGACAGGGCAGTTGTCAAGGTTTCGTCAGGAATCCGTTCGCAGTGGTCCGCCGACGGGCTGAACAGGCTGGGCGGCGGCACGGAAAACCCGTCTAGGCTGGGCATCGCGCCCCTCTGACACCTTTGGCACACCGGCGCACTGTTCACCACGAGGAGATGACCCCCCTGATGTCCGGAGACCGCCCGACCATGCCGCCGGTGCGGCTCCCCTCCGACGCGGAGCTCGCGCGCGACGCCCTGTCCACGCCGCTGCTCTCCCGCGCCGCGAAGCTGGCCCGCTGGGCGGGCGAGGAGGGCACTCCGGTCGGGGTGGGCGGCGAGCTGCTCGATACGCAGCTGCGCGCCGCGACCGAGCTCCTGGGCCTCACGGACGACGAGGACGGCCCCGCGTACGCCGCCGAGGCCTGGCAGCACGCGCTGGACACCGGCCTCGTGGACTTCACCGAGCACCCCGACGAGCCGGCCGACGAGAACCTGCCCGCCGGTGTCGCCGCCACGGGCGAGGAACTGGCCACCCTCACCTCCGGCAGCCCCGCGGACGTCCTCGACCTGTGGCTCGGCGGCCTGGAGAGCGTCCTCGCCGACGCCGCCGCCCCCGACCTCGGCGCGATCGCCGAGCAGCTCGCCGAGGGCGAGGACCTCGACCTCGACAGCCTCGACTGGAACCCCGAGGAGGAGGCCGACTTCCTCGACGGCGTCCTCGGCAACCTCTACCTCTTCACCGCGCTGGACGAGAGCAGCGCCGACCGGCCCGTGCCGCTGCCCGCGCTCGCCGCCTCCATGATCGTCCCGGATGACATGGACGAGCCCACCGACGACGTCCTCGAAGAGGTCTCCGACGCGATGATGCGCCTGGACGACCAGTTCCGGATGCTCGCCCTGACCGGACTCGTGGCCTACCGGCCCGTCGACGAGTCCCTCATCGAGGAGATCGACGGCGAGGGCCACATCCGCGAGTCCGTCGACGGCGTCGACTCCGACAGCCCCGAGGACGAGGACGTCAGCCGCTACGGCATGGTGACCCTCACCCCGCTCGGCGTCTACGCGGTGCGCCAGCGGATGCTCGACGCCGGGGTCGACGCGCCCGCCGTCGGCGACCTCGCCGAGCGCGGCGCCGGTGAACTGCTCGCCGCGCTCCCCGGACACCCCGAGGCGGCCGCGCGCGCCGAGACCGAGCTGTGGGTGGCCCGCCGCGCGCCGCTCGACGCCGCACGGGAACTGCTCGCCGCGGCGCACGGCGCGGACGAGGACTCGCCGCGCCGCAGGCTCTTCTGCCAGCAGGCGCTCTCCCTGCTCGGCACCGAGGCCGAACCCGCGCTCCGCGAGGTCCTCGACGACCGTGAGCTGGGCGGGCTCGCCCGCGTCTGGCTCGCCGAGCACGGTGCGGCGGACGTCCCCGAGCCGGACGAGGCGATGGTCTTCTGGCTCACCGTCGACACGATCGCCGCCCAGCTCGCGGCCGACGGCGACAGCGACGAGCTGCGCGCCCTGGTCACGGACCTCGTGGACCGCCACAGCGGCTTCTTCGACTCGGTGTGGCGGGTGGACCACCCGGCGACGGCGGAGGTCCTGGAGGCGATGGGGCGTCTGCACCCGGACAAGAAGGCGGCCAAGGAGGCCCGTAAGGCGGCGTTCAAGGCGCGGTCGCGCCGCTAGGGTTTTTCGGCGGGGTGGGGTGCCCCTGCTTTTCGGCGGGGGCGCCTACCGGGGTGCCTCTTGCGCTGCGCGCGCGGCTGCGGGGCCGTTGTGGCTGGGCGCGCAGTTCCCCGCGCCCCTTACGGGGCACGGCCCCGGGGCTGGGCGCGCCCACGCGGCGGAGCCGCATACCGACAACAGCCCCGCGCCCCTTACGGGGCGCCCTGCCCGGGAATCTTCGTGGGGCGGTGTTGTTGAAGCGGACGTGACCACCGCGCGCATACGCTCCACACGGTTCTCCGTTCTCGACCGGTCCCTCACCCGGCGCGGGCGGGAGCCCGCTGAGGCCTTGCGGGGTACCGTCGGGTTCGCGCGGGAGGTCGAGGGGCTCGGGTATCACCGGTTCTGGGTGTCGGAGCACCACAGCGTGCCCGGGGTCGCCGGGTCCGCGCCCACCGTGCTGGCCGCGGCCGTGGCCGCCGCCACCTCGCGCATCCGCGTCGGCACCGGCGGCGTGATGCTGCCCAACCACCGCCCCCTGATCGTCGCCGAGCAGTTCGGGGTGCTGGAGTCCCTTTTCCCCGGCCGGATCGACATGGGGCTGGGCCGCTCCGTGGGTTTCACCGACGGCATCCGCCGCGCCCTCGGTACGGAGAAGGACGCGATGGACGACTTCGACGGCCAACTCGCCGAGCTCGCCGCCTACTTCACCGACGGCCCGCGCGCCCACCCCCAGGTGCACGCCCGTCCCGCGGAGGGCCTGCGGGTGCCCCTGTTCGTCCTCGCCAACGAGGCGGGCGCGGACATCGCCGCCCGCGCGGGCGCCGCCCTCGTCATCGGCGGACTGCACGGCGAGGACAGAATGCTCGCCGCCGTCGACCGCTACCGCGCCGGCTTCCGCCCCACCGCCCTGCGCGAGCACCCCTACGTCGTCGTCGCGGGCGGCATCGCCGTCGCGGACACCGCCGACGAGGCCCGCCGCCTGCTGCTCCCCGAGGCCTGGGCCCTCGCCCACTCCCGTACGCGCGGCGTCTTCCCGCCGCTGCTCCCGGCGGAGGAGATCGAGTCCCTGGAGATGACGGAACGGGAGCGCGGCTTCCTCGGTCAAGGGCTGAGCGGCCAGCTCTACGGCACGGAGGACGAGGTGGCCGCCGCGCTCGACACGCTGATCGGGCGCAGCGGCGCCGACGAGGTGCTCGTCACCGCCGCCTCGTACGACCGGGCGGCGCTCCTCGCCTCCCACCGTCGGCTCGCCCGCCTCGCCGCTCTGCCGGCGGCAGCCGTGCCGCAGGGGGCCTAGAGGGCCATGGCGGCGGGCTTGACCAGGTCGCGCACCGTCTTCGACTTCACGTACTCGCCGATGGCGGTCATCTCCCACTCGCCCGAGTACTGCCGGACGAACTTGCACATCAGGACGCCCGTCTTCGGCTCGGCGCCGGTCAGGTCGAAGCGGACCATCTCCTCGCCCGTGCGGGCGTCGAGCAGGCGGCAGTACGCCTTGGCGACCTGGGTGAACTTCTGGCCGTTGAAGGAGCTGACCGTGAAGACCAGGCCCGTCACCTCCGGCGGCAGGCCGTCGAGGTGGACGGTGATCGACTCGTCGTCGCCCGCGCCCTCGCCGGTGAGGTTGTCACCGGAGTGCTGGATGGCGCCGTTGAGGATCTGGAGCTTGCCGAAGTAGCAGGCGTCGATCATGTTGCGGTCGGGGCCGTAGGCGATCACCGAGGCGTCGAGATCGATGGCGCGGCTGTGCCACGCGGGCTCCCAGCCCAGGCCCATCCGCACGGACCGGTTGAGCGGGCGGCCGCCCTTGACGAGGGAGACCGTCTGGTTCTTCTGGAGGCTCACCCGGCCCTTGTCCAGGTTGATCTTCCCGGACGCGGCGGGCGGCGCGGGCGGGAAGATCAACCTGGACA
>NZ_JAINFC010000990.1 GCF_020740835.1 Streptomyces sp. UNOC14_S4
GTGTAGCCCGGCATCGAGGGGGGAGCGGGCGTCGGCGTGTACGGCTGCGACGGGCTCGGCGGTGTCGCCGGGGAGGCGCCGCCCGGCGAGGCGCTCTGGTGCTGCGGCGGCGCCGACGACGCGCCGCCACTGGGCCGCGAGGTGGCGGTGTCCCTGTCGCCCTGGGTGCCCACCGGCCGCTGGAACCAGTGGCCGGTCTGCGGGTCGTAGACGACGAAGGCGTCCATGGCCGCGTCGGCCGGTACGACCGTGATCACATTCTCGGAGCGGTAGGCGTGCCACGTCTTGCCCTTGGGGGTGCCGCTCGCGCTGGAGGGCGGCCCGAGGGGGTTGCCGCAGGCGCAGCGCACGCGGGGCATGCCCCGGTTGTCGACGAGCACGGCGGTGCCCGCCTGGAGGACGGCCTGGAAGGACGTGGCGGAGCCGTTGCGGAAGCCGTGGTCCGTGACCCGGGTGTCGGAGCGCAGTTGCAGCGACGTGAGCCCCCGGAGCCAGTCCGGGATGTTGCCCGCTTCGATGCCCGCGGCGAACGCGAAGGCACGCGCCTTGGTCTGGTCCTCGGTCAGATAGGTGATCTGGCGGTCGACATCACAGCTGGCGGCGCCCTGGGTGCCGCCGTAGAGGCCGGGGGCGGAGCCCTGGACGCTGCGCTTCCCGGAGGATCCCGTGCCCGCGGGGGCGCTGGGCGAGGCGGTCGCCTGCGGTGCGGGCTCCTTCGCCGTCGACTGGGTGAACGGGTCCATGCCGTCGGCGTTGGCGGCCTGGAGGTAGACGTCGCCGGAGCCCCCGTTGTCGGACCGGAGGAAGAAGACGGCGAGCGCGGCGGCGGCGACCACGGCCCCGGCGAGGAGCGCGAGCTTCGGCACGGACCGCCACCAGGGTGACGCGCCTCCCCCGCCCGGCCC
>NZ_JAINFC010000991.1 GCF_020740835.1 Streptomyces sp. UNOC14_S4
GCCGACGCTTCCGGAGCGGCCCGCTCCGGAAGCGTCGGCCGGGCCCCGGCCCGCGCCCGTCGGCTGGGCGGTGCCCGCCGACCTCGGCGCGCCCACCACCTTCGTCCTGCTGCGGCACGGCGAGACCGCGCTCACTCCGCAGAAGCGGTTCTCCGGCAGCGGCGGCGGCAACGGCGCCGACCCCGGCCTGTCGCCCGCGGGACACCGCCAGGCGGAGGCCGTGGCCGCGGCGCTCGCAGCGCGCGGCACCATCCAGGAGATCGTCTCCTCGCCGCTGCGCCGCTGCCGCGAGACGGCGGCCGCCGTGGCGGCCCGGCTCGGGCTGGAGGCCCACGTCGAGGACGGGCTGCGCGAGACGGACTTCGGCGCCTGGGAGGGCCTGACCTTCGCCGAGGTCAAGGAGCGCTGGCCCGCCGACCTCGACGCCTGGCTCGCCTCCTCCAAGGCCGCGCCGACCGGCGGCGGCGAGAGCTTCGCCACGGTCGCCCGCAGGGTCGCGCAGACCCGCGACCGCCTCCTCGCGCGCCACGCGGGCAGAACGGTCCTGCTCGTCACCCACGTGACCCCCGTCAAGACCCTGGTACGGCTCGCGCTGGGGGCTCCGCCGGAGTCGTTGTTCCGCATGGAGCTGTCGGCGGCGTCGGTGTCGGCGGTGGCGTATTACGCGGACGGCAATGCGTCGGTTCGACTCCTGAACGACACGTCCCACCTGCGGTAGCTCTTGCCGTAGCGCCTACTGGGGTGCGTCTTGCGCTCGGTGCGCGACTGCGGCCCCGGTGGGGGCTGGTCGCGCAGTTCCCCGCGCCCCTATCGGGGCGCCCCCTACCTCCTACCTCCGGTTGTGGGCAGGCGTTCCGCAGGGCTGGGGGCACCTCCCGGACGGAGTCTGGGGG
>NZ_JAINFC010000992.1 GCF_020740835.1 Streptomyces sp. UNOC14_S4
ACGCCATGCTCTCGGGCCAGGTGACCCCCAGAGCACGGGCGACCCGGCGCAGCCTGGTGACGGCGGTGCCGGGGGCGGGCGGCAGGGTGCGCAGGACCCCGGTGCCGGAGCCGAGCATCAGCTCGGCCGCGGCCATGCCTGTCATCAGGGATATCTGGGCGTTCCAGCGGTCGGCGGGCAGCGGCGAGCGGTACACGAGCGCGTAGTGGTTGCCGCGGCGCACGATCCGCTGCTCGGGGAGGCTCAGGGAGATGCCGCCCCGGGTGTGCTCCAGCTCCTCACGGCGCAGGCCGACCTCCCGCAGCAGCGAGAGCGGCTCCTCGGCGGCACCGGAGTCGAGGGCGCGCTGGACGCTCGCGTAGCTGAGCTTGGCGCGGCTGCGGACGAGGGCGCGGCGCACGTCGGTGCGGACGACCCGGCCGTCGGTGTCCAGGTCGAGCTCCCAGAGCAGGGCGGGCCGGGTGTGGTCGGGCAGCAGGCTGGCGGCGCCCTCGCCGAGGACGTCCGGGTGCAGGGGGACCCGGACGTCGGGGTAGTAGTACGTCATGACGCGGCGGTGCGCCTCGGCGTCCAGGGCGCTGCCGGGGAGCACGAAGGCGGTGACGTCGGCGATGGCGTAGTGGACGCGGAAGCCGCCCGCGGCGCGGCGGGCGAGGAAGACGGCCTGGTCGAGGTCCTTCGACGCGGGCGGGTCGATGGTGAAGAGCGGCAGGTCGGTGGCGTCGCGCGTGGGGAGCCGCGGGCGCCGCGCGACCGCCGCGGCCTCCTGAAGGACGTCGGCCGGGAAGGCCGTGGGCATGCCCGACCGCGCACGCGACTCGCGCAGGGCGACCCGCAACGGCGTGCCGTCCGCGTCGGTGACGTGTATCTGCCGACGGGGCATGGTTC
>NZ_JAINFC010000993.1 GCF_020740835.1 Streptomyces sp. UNOC14_S4
GCTCTGTGGCGGCGGGGCGAGGAGCTCTTCGCCGAGGTCCGGCTGCCAGGCGACGAGCAGACGGCTCCCGGCGGCTTCGGCCTGCACCCCGCGCTGCTGGAGGCGGCCTCGCACGCCCTGCTCGTGGCCGGTGCCCCCGGGGCTCCGGCGGCCCGGGTCGCCACCGGGTGGGGCGGGGTGCGGCTCTACGCGACGGGTGCTTCCGCCCTGCGGGTCCGGCTGGTGCCGGACGGCTCCGGCGGGGCGTACGCGATGCAGCTCGCCGACCGCGCGGGAGAGCCCGTCGCCTCCGTCGACTCGGTGGTGCTGCGCGCGCTGTCACCGGACGGGATCGGCGACGTGCGGGAGCGGCGTCAGGACGCGCTGTTCGATGTCGCCTGGAGGCCGATCGCCCTCGCCGGGGCTGATCCGGACATCCGCTGGGGCGTGCTGGGCGACGGCGAGTTCACCGGACGCCGTTTCGACACCGTGGACGCGGTGGCCGCGGCCCTGGAGTCAGGTGCACCCGTGGACGCCGTCGTGGTGCCCTGGGTGCCCACGGCCGGGACCGACACCGTCACCGCGGTCCACGGCAGCACGCAGCGGATCCTGGGACTCGTCCAGGAATGGCTGGCCGACGACCGGCTCACCGCCACTCCCCTTCTCGTCCTCACCCACGGGGCCGTCGCCACCGTGCCGGGCGAGGACATCACCGACCTCGCGGCCGCCACCGTCTGGGGCCTCCTGCGTTCCGCACAGTCCGAAGCCCCCGGCCGCATCACCATCGCCGACGCCGACACCGTCGCGCCCTCCACCCACGTCCTCGCCGCGCTCGTCGCCGCCCGCGAACCCCAGGCGGCGCTCCGCGACGGCACCGCCCTCGTCCCCCGCCTCGACCGCACCAC
>NZ_JAINFC010000994.1 GCF_020740835.1 Streptomyces sp. UNOC14_S4
GTCCCGGGATTCACGGGAGTCGCGGGATTCACGGGAATTATGGGAATCGTGGGGTTCACGGGACTCGAACGCTTCGCGGGGATCGCGAGGGCCGTGCGGCGCGCGAGGGCCGTCGGAATCGGAGGAGGCGCCGGTGGCGGCATCCGGCTTGCTTGCCTTGGCTTGCTCGGCCTGGTCGTCGTGGTCGTTCTGGTCGTTCTGGTCGTCTTGGTCGTCCTGGCTGTCCGGCAAGGGGGTCGAGGGCGACGGAAGCGGTCGGCGTGGCTGCTTGGGCTTCCGGGGCTGAGGTGATGTCCGGGACTTCGGGCTGCCCGAGGCCTTTGGGGTGTCTTCTGGGGTGTCTGTTGCCTTTGGGGTGTCCGGGGAGGCGTCCCGCGCCTCGGAGCCCTCCGTGAGGAGCGAGGCCAGCGAGATCGCGGAGATCTCCGAATCCCCCGAACCTTCCGAATCCCCCGAGCCTTCTGAGCCCTTCGGCCCCTCTCCGCTCTCCGAACGCTCGACGTCCTCCGGGCTCTTCAGACCCTCCAGGCCCTCCACCGCAGCGGTACTCGTCGAGGACTCCGGGTCTGCCGGGGTGCAGGCCCGCGATGCGGTGTCGTCCGGCTGCTCGTCCTCCACGTCCGGGCCCGAAGGCGTCGGTGGTGCCTGGTGGCTCTTCCGCGCGTCGTCCTTCTGCGTGTTCCTCGGCGAGGGCTTCGAGGGCCAGAGGGGTTCCCGTGTCTGCGGGGGGCGTGGTGGAAGCGGGGCTTCCCACAGCTGCTCGGGATCGGGGGGCGGCGGTGTCTCCACTGCCGTCGTGAAGTCGGAGGGCGGGAGTGCCTCCCGCGCGCGGGGCACTTCTGCCTGCCGCGGATCCTGCCGTGGATCCTCCTGGGGCGGGG
>NZ_JAINFC010000995.1 GCF_020740835.1 Streptomyces sp. UNOC14_S4
CCCACCCGCCCACCGAGCGTCCCGCGACACATCAGCCCGCCGAACACCCCACGTACCGGCCCGCAACGCGCGAGCCCACCGCACACGAGCCCACCGCACACGAGCCCACGGCGCCGCGTCAGGGAAGTCGTCAGGGATATCCGTAGATCCGGCGGAAACAGCCGTCGGAGGTACGTTGGGTCCTGCAACGGGTTCCGCGACAACGGACCACGCGGACCACGCGGACCACGACGGACTGTTCGTAAGGGGTGGAGCATGGGGATGCTCAAAGGCACCAACATCCGTATTCCGGCGCCTGCCGTACGCGTCGAGCTCGGCCGGCGCGCGGGGGCCGGGATACCGGACGTCGACGTCTCCGCGCTGCTGCTCACGGCGGGCAGGGTCCGCTCCGACGCCGATTTCGTCTTCTACAACCAGGCCGTCCACCCCTCCGGCGCGGTCCGGCACGAAGGCAAGGGCCCGGCCGGTGACTCCGTGGTCGACACGCTCACCGTCGACCTCGCCGCCGTCGAGCCCGCCGTCGAGACCGTGGTGCTCGCGGCCTCCGCCGACGGCGGTGCCTTCGGCCAGGTGCCCGGGCTCCACATCCGGGTCCTCGACCTGGCGGACGGCACCGAACTCGCCCGCTTCGACAGCACGGACGCCACCGTGGAGACCGCGTTCGTCCTGGGGGAGCTCTACCGCCGCAACGGCGAATGGAAGTTCCGGGCCGTGGGCCAGGGCTACAGCAGCGGCCTCGCGGGCCTCGCCACCGACTTCGGCATCTCCGTCGACTCGCCCCGGCCCGTACCCGCCGCCGCGCCCGCTCCCGCTCCCGTATCCGTACCTGCGCCCGCGCCCGTGGCCGCTCCGGTGGTCCCCGCCCCGGCCGCGCAGGCAC
>NZ_JAINFC010000996.1 GCF_020740835.1 Streptomyces sp. UNOC14_S4
CGGGTGTGACGTACCGGCGCCACAGCTCGGGCCAGCGGCCGACCCTGCCGAAGCCGACGGCGAGGACGCACAGGGCGAGCGCGTAATAGACGTACGACGCGATCATCCATTCCTCGGTGCCGTCCGTCCACGAGCCCGGCGCCATGGCCCGCAGCGGCCACTTCCAGTACGGGCCGAGGTAGCCGTGCCAGAGCAGCGACCAGAAGAGCCATCCGCAGAGGAAGGCGATCACCGCGCCGCTGACGAGCTGCCTGCCGGGCACCCGGCCGGGCTCCTCGGGCGCCCTGGGCCGGTGGCCGAAGGCCCAGACCCCCGGCTGCGCGGCGGTGCGCGGCACGCGCAGCCAGGTCATGAAGGGCGACTCGGGCACCCCGTGCTGCGCATGCCCGTGCTCGACGCCGCGCGGGGGCGCGGCGGGCATCCGCGGCGGCTCGGCGGGGCGCGGCGGTACGGGCGGAGTGCCCGGCCCGGAAGGCGTGGTGTCGCGTGGGCCCCAGGGCCCGGACGGGTCGAACGTGCCCTCTGTGTCCATAACGCTGCCCTTCGCCCCCCGCGCCAGACGTCGTGCCCGAGCTTCTCTCGTAGCGCCGCAGCTCAATCTAGTAGGCACGAGCGGGGAGTTCAGGTGACCTGCGGTACGGCACGCCTCCGTATGGGCATGATCACTCGCAGGGGAGGCCGGGCGGCGCCCGGGACGCCCGCCATGTCCGGTACGGACAAGGCGACGCGCCCACTTCTCCCGAACGGAACATGCCCGGGGGCCTCCGGCGCCCCTAGCCTGCGACTGACACCGAATGATCTCGGCGGACCTCGCCTGGTCCCGTCCGATCCCGTCCCCCTGGAGCCCCCTCATGACCGCACTGACCGGAGGTCCCT
>NZ_JAINFC010000997.1 GCF_020740835.1 Streptomyces sp. UNOC14_S4
CGCCGTGGGGGGGCTCGTGGGAAGTCATCGCACCAGTCCGGGGTTGTCGAGCGGCGGGGTACCGAGCACTTGCACGCGACGCAGATGACGCGGGGCGCCACTGGTGAAGCCGTTGCGGCCGTGCAGAAGCGTGTAGTTGTCGGTGATCACGAGGTCCCCGGTCTCCCAGGGGTGCGCGTAGAGGTGCGCGGGGTCGTAGAGCGCGGCACGCAACGAGCGGTGAAAATCGGCGAGTTCGTCTTCGGGGAGCCCGGAGAAGGACAGGTCGGGGTGGTTGACGAAGCCGGTGTCGTCGGCGGCGGTGGGCTCGTTGTAACGGATCACGGGGGCGCCGTGGACGGGGTGGGCGTCCACGACCGGCGCGACGGTGACGCTGTCGTAGAACTCCATGGCGCGGTGGTACGTGCCGGTGACCTTCGACCACCGCTCGACGACGGCGGGGTCAGTGTTCTCCAGGACGGCGGTGGTGTGGGAGAACGTCGTCTCCCCGCCGTTGCCCGCGCCGGGGGCGTGGACGCACTGGAACACCTGGAACTCGGGTATCTGCTCGCGGTACATGCCGTCCCAGTGCATCGGCATATAACTGGAGTCGAAGATGTGGTCCTCGGGCCGCTCCTTCTCGACCAGTTCGAGAACGGTCCCGAACGGCCACACGCTCAACTCGCCCCAGCGCGCACAATAAGCGGAAAGCTCGTCGGGCCCGGCGAAAGCCTCGAACCCGCGAAGAAGAACGAGATGATGCTGCTGAACGAGGGGCCTCAGGGTACTGATGGGGATTTCCGCGACGGACGCACCGTCTTCGGCGGCCCGAATGGCGAGCCCGAAGGGAGAAATCGGGGAAATGTCATAGGGGGACATACGACTTCCTGGGGAG
>NZ_JAINFC010000998.1 GCF_020740835.1 Streptomyces sp. UNOC14_S4
GTCACCCGCTGAGCACCGACGCGACTGGGTTGGCCGGCGGCGGCGGGGCTCAGCCGGTGACGATGCCCGCGGCGCGCGCCTCCGCGAGCCACTCGGGGAACTCGACCATCAGCTCGGCGTAGAGCTCGGCGTCCGTGAGGGACTTCGGGTCGCGTCCCGCGTGGAAGAAGCCCGCGTTGTCGACGACGCGCTTCTCCGGCACCGGCAGGTCGTCCAGCTTGCGGAGGAAGTCGAAGCCCTTGCCCTCGGGGTCGCCGAAGCCGACGAACTGCCAGAAGAGGGGGAGCTTCGCCGCCTCGCACAGGGCGCGTTCGGCAGCGGCCTTGCTGTAGGGGCCGCCGTCGGTCTGGAAGACGACGAAGGCGGGCGCGGTGGAGCCGGACTTCTTGTAGTGCTCGATGACCGCTTCCATGGCCCAGTGGTAATTGGTGCGGCCCATGTGGCCCATGGAGCTGTGGAGTTCCTCGATGCGGCCCTCGTAGCTCGTGAGGTCCAGCTCGGCCACGCCGTCGACGTCGGTGGAGAAGAAGACGACCGGCACGGTGCCGTCGTCGTCGAGGTTGGCGGAGAGGCCCAGCACCTGTTCGGCGAGGTGCTGCACGGTGCCGTTCCTGTAGTACTCGCGCATCGAGCCCGAGCGGTCGAGCACCAGGTAGACAGCGGCGCGCGTACCCGTGAGGCCCTGCTTCTCCAGCGAGACCGCGGCGGCCTTGTAGAGGCTGACCAGCCCGGGTGCCGTCCGCTCGACCTTCGTCAGGCTCACGGCCGCGTCGCGCGGCGGCATCGCGGGCTGCGGCTCCGGCTCCGGACCCGGCGCGGGCTCCGGCTTGGGCACGGGCCGCGGCGTGGGCTCGGGCTCCTCCGGCA
>NZ_JAINFC010000999.1 GCF_020740835.1 Streptomyces sp. UNOC14_S4
GGAAGACTCCGCGTTCGCCCCAGGACTGGAGGGGTCCGGCTAGGCGCAGCAGGAGGCCGTTCATGCCTGGTCTCCGGCGGGGTCTGTGGTGGGGGTCATGGTGGCTTTGGTGCAGGCGGTGGCCAGGTCGTCGAAGGAGTGGTGGTGGGTGCCGAGGTGTTCGAGGGGGGTGGTTGGTGTGCCGGCGTGGCCGTGGGCGATGCGGTGCCGGGTGCCGACCAGGCGGTTGATGGCGGCTGCGTAGTCGGTCAGGGCTTTGCGTGCGGGGAGGGTGTAGCCGCCTTGGGGCTGGGCTTTGACGGGTTGTTCGAAGGCGGCGCCGTAGGAGATGGGGCGGCGGTCGCGTACGGCGTAGTGGACGAGGTCGGGGACGGTGTGTGGGGCGGTGGAGGTCTTTTTGCCTTTCGGCATTGTCATGATGAAGGAGCGGGTGAACAGCTCGATCAGTTCGCTGGCGGTGGTGGTGTCGCCGTCGAGGTTGTGGAGGAGTTCGGTGACGTTGACGGTGGCGAACCGGTAGAAGATGCCTGCGGTGAGGAAGGCGGTCTGCAGGTGGGCGCTGCCGGCCTCGCCTGGCTGGGGCCAGTCCTCGACGCTGGTGAAGAAGTCCGGCTGCAGGTCGGCTTGGTGGACGGTGAACGCGGGTGCCATCTGCACTGCGCCCTCGACGTGGCCGGAGGGGATCTCGGCGAGCATCCGTCCGAACAGGTTGATGGTGGCGGTCCGCCGGGTCAGCTGGGTGGCGATCTCCTGGGTGGGCAGGACGGCGGGCATAGTCGTCGTGCTGCTGGTTGTGGTGTGTTCGGCTAGGGCTTCCTCGAGTGCGGGGCGGTGGGTGCGGCACAGGGCGAGAAGGCTGTCTC